>NZ_NPOR01000037.1:0-62833 GCF_003688325.1 Bifidobacterium sp. wkB338
GGTGTTCTTCCCGATATCTACACATTCCACCGTTACACCGGGAATTCCAGTCTCCCCTACCGCACTCCAGTCCGCCCGTACCCGGCGCCGATCCACCGTTAAGCGATGGACTTTCACACCAGACGCGACGAACCGCCTACGAGCTCTTTACGCCCAATAAATCCGGATAACGCTTGCACCCTACGTATTACCGCGGCTGCTGGCACGTAGTTAGCCGGTGCTTATTCGAAAGGTACACTCACTCTCGCTTGCTCCCAATCAAAAGCGGTTTACAACCCGAAGGCCGTCATCCCGCACGCGGCGTCGCTGCATCAGGCTTGCGCCCATTGTGCAATATTCCCCACTGCTGCCTCCCGTAGGAGTCTGGGCCGTATCTCAGTCCCAATGTGGCCGGTCGCCCTCTCAGGCCGGCTACCCGTCGAAGCCTTGGCAGGCCATCACCCCGCCAACAAGCTGATAGGACGCGACCCCATCCCATGCCGGTAAACCCTTTCCCACACCATCATGCGATGATGCGGAGCATCCGGCATTACCACCCGTTTCCAGGAGCTATTCCGAAGCATGGGGCAGGTTGGTCACGCATTACTCACCCGTTCGCCACTCTCACCACCAAGCAAGCTTGGCGGATCCCGTTCGACTTGCATGTGTTAAGCACGCCGCCAGCGTTCATCCTGAGCCAGAATCAAACCCTCCACAAAAAAACCATGAAGAAGCCGAAACGACTCACATCAATAATTGACGGGCCAGCTTCCATAAGGAGGAAACCAACCCACGAAAAACCCCGACACCAATTACACGCTCCCACGAAACCCCAAAACAAGGAAGGCATCGGACTGGCAATCAAAAAGCTATAAGTAGCACAAACACGCTCTTGAGTTCTCAAACCACCACCACACCAACAAGCGTTCATCTTCCTCCCGGAAGAAGAACCGCCGTGTTGAGCAGCAAGAGATAAACTTACCACGAGCCAGCCAAAACGCAACCCGGCCCCTCCGAGAAGACCCTCAAAACAAGCTATAACAAGCCCTCAGACGGCGTGTCGTCGCATGTCCCTTTTTAACTTTAGACGTCGCGAAGATTGGACTTCAGCGCATTGCCACGGCTTCATGCACACATTTTATTCACAAAGTTACGATCAGGTCCCAGCGCAATTGGCGTGTCGGCTTAGTCCCTTCATAGTCCTTTTGAACTCTGCTCATAGTCGGCTGTATCCAATGCGGAGTTCACCTCCCGTTCTCGACCGCCAGTCATCCACAGCCTACGAATATAAATGTTGATATAGATGTATGTTCGCGCACTATGTTGGTCTGCGAGTCATGGATTCTGTTGACGGATGGTAAGACGGGTGTATGAGCACAACAATTGCAGTACTGACCGGGGCGGGAATCTCGACTTCCGCCGGTATACCGGATTTTCGCGGACCTGACGGGGTTTGGACCAAGCATCCCGATCAGATGAACGTCTATGACTTGGACCTGTTCATGAGTGACCGGAAGCAGCGGGAGTATTCATGGCGGTGGCAGAAGGAGTCACCAGTCTGGAAGGCCCAGCCCGGAGTAGCGCACAAGGCACTGGCCAGGCTGGAGCAGGCAGGCATGCTGAACCTGCTGGCTACGCAGAACTTCGATGCCCTCCACGAGAAAGCCGGCAACTCCGAGGATGTCATCGTCAACCTTCACGGGACCATCGGCAGCTCCCATTGCATGAAGTGCGGTCAGGCATATCGGACGGCCGACATCATGGCCAAGCTTGATCAGGAACCCGATCCGCACTGCCACAAGCCCATGCCCTACCAAGGCAACATGCCATGCAACGGCATCATCAAGACTGATGTGGTCTACTTCGGTCAAGCCCTGCCCGAAGGAGCCATGGAGAAGAGCATGAGGCTGGCCAGCCAGGCCGATCAGTTCTGGGTGATTGGCTCCACCTTGGAAGTGTATCCAGCAGCTTCGCTGGTGCCGGTGGCAGCCCAGGCGGGCGTGCCAATCACCATCATGAACATGGGCTCGACCCAATACGATTCCCTGGCAACCCGACTCATCCACGAACCTATCGAAGAGGCACTGCCCAAACTCGTCGACAAAACCATCGCCGGACAAGGATGATTCCCCAATCGCTCCGCGCAATTACTGGAACAGATCTGCGATCTGCAGGTTTCTGATGGGCCCTGCAAGAACCTGCAGGGCCCACTATGCCAATCCTTGAGCCGTCTTCCGTCTCGCTACAGACAGACTCTGCCTGTACCGGTCCCCTGTCAGCGTCGTTTTGGAACCCCGGCACTCCTATCACGCGGATACTCTGCATCAGGAAGCGAACCTCTACCCCAGAAGAAGGACAGCGAATCGACTCCAGAAGCCGAGCCCGGGGATTTCATCGCCTTCCGCGCCAGGACCGTCACCGACGTGTAGCGGCGGCTGATCAGGCCGCACAAGCACGACCGATAGACGGCCAGACAACACCAACCAATAATTTAAAAAGCCATGTTATTGGGTACAGGAGAATAGCCATGAACGAATACGAGTACGAGCCTAAGACGGAACAAGAGCGCCGGCAGATGGAGGAGATGAACGCCAAGGCCGAACGCGGGGAGCGCCTGGATGTCATACCAGGCTCCGTACGGCGCAAGGATCCGAACCGCGGAGTGGATGAGGACGAGTTCTTCCGCGACCTCCAGGAGGAATTCGACCAGATGCGCCTGCGCCGGGCCGAGGCCACCCGGTGAGGGCGGAGAGGGACAGGCGTGCAGGAGGTGAAAGGAGCGCAAAATGGCCAAGCAAGTCACATCCGAGAACCAGGAGGACATCGATGCGATGATCCGCGCAGCCGACCGGGGGGAGCTGATCCACCACACGGAGGCCGCCATCCGGCGGGACCCCGGCGCCCCGCTGCTGACCGACGAGCAGGCCGCATCGCTCATGGCCCAGAGTCTGGCGAATCTGGAGAAGCTGGAGGAGCGGCGGGCCGAGGCACGGACCGCTCGACGCACCTGAAGGGTCAGGGTGCCCGACGACCTGGACGACAAGGCCAGCCGGCTGGCCAAGAAGGAGGGCATCCCCAAGTCGGCCATCATCCGCAAGGCCGTCGCCCGGTACGTCCAGGACACGGACAAGCAGCCGACAACCGCCTGACGGCCACCGCACCAGGACGCAAGGGCGCCCCCGGAACCCATGAATGACGGGTCCGGGGGCGCCCTTCGTTCATGCGGTCATGCGGCCGGCTGCGCGCAGCTGATCCCGCAGGGCATGCCCAGGACGGCCAGCCGGTCCCGGGCCATCCTGGTGGACAGATTCTCCACCTCCATGCACGCGGTACAAGCCTGCCGGAGCCGGCAGGAAAGAACAGAGCCGGACGTGCGCGCCGGAAGAACCGCCGCAGTCAGAAACGAGTATTTCACCGTTATCCCAGAAAGGGCCCGAAACCAGCTCACCACATCCATAAAACACCAGCAATCACAGCCCACCAAACGTAACCACCCAAGCATCAGACCCACCAGCAATCACGAAACCACCATCAGCAACACACCCCAAGTGCACCAACCAGCGCAGACAGCAATCACGTCCAGACAAGCCACAATCAAACCAAATTCAAGAGATGGACCTTGAATGTAATTTGAGGGACTTTGAATGCAGCAAACCCTCTTAGCCCCACGCGCAGTAAAGCTAATGAGAGATCCCCTATATACCTATATAGCTATATAGCTATATAGGTATACTAGAAAACTTGAATTTTTGATTTTGATTTTGACGGTGGATGACTTCGCTTCGCGGTCATTGGGGAGACGCTCATTGAGAAGCTGCGCGAACAGATTAAAAGCGTGGTCGGAGAACTGCAATCGCTGCTGGACGAAACGAGGAGACATGGACAAGAACCCGAACCAGAGCAACGAGGAGGACCTGAGTGCACGACTGTGCGAGACGAGGCAGGCGCTCGAGGAACTCAGGAACTACCAGGGCGCGCAGATACAGCTCGTCACCAGCCACCAGGTGAACCTCAGGGAGTAGTTGGAGACGATAACCTCCACGATGGAACCGGCCAACCAGATGCTGTTGACCAGCTTGCAGTGATTAGAGGACTCAGGCAACAGGCAGAGCGAAGCCTCAAGGAAGGTCACCCTCTTTGGCTACAAGGCGTTCGAGGAGAGCGTGGAGCAAACGGCCAGCAGTAACGAAACACAGCTCAGGAAGATGTACGACTAGCAGCGGCACGTGAACGAGCAGCTCTTAAGTCTGCAGAGCAGGCAGAACAGCAGGCTCGACTCGCGCGCCCACGACGTCACACGACACCTCGACGAGGCCCCGGCCTCACTCGATAGACAGGCCAGCGAGCAGATCAGACGAATGGGCAACCGGCTCGACTGACATCAAATTCGCAACTGGCCGACCGCCACAATCCCTACCAGTGTCATCACCAGCGACATTCTCTACATGATTCCGCACTACATCCACTAAAACATCCCATGCTCATGGTGTGAGTGTAACCAAGCAAACTGGTCTTGGATCTGTTGTTCGAACTCCGGCAAGGATATTGTTCCAGGAGTAGCCAGCGTCATCGTACCGGTTCGGATTCCACATCGGTATCAGTGGCACAAGAACGGTCTCTATATGTGAGAGGCCGGAATGAATCAGCTGTATTTATGGGGTAGGATAGCACGTGATGGAAGGTTTTTCGCCATCATATTCGCCTTCAAAGGAGAAGACTTGAGGAAGTTTGGGTGAGGTATTTGCGAATTCACTGGATTGAACGGTTGACGATTTGGGCTTCCTTGATTCTCACCATAGTGGTGACATTCGAGATGCTTATCACTATCGACCAGGAGCTTCCGGCAGGTACCGGCACCTCTTTCACCGTCGAGAGGGTTGATACCGCGACGAAGGCGGATGCCGTGCGTGCGATTGCTCAAGCTTCAAAAACTTTGGGGATTAATGTCTTCAAGATCCAACCTTCATTTCGTGATTCAATGAAGTCTCGTGTTCTCGTGGCCTTTGTGGGTGACCAAAAGTCTTTTCAACGAAATGGAGGGTACGATTATCCTTCCTTTTCAACGCGTGACCAGTCAACGAAAGTAGTTTCTTTTGAAGAGATTACCACCCAGGACTTGCGCGGAAGCTATGCGACCAATGCGGATAGGTCGCATATGGAACAGCTCGCCAAGGCTTTGTCACGTTCCCGGATAGTGGTTGACGAATCACAAAGCCTCTGGTCACGAGGCTTCTGGATAGCTGCGATGATATACGCGTTAGGGAGGGGTGGCCTTTGGGCGGGAGTCGTTATCATCGCCATCACATTGGTGGTTTCCACCGCGTATTCCCTGTCCAGGAACAGGAAGATACATGCGATCAAGGCGATGCACGGTTATACCAGCGGAAGGATACTCGTCGGCGAGCTGGTATCACTGCTCGCCACACTCGCCGTGGGATTGGTGATAATTACCTTAGTGGGATTACCTTTCCTCTGGTTTGTCAATAACTTCCACCAGATTTGGCGACTCCTTCGAGCGCTGTTTATCGCCGTGGCTGTATTGACGGCTTATCTTGTCTTCCTGGCGTTGGTTTTGGGTGGTGCCAGTACATTCCGCGATCGAATACCCGCCGTTCTCAACGGAGAGGGTAACGAACTCCGTGATGGCATCATCGCCGGTTTCGCCCAGTTCATGGTGGTGGCTGTTCTCTTTGGCACCATCAGCGGCTCTCTGAATAGAATCAGCGCGGTACAGAGCACCAGCCGGTCCTTGGCACAGTGGTCTCGCATCTCGGATCAATATGTCCTGAGGTTTTCAATCAACATCACACAGGAGGATGAGCTCCGGGCAGCGCCTCCCCTGATGAAAGTGATCGAGGATCTTGACGGCAGGGGGAAGGCGATGCTGGTCGGGTATAATAAATTTGGCTCCGATTATTACGATGATCCTTATGAACCGGACGGATCCGATTCGATGATAGTGAGCCCGAACTATCTCGACAAGCAACCCATTGCCGGGCTTGATGGGAAACCGGTCAGGGTGGTTGGAAAAGATATCGGGGCTTTCACACTCCTGGTGCCTTCATCATATAAAGGGGACCCCGGGGCCTTGTTGAAGGAATACGCCGAATATTTCAAGAGAATGTGCCAAGGAGATGTCACCCGGAAACAGAAATCATATTCCTGCAACCCTCACGGCGTCTTGGTCCGCACACGTTCGGGCCAGGACATATCTCTCTTCTCGGGAACGCAGTTCATGCCTGCGGAGGATCAGCAGAGGCTGTCTTTGAAGAATCCAGTGGTAGCCGTCACATCCCCATCGTCGGGGTTGATCAGCCCCATGGAATACCTGTCATACACATCAAGCGATAGTGTATTGTTCTCCGATCCGGAACTCCTGCAAAGCAAGCTGGACCATTATGGTATCTCCGGATACTTCCAGGGGATTGATAACGCCAAGGACTCGGTAGCGTATACGTTGTCATTATCCCGGAACGAGCAACGCGGGGACATCATAGCCATATCGTTCGGTCTGGCCGCTGCCATGATGGCCATCCTTGTGTGCTCGGCCGCGTATTGCGCAAGACGACGCAGGCTCTCCTTCGTCCAATTCATCCATGGATACGGGTTTTTCAGAAGACATGGAGGCTTCCTTATCATGCAGAACACCGGGGTGCTGCTGACCCTCATAGCAGTCGGCATTATCGGCTCGATGAACAAGGTTGCGGATCTGGTGGCTGGAGCATTGCTCTTCGCCGGATCCAGCCTCATCATGGCCATTACCGTATCGGCATACGAATCAAGGTTCCGTGCCGACGACATCAAACGCCCGTGAAACGCGGTGCGGAGGGAGATGCATATGACAGACGCAGGCATGCAGCCGACATTGAAAGTCGAAGGACTTACCAAGAGATTTGCAGAACACACGTTATGGTCGAGACTATCCTTCGACGCTGGACCTGGTTCCATAATCGCAGTGAGCGGACCGTCCGGCGCAGGCAAGACGACCCTGCTCAACTGCGTCGGCTTGTTGGAGGACTTCGATGAAGGATCGGTCACTTACAACGAAGGGACATTCCGTTCTGGTTATTTGCATAAGAGCAGGAAGGGGCAGCGAGTGTGTCTTCGCGAAAACATCGGATTTCTATTCCAGAACTATGGTCTTGTCGAACAGTGGAACGTATCGCGTAACCTGCAGATTCCCCTCAAAATGAAGAAGCGCGAGCATCGCAAGGAACGGGATGAACGAATCGACAGCGTACTTGACATCGTCGGGATGAAAGGTTCACAGAAGAAAAAGATATACACCCTATCGGGCGGGGAACAACAGAGAATCGCCCTCGCGAGGCTCCTGCTCAAGCAGCCAAGTGTCATTCTTGCAGACGAGCCGACATCTGCGCTGGATCAAGACAACGCTAACGTCGTAATACGTATACTGTGCGAACTTGCCCAACAAGGTGCCGCCGTCATCATCTCAACGCACAATGAAGAAATAAAGCAAATCTGTTCGTCGATTATCGAAATAGGCTGATACACCCACGTCCTCCACCCGCAGACTGTGACGACTCCGGGGAAGGGACTCCGCCTATGATGAGCGCAAGGCAGCACAAGAATCGCCATAGATTGGCCCTTTAAGAACCAGCAAGTCCCATCAGCCAAGCCCAGCAAAGGCGTCGACCATTCTGACTGTTCTCTCGGCAATAATCATCGTCCATCATTGTCCCCGAACATCGGATGCCAGGCACAGGCACCGGATCCAATCGGAACATAGTGCTCAGTAGTTCTGATGGACCTGGAAGCCGTGGCTGCGCAAGGTGTCCAGAATCTGGGTGATGTGATCGGGGCCGTTGGTCTCCACAGTCACTTCCAAGAGCACGCCGTTGTCATAGTGGCCAGAGGATTTGAACTGGTCGTGGTTCAGCTCGATCACATTGGCACGCAGGTCAGCCAGGACCGTGGCCACCTTGACCAGCTGGCCGGGAACATCGGGCAACTCCACGCCGAACTGCATGATGCGCCCGCGGGAGATCATCCCCCGTTGGATGACTGCACCCATGGTGACCGTATCGATATTGCCACCCGAGATGATGGGGACGATCACATGCGGACCCGGGGCCGATCGGAAGACATCGGATTGTAGATCCAGCTGACCCAGTGCTGCCAGGGAGACGGCGCCAGCTGCCTCGACCACTAGTTTGTGCTTCTCCAGCATGAATAGGATCATCTCGGAAATGTCGCTTTCAGTCACCTGGACCAGATCATCCATATAGCGGCTGAGCAGAGCATAGTTCAGATCGCCGGGACGTCTGACGGCTACGCCCTCGGCAGCCGTACGCATCTGATCTGCTGCGACCACATGACCGGCTGTCAGAGATTCACGCCAGGCCGGAGATCCGACCGGGGTGGCTCCGATGACTCTGACCTCAGGCTTGAAGGTCTTTACGGCGAGCGCCACGCCGGCGCCCAGCCCGCCCCCACCCAGGGGAACCACGATATCGGTGACATCGGGCACGTCCTGAAGAATTTCCATGGCGATGGTCCCCTGACCACAGACGACCTCGTAGTCGTCAAAAGGCGGGACGAAGGTCATGCCGCGATCACGTGCCAGCCCCAGGGCGTAATCAGAGCTTTCATCGAAGACCTCACCCTGCAGGACAACCTCGGCACCATAGGCCCGAGTGGCATCGACCTTGAGCGGCGGCGTGATTCGGGGCATGACGATGGTGGCCTTGGCGCCACGACTGCGTGCGGCAAAAGCCACCCCCTGGGCATGATTGCCAGCGGAAGCGGTGACGATGCCGCGGTCCAGCTCGTCCTGATTCAGCGAGGCCACCTTGTTGTAAGCTCCGCGAATCTTGAAGGATCCGGTCAGCTGCAGATTCTCCGGCTTGAGCAGAACGCGATGGCCTATCCGAGCACCCAGGTCATCGGATTCCTCGATAAGGGTATGGCGGGCCACACCTTCCAGACGTTGGGCGGCGTTACGCAGGTCGGCGGCATGATCGGCCTCAAGACAGGCGGTGATTGTTGAAGTATCCATGCTCCAAGTATGGTCGGCCGGGCCCGACCAATGGGGTCAGCCGTCAACATGGTGGACACCCAAACATGCCAGAAAACCAAAACATGTGAGCAATCGGACGTTTGGGCACCCGAGGACCAGACAAGTATGAGAGAGGATTGAAACAACCAGACCGATAACCAGGTGAGTCACCAGCACCAGACGGATCGGCGTGCCAACAGACAGATTGGTTCGCCAATGCGATCAAGCTGGACAAACAAGTCGGCATGATGAACAAAAGTCCGTCTGCGGCCAATATAGTTGCCGACATCCCTCACCAGTCGCCCCGACAGACAGGACAGGCGACAGAAGGCAACGGTCGCACCAGACCGACCATGGTCATTGCCGACTGCCGCCGGTGGGTGGTGATCTCCACCAGCCGCTCGTAAACTTGCCGTCATTCACTAGCTGCCACCGGTAGCGGTTAGCGGTGACCTGCCTTACTTGTCGTCAGTGAGCTGGGCATGTGCCTCGTCGACCACGGTATGGTCGTCGCGGAAGTCGTGGGAGGCCGCAGGCTCGTCAGAGCCACGGGCCACGCCGGCACCCAGGTCGGCCAGCAGCAGAGTGACCGCGGTCGGATCGTTGACTCGCAGCCGTGCCTTGGTCTGGCCGGGCCCGACCTTGATGGTCCAGCCCTTATCGGGCATGACCGCGAACATGGTCTCGTCGGTTTCATCGTCGCCCAGAGCCATCATGAAGTCGTAGTCACCGCTGTTGACGAAAGGCAGAATGGCCTGGCCCTTGCTGGTGGCCACGGGGGTGACCTCGACGACCTTGGAATTCTCCATGATCATCAGCCCCAGGCCGACTACTACGCCGCGCAGACGATGGAGCAGATCCTGGCGCTCCTGTTCGGCCACCTGGACATCGCTCATCCGGTAATGCCAGGCCACAGCATCGGACTTGCTTTCCACGAAAGAGTGGGGGACCTTGGTGGCTGATTCCTCCATGATGGGCCGGATCACTTTCTGCCAGGTATCGGAGTCAGGCAGCCCCTTCGCCCGCTGCCACTCGCCCGAGTTGCTGCCGGGCAGGTTGCGGTTCCAGGCGCCGTGCTCGGCAATCAGCCCCACCGGCAGGTCGCCAAACCAATCCTGCATGATCTGATGGCTGCGGCCGGAGACCAGCAGGAAATCCACATCAGGATTGCTTCCCACCTGGGTCAGCAGACGGCGGAGGGCCTGGGTGGGCTTGGCCCGCTCAGGACGGCGAACCAGCGGGGTCAGCGTCCCGTCATAATCACACAGGACCAGACGACGATGTGCGCCGTCCCACTGACGAACGATGGCGTTGTGGTGATCCATACGCAGCCTCCTATCTGTCATGCCAGGAGCGGACACCTGCCGCAGGGAGTCGAGGAAGGAGGTGCACCAGTTGGCTGCAGTGCGCACCTTGAGTCGGGCCTGCATGCGGATGTTGCGCCGCTTGGACTCCTCGGGGGTGATCTCCAGGGCGTTGTGCAGGGCCTCGCAGACCATGTCGATGTCGTAGGGATTGACGATGAAGGCATCGGTCAGCTCGTCGGCCGCCCCGCACATGTCCGAAAGGACCAGGGTGCCGTCGCGCCCGTCATGGCAGGCCAGGTACTCCTTGGCCACCAGATTCATCCCATCGCGCAGGGGGGTGACCAAAGCTACGTCGCCAGCCGTGTAGATGCCGCAGACCGGCTTGATAGACAGTGAGCGGGTGATGTAGTGGATGGGAGTCCAGGCAAGCAGGGAGTAGCGACCGTTGATCTCGCCCACCAGCTGGTCCACCTGGGCCTTGAGCCGCTGATAGGACTCGACGACCTCTCGCGACGGGGTGGCCAGCAGGTAGTAGGTGACATGGCCCACCCACTCAGGGTACTTGTCCAGCATGCGACCGAAGGCCTGTAGGCGCTCGGGCAGACCCTTGGTGTAGTCCAGACGGTCCACCGAAACGATGACCTTGTTTGACCGGCTACCCACCGAGGAGGCCGCCTGCTTGGCCAGCGTGGACTCGGGAATGTCCTCCTTCATGTAGTGGCTCCACCAGTTGGCATCCGATGCGGCGGCTTCGTTGGCCGCTACCCCTTCAGCCGTCACCGAGGTGCGGTAGCGATGGCGGGGTGACTTGCCGCAGACCTCGTCGATCCCTCTACGCATGGCCCGGGCCAGACTGGAGTGGGCGGTACGCCGGTAGAGGTTGTAGTCAATGCCGATGGGGAAGGCATCGATGGCTGCGCGGTGGCCGTCAGGCATCTCGACCACACCGTCCCGGTTGACCGGCAGTTCTGGCAGCAGCCTGTGCAGCGAGGCCAGGAAGCTGGCGGAAAAGTCCACCGTATGGAAGCCGATCAGGTTGGCGCCCAGGACGCCCTCCAGAATCTCACGGCTCCAGGGCAGGGAGCGGAAGATCTCGGCGCTGGGGAAGGGCACGTGCAGGAACCAGCCGATGGAGGCGTCAGGGTAGCGTTCGCGCAGCATCTTGGGCAGGAGCATCAGATGGTAGTCCTGGATCCATATGGTGTCGCCCTTGCGGATGAGCGGCTCCACCACCTGCGCGAAACGCATGTTGACCTTGCGGTACATCTCCCAGTCCTCCTGGCGGAAGACGGCCTCATGCGAGAAGTCGTGGAAGAGCGGCCAGAGGGTGTTGTTGGAGAACCCGGCGTAGTACCCGTTCAGCTCCTCCTTGCTCAGGAAGATAGGAATGCACCGGCTCTCCCGGTAGGCCTGGCGGATGCGGTCCAGCTCCTTTTCCGAATACTTCTGAGGATCGATGCCGCTCCAGCCGATCCAGAGGCTGTCCTTATGGGAACGGTGGTAGGGGCCGATGGCCGTGGCCAGGCCCCCCACGTTCTGGCGCAAGGTGTAGGAGCCATCCTCCCGTGCTTGCAATGACATGGGCAAACGGTTGGAGACGATGATCAGACGAGACATGCAACCCGCTTTCTTTTCCCGTCCGCGCCGGAATCGTCGGGATTGACCACGGCACGGACCCATCGCCCCTGGACCCGGGGACCCAACCGGTCCACACAGGCCCATCGGGGCATCGCTGACTTCCACTCTAGCCGGGAACGCGCTTCGGCGGCGGGGTTTCCCTCAGAGTCGATAGGCGAAACCCTCCCAAGGGGAGAGACGGCCAGTCAACAGGGAACTGGCGGTTTGCTCGGGCCGATAGGTAGATATGAGAATCCGATCGGGATCCACTGCCCCAAGAGCCATGGAGGTGAATCCGGTCTGGTCCAGGCCCAGAAGTGCTGCGGTCTGAGGCGGGAGTGAGGCCGGGCGGCTGCTCAGGTTGACCACAACCAGCAGGCGCTGGCAGGGCAGGGCATCCAGAACGCTGGCAGCCTCGGGTCCTGACTTGGGTTCCGGAGCCTGGTCCAGGGAACGGGTGAATGAATAAATCTGGTCCGCGTCCGGATCCAGAAGAGTGAAGTCGCCGGCTGCCACGACCGGATTGGTATGACGCAGGCGGATCAGCTCCCGATAGAATGACAGGACCGAATCCGGGTCGCGCAGCTCAGTCTTGACGTTGACCTTGTCCCGGTTAGGGTTGACGGCCAGCCAAGGCTCCTTTGGAGCATACGAAGCGGTGAAGCCAGCGAACTTGGTGGAGTCCCACTGCATGGGGGTGCGGGCGTTGTCACGACTCATATAAGCCAGGGCGGCCATCATGGACTCCGGATCCTGCTCGTGCGCCTGGTCGACCCGCTGATGGTAGAGGTTGACGGACTCCAGATCCTGGTATTGGTCAAGGCTGGTGAAGCCGGCGTTGGTCATGCCCAACTCCTCGCCCTGATATATGTAGGGGGTTCCCCGGTGCATGTGCAGGAGGAGCCCCAGGGCCTTGGCTGAACGCGAGCGCAGCTCCTCGCTGGATGTGTCGCCCCAACGGGAGACGATCCTGGGCTGATCGTGGTTGTCGAAGTAGAGGCTGGCCCACCCAGCCTTGGCCACAGCCTGTTGCTGCTCGTCCATGGCCGCCTTGAGCCGGGAGACCTGGAAGGGGCGGATGTCCCACTTGCTGTCCCCGGTGTCAACCTCGGTCTGGGTGAAGAGGAAAAGCATGTCCAGCTCATGGTTGGCCGGGTCGGTGATCTGCCCGCTGCGGGCAGGTGCCAGACTGGGAGCCTCTCCGACGGTCAGATAGCCCTGCCGACCCTGGAAGACCTGGCTGCGCATCTGCCTTAGGAACTCATCCAGCCTGGGACCATCCACACAGAAAGGCACCGAGGATGAATAACCCTCGGGCCCAACGGGACCGTCAGCGATGGCCGATCCATCCTCGCCGGGAAGACGGCCTTCAGAGTCGACAGTCTTGGAGATCATGACGATCACATCCATGCGGAACCCGTCGATGCCCCGGTCCATCCACCAGTTCATCATGTCGAAGACGGCCTGCCGGACCTGTGGGTTCTCCCAGTTGAGATCAGGCTGCTTCTTGGAGAACAGGTGCAGGTAGTATTCGCCGCGCTGTGGATCGTACTGCCAGGCGGAGCCTCCGAAGTAGGACCCCCATTGGTTGGGCTCTGCGCCAGGAGTCCCCGGTTCATGGCCGGCCTTGGCAGGGCGCCACCAATACCAGTCGGCGTGCGGGTCATCCTTGTTGCGGGAGGCCTGGAACCAGGCATGCTCGTCCGAGGTGTGATTGACGACCAGGTCCATGACCACCTTGATCCCCCGCTGGTGGGCCTGGTCCAGAAGCTCATCCATATCGTCCATGGTGCCGAAGATGGGGTCGATGTCCTGGTAATCGGCGATGTCATAGCCGTTGTCGTCTTGGGGGGACTTGTAGACCGGGCTCAGCCAGATCACGTCCACGCCCAGATCTGCCAGGTAGTCCAGCCGCTGCGTGATGCCCGGCAGGTCGCCATAGCCGTCGCCGTTGGTGTCCTGGAAGGACCGCGGATAGATCTGGTAGACCACAGCGTTGGCCCACCAGGGATTAGGGGTGGCTCCGTTGGTCCGTACCTGGTCGGGCAGCTGCATGCGTTCTTCCTGGGTCATGGTCCTCCTCACGAAGATTGGATTCCTGGGACTTCCTTGTTCTGTGACCTCTACTATAGGCTGACCAGAACTGCCTGTCCTGGCAGGGCTACTTGACAGCTCCTCTCATAACGCCGCTGATGACCCACTTCTGCGCGAACAAGTAGACGATCAGGATGGGCGCCAGGGCCATCAGATAGCTGGAGAATGCCATCGGGTAGTTGGTGGCGAACTGGGAGCTGAAGACATACTGCGCCAGTGGGATGGTCTGGCTGGTCTGATCCGTCAGGACAATCAGCGGCATGAGGAAGTCGTTCCAGGCCCAGAGAGCTGTGGTGATGGCGATGGTCGCATTGATCGGCCCCATCAGAGGGAAAATGATTGTCCAGAATATCCTCCAGGTGCCTGCGCCATCCAGGCGGGCGGCCTCCTCAAGAGCTGTGGGGATGGATCGGATGAATCCCGTGGCAATGAAGAGGTTGGTGCCCAGACCCAACACCACGTAGAGCAGGATCAGACCGGGCACGTTGTCCAAGTGCCAGCTGCCGAACTGCTTGGCGATGGGAAGCATGACCACGGGGAAGGGGACGAACATGGCCGCGATGAAGAAGTAGTAGAGGAAGCGGAAGAAGCGCTTGTCCATATTCCTGGCCACGGCATAGGCCACGAAGGTGTTGGTCAGCAGGGTGAGTGCCACTGCGCAGACCGTGACGATGGCCGAATTCAGCGCAGCCTTGGGATAGTTGACCTTGTTCCAGGCATCAGCGAAATTGTGCCACTGCCAGGAAGAGGGAAGGCTGAAGGTTCCGGCCTCCGCAGGGGTCTTCAGAGCCGTGACCACGGTGAAGTAGAGCGGCACAAGAATCGTCAGGGAGAGCACAGCCACAGTGGCCGTCAGCCACCAGTTGACTCTCTTGAGGCGCGAGCCCGGGGATCCCCAACGCCGCCTTCCCCCTTTTCCTACTGATTGTGCCAGTGTCTGCGGTTGCATAAGCGCTGTCTGTGCCATCTCAGATCTTCTCCCCTCTTCTGGAAATGCCCAGCTGGATAAACGCGATCACAGCCAGGACGATGAAGAACATGACCGCATTGGCCGTCTGATAGGCGTACTCGCCTCCGGTAAGGCCGCCCTTGTAGATGAGATAGGTGACTGTTTCTGTCTTGGAATCAGGTCCTCCTGCGGTCAGGGCCACCACCTGATCGAAGGTGTTGAAGGCATTCTTTAGGGTCAGCACCAGATTGATGGTGAAGAATGGGCCAATCAAGGGGAAGGTGATCCTCCAGAATTTCTGCCACTCGTTGGCGCCATCGATGGATGCGGCCTCATAGACCTCAGAATCGATGGTCTGCAGACCAGCCAGATAGATCAAGGTTGAATAGGCCACTGCCTGCCAGACCGAGAGGAAGACGATGGGAATCCATGCATAGTGCTCGCTGGTCAGCAGGGACTGGGAGAGCCAGCCGATGCCCAGGGCCTTCCCCAGAGCCGGCAGGGGCGTCATGAAGATGTACTTGAAGACATAGCCGATGACCAGAACCGAGAGCGTATAGGGGATGAAATAGATGACCCGGAACCCGTTTTTGAAGGCGATCTTTCCATTCAGTGCCACCGAGATGAACAGGGCGATGAAGTTGACCAACAGGGTGATCAGAATGGCGATCAGCAGAGTGAACAGGTAAGCGTGGCCCACACGGCCGTCACGGAAGAGGGCTCCGTAATTCTTGAAGCCGATCCATGAGAAGCGCCCGTACCCCTGGGAATTCGTAAAGGAGTAGGCTACACCCTGGAGGAAGGGCACATAGAGGAAGAGCGCGAAAATCAGAGAGGCCGGTACCGCCATCCAGTAGAAGGCGCGGTCCACCTTGCGATTGGAGAACTTTGAAGGCCGTTTTCCGGCCTTGGCTGTTGCGTCAGCGGTACGGATGCCGACGACCTTGGATTGTGCCATGTCTGAGTCCTGACCTTTCATCATTGGAAGTTCCTTGCCTGGACCTTGTCCCATTCGTTCTGCATGGAACCGATGAAGCCATCCACATCCCCCTTGGTGACCATGGTCTGCAGGTAGCCGCCGATATTGATGGAAGAGGGGATGTAATGGTCGCAGAAGTCGGCCAGGCGGTTCTGCTGGAAGAAGGGAAGAACCCCGTTCAGGGCCGGATCGCCTGCCTCCACCTTTCTGGTCGGCGTGAAGGCAGTCTGGGCCTTTGCATAGGTGCGCAGCTGCCGGGGCTGCATCAGGTAGCGGATTAGCCTCATGGCCTCCTTGGGATGCCTGGTGGTGGCACCCATGGTCAGCATGACATCGTCGCCAGCCGTCAGTATCTGCCGAGACGGGGAATCATCGGCCGGCATCTGGGCGAATCCGAGGTCCACATCCGGATCAATCATCCTGATTTGCGGTATGGCGTATGTTCCCAGAGGAAGGATCGCCACCTTGCCCTTGGCCATGTTTTGAGTGCCCTGCTGGTAGGTGACGCCCTTGTCGCCAGTGGAATGGCTGAAGAGCTCGACCTCGCGCCGAGCCGGTTGTGTCCACAGGGTCTTGAAATCGGTTTTACCAGCCAGAAGGTCCCTGTACCTGCTCTCAGGGACCAGGGTTCCCGCCAGAGAAGCTAGGGGAGCCTGGGCGGTCCACGAATCGGAAAGGGTGCCCTGCACAGGTTCGATGCCCTGGTCCTTGAACTTGTCCATGACGGCTGTGAACTCCGACCAGGTACGCGGTGGATTGTCAGGATCTACCCCTGCCTTTCGCCAAAGTGTCTTGTTATATATGTACCCGCTGGCGTTGCCGGCAAAGGGCAGTCCATACAGGCGCTTGGCCGAAGGATCCTTGGTCTGGACCAGATTCCTGGCTATCGACACCATGCCCGGATTCAGCTCCTTGACCAGGGGATCGTCAGTGAAATCATGGAAGACCCCGGATGCCGCGAACATGCCGAAGCTGATATCGCCGTTGAAGGTGATGACATCGGGCACCCGGTTTTTGACCAGACGGGTACGTAGATCCGTCTGGGCATCGGCCGAATTGTTGATGTTCACCCTGATGCCAGGATTCTCCTTCTCGAACTGTGCCACCATGGCCTTGAACTGGTCGGCTGCCTCGAACTTGAACTGGAAGAAGTCCAGGGTAACCACGCCTGAATTCGCAGAACCGCAGCCCGCCATTGCCGCGACGGTCAACAGAGCGAGGAGCGCGGCCACTCCGTTCCGAACCCAGGTCGTCATTCGATCAAACCCGGATCCTTTCCTACTGCCGATATCCTTCATATTTGGCTCCTTTACCATCCGTACGGGCAACAATGACCTAGATGATTCTGCGGATCAGCTTAGGGGACCGGGATATTTCATTCCCAGCTTCGGCGAGTTCCTTTCGTTAAGAAAGTAATTAAGATAAGCTGTTCGGCATAGGGGGCTTGTCCGCAATCAGGTCGGACCAGTTTTCCGTGAGGAGGCGCCGTGGCCGACAGAGACAACCTGAGATCAAACCAACACGGAGATGCTGACTGTTTAGGGGAAGCACGACCGTTCCCGGCCTGGTTCACGGCCTCCAGGTACACCCACCGCATTGCCGTTGAGATCCTCCAGCACGGCCCGATCTCCAGAGTGGCTCTGGCGCGGCGATTCAACCTGACCCAGGGCGCTGTATCACGCATCACCAACGATCTGACCCATCTCGGGGTCATCAGAGAAGCCGGCACGCTGTCGCAGGCAGACGAGGACCCTGGGAGTCAAAGTAGCCGCAAGCATAGCCCTATTAGCGTAGGCAGACCTCAACAGGCCCTGGTCATCCGCCGGGAAGCCAAGACCTTCATCGGCATCAATCTTCACGGCGGCACAGCGCTGGCCACAGCGACGGATCTGGCTTGTCGACCAGTCGGCCAGTCTCACAGTCATCACATACGTCAACGCAGCCCAGGCCAGGTCGTGAGGATGCTGTCAAACCTAACTCAGGAGTGCATGCGTGAGATCAGCCAGGCCGGGCTGCCCAGCCCCTCCGGCATTGCCATCTCCCTGGGCGGCCGGGCGGAGGGAGACAGAGTCGTCACCTACGCCCCATTCCTGCATTGGAGCGAACCTGTCGATCTTGCCACCAAGATGGAGAACACATGTGATCTGCCTTGCCTGATCTTCAATGATCTCGATGCCTTGGCCCTGTACGAAGGATGGTTTGGCGAGGGCATCGGACTGGACCGGTTCGCTCTGATCACCATGGGATCCGGCATTGGCTATGCCTTGAGCGAGCACGGCATGCCCGTCTCCTCGCCGGATGAAGGGTTTGGGCTGATCGACCATCAGCTGGTGGATCCGGATGGGCCAGTCTGCTATCTGGGCCATCGTGGCTGCGCCCAGTGCCTGACTACAGGCTCCCTGGCTGAGCAGTACTCGCATGCCATCGGGCAGGCCGCCAGCCTCGAGAAGTTGGTCAAAGACCTGGAGGAGGACATGCCGCAGGCGGAGACCCTGCTCAATCTGACCGGTTATCGGCTAGGGGTGCTGATCGCCCTGGTGGCCAACGTGGCCCTCCCTGACAAGGTTCTGGTGGGCGGGGAGACCTCCTATCTGATGAAGAGGTGCATCGAATCCGTACGCAAGGGCACAGCCTCATTCCGCCACAGCCAGATGGTCGAGGTCCCTGTGAAGATCATCGACAGCGACTGGCTCCGCTGGGCACAAGCGCCGGCGGCCAGAGCAATCGCCCGGTACCTGCAGGGTCCCGAAGAAGCCGATAAGCCCGAATGACTCGGAAAACGACTGGACAGATTCAGATGCGGCTCACTTCAAAAATCACTGCCTCCGCCGGATGAATGACCGGCGGCCGGATTCCCTGAGCGCCCAAGGCCGCACCCGAGAGGACCGCACCTTCGGGACACCACCAGGCCAGAGGGCTTTGCCCACTGCCAATCCAATCCAGGTCAGTGCAGATGTCCAAGGGCCTGATCCGGTAATCAGACTTGGTATCCAGGCCGGGAAGCGCTAAAGGCTGCGGAGGGTAATTGACCGAAGAGGTCAACTGGGTGAAGCGGTAGAGCGCCTGCGAGCCGTCAGCTGAGACTACCCCGTCCAAGCGAACTGCCGGGTCGGGTGCGTCGCCATGTACTACGTGACCGGTGTGCAGTATATGCCGCCACTGCTTATACAGATCGATCCAGCGCCCCAGCTCGTCCAGCTGATCCTGGGGCACGGCAAGCAGGTTCCATTCCACGCCCATATGGCCGAAGAAAGCCATGGCCGCACGCAGACCGAGCGAGGTGGCGCGGCCGGTGGAATGGGCCGGGGAATCACCCACATGCTCCCCCAACATCTCCGGCGGCACCAGCAGGGACGTGTACCGCTGGATGTCGGCCCGCTCGACTGGATCCACGCAGTCTGAAACCCAGACCCTGTCGGCAAATTCCAATACGCCCAAATCGATCCGTGCGCCCCCTGAAGCGCAGGACTCGATCTCCAAACCGGGATGCCTGGTTTTCAGGTCGCGCATGATTCCATAGACCGCCTCGGTCTGCGCATGCACAGCAGGACGTCCCGACCGGGAAGAGCAGGCCTCGGTCACATAGCGATTATGATCCCATTTGATGTAATCGATGCCCATAAGCGCAATGAGCGAGTCCATTGCCTCGAACACATGGGCATAGGCATCGGGGTTGGTCAGATCCATGACCTGCTGGTTACGGCCTTCGATAGGCAGCCGGGAAGGCCCCGGGGACAGGACCCAGTCAGGATGATCGCGAAAGACATTCGAGTCTGGACTGATCATTTCGGGTTCGAACCAGAGGCCGAATTCCATTCCCAGCTGATGCACCCTGGCGGCCAGCGATTCCAGGCTCTTAGGCCCTTCGGGCCATACCTGCCGATCGATGGACCAGTCCCCCAGCCCGGACTCCTCCGAACGCCTGCCCTGGAACCACCCATCATCAACGACAAAACGCTCCACACCTATACGGGCTGCCTGCTCGGCCAGAGCAGCCAGCTTGTCATAGGACTGGTCGAAGTAGACCGCTTCCCAGGTGTTAAGGGTGACAGGCCTGGGACGTGAGGCCAACCCAGGATGGAGGGACCTCAGGAAAGCATGATACCTGTGGGCCGCCTGGTCCAGACCTTTGCCCCGGGAACCATAGAGCCAGGGCGTTGAATATGCCTGCTGGTCGGAATGACCATCAGCAGGAGGAAGCGTGATCTCCCCGGCCATCAGAATCTCGCCGCCGCCCAGCAATGCGGTAGCTGAAGGAATCCGCTCGGCGCTGAGCAGACCATTGCCGCTCCAGCCCAAGTGGACCGCATATACCTCATCATGTTCGAATCCAAACCCGGGTCGGCCCGCGCACATGACCAGGGAGGAGTCAAAATCCGGTCGTCCCACCAGACTTGAACGCTCCAGACGGCCTACGGTCAAGGGCTGACGTTGCGGACTGCGCTCGCGCAGGTGGTGACCGGTGGTGGTCAGGATCTCGGTTGCCTCGGCTGGCAAGGGAAAAGCCAGCTCCAAGCCATTGACATCCAAATCTCTGGCCGTATCCAGGTTGAACAGGTCTGCACGCTGCCTGACGAGACCGGACGAAAGCACTTGGCAATGCCAAGTCAGCCCCACACCTTGGTCTCGGTCGCTGGCCTGAACCTTCAGCGTCGGAACTGCAGAGTCGTCAGGACGGACCTGGGCCGTGCCCAGATCGACTGATTCCACCTGGAAGCAGCAAAAGATCTCAACACCGCCGCGACAGATGCGCAGTCGGCGCTGTCCGGTCCAAGCCTCGGACTGGGTCGGAAGGATGCTGGGCCAGGCCGTCAGGTCCAGTCCTCCTGAGACCCGCTGCGGGGCCAGAGCATCGTAGGTTCCCAGAAGAGCCTGCGGATCGGCCACTGGATCGCCCCAGTGAACCATCCTCGGCAGACCCTTCCCCGGGAAGAGGACAGCAAGGGACAGACCGGACTGCTCCATGTAAACCAACCTGAGGGAAACCCCCAAGTTCGATTTGCTCTGATAAGACCCCATCCTTGGGCCGCCGCGATGATCCTCCATGACACCTCCGCCATAAGCCCGACGGTGCCGTTTGCCGACACCGAATAATTAGGCTCCATGCTAGGGACCCGCGGCTAACTTGTCTGGAAGGGCGTGTTTTTCTTACTTGGGAAAGTAATTCACAGAAATCTACTCAGCAGCCGTTCGCATCACCCCTGGACGGACTGCTCCTCATGATGGACACGGAAGGCCAGCTCGGCCAGATGGACGCCGTGGGTCAAGAACTCCTGGGTCCGGCAGACATAGTCATGCTCGCGGCCAAGGCGCGCCAGATAGCCGTTGATGTAGTCCACCTCAGTCGGACGGCCCTTGGACATGTCCTGGTACATGGAGGGGTAGTGGAGGGGATTGCCCACGCGGCTGACATAGTCCACCTCGTCCAGGGTCTCCTGCCGGGTCTGGATCAGCTGCTTGCCCGCCCGCTCGCAGGCGTCGTAGGCCTCGTCGATCAGCTGGCGGGACATCTCCTTGGCGCCCGGGTAGGAGACGAACTGGCCCATGGTGATCTGGTACATGGTGCAGATAGTGTTGACCACTGAGTTAAAGATGATCTTGGCCAGGCAGGTGCCCTCGAAGTTCTCGGTCAGGATGGGGTTGAGGTTAGCGGCCTTGAAGTCCTCGGCCATCCGGCGCTCCAAGTCGGTGGTCTCCTCGGTCATGGCGCACAGATGCACGGAGCCGGCCCCGGGCTTGCCGATGAAGTCCACGTCGCCAGGCCCGTTGAGGACTGTGCCGATCATGGCAGTGCCGCCGTAGATGCGCTCCTTGGGGAAGTACTTGAGCAGCTTGTCGAAGTGCCCCCAGCCATTCATGGCCGAGTAGACCACCTGATGGTCGCGGAAAAGCGGTGCGCAACGCTCCAGGACGGCCTCCAGCTGCATCTGCTTGAGCATGATAATCCAGACGTCGGGGTCGCCCTTGTAATCCTCGGGGGTGTAAATGTTGACGGGCACCAAATGCCGATTCTCATGATCGCGGGAGACATAGACGCCTCCCTGGTCATGAACCTTGTCAATATTGGGCATCCAGGTATCCACGAAATCCACCTGCAGGCCGGCCTGCTCCTGCAGCAGCACACCCAGACGATAGCCCATGGCTCCGGCACCGATGACCGTATATCGCATCGAAATACACCCTCTTTGTTCTCTTGAATAGACAACGCACCTCCAGGGACCGGCCCGGGGGATACCAAGCAGTATGCCGAGGCGGCAGAGGGGAACTTGGGCTAAGGTCGCATGGTGGACATAAGGGCTGGAATATGCGTGGATTTCTGCACCTTAAAAGACATCGCCACGTCTGGTCGGTGCCCATCGGCACATACGCGGACATCCTGCCATCCCGATGAAGACGTCGACCTAGGCTGGGACCCATGCAGAAAGAGCAGAGAGGAGCCGGAAGACTGGACCGGCGGACCCTGGCCATCCTGATTTTGGTGGGCGTGATCAGCGGATTCCTGTCAGGGATGTTCGGCATTGGCGGCGGATCGATCATCGTGCCTGCGCTGGTATGGACCGGACTGCAACAACGGCAGGCCTCGGCCACCTCGCTGGCCTCAATGATCCCCATGTCGCTAGCCGGGGTGGCCTCCTATGCCCTGGGCGGGCATGTGGATTGGCTGGCCGCCCTGCTGCTGGCCGTCGGCACGGTCATTGGGGCGCAGATCGGCACTTGGCTGCTGGACCGGCTTCCAGAGGTGATACTCAGGTGGCTATACGTAGGCTTCCTGATGGCAGTCATTGCCCAGCAGTTGCTGTCCACGCCCTCCAGGGAGAGCAGCATCCAGCTGAACCCGGCGGTGGCCTTGATCATTCTGCTGGTCGGCGTCCTGATTGGAACACTGTCAGGGTTGTTGGGCGTAGGCGGCGGAGCCATCGCAGTGCCGGCCTTGGCCCTGCTAGGGGCTAGCGACCTGATCGCCAGGGGAACCTCTCTGCTGGCCATCCTGCCCAGTTCCTTGTCAGGGACGTTCACCAACCTGCGACACCACCTGGTCCATGCCGGTCAGGGGCTGCTTCTGGGAATCGTGGCCGCTCTGACCACACCGGTAGGCACCTGGGCGGCCTCGGGGGTCAGCGCGCGAGTGGGAGCCAATCTGTTCGCCGCCTACCTATGCCTAATTGTTTTGCGTTGCATCTGGGCAGCCCTCCAAGTCACTCCGGCCTTCCAGCGTTACAGGGCCAGTCGCCGCTAAAAAAGAAGTCTCAACTCTGGCGGTGCCGGGCGAAGAAGTCGGCAAGAATTCCGGCGCATGCCTGTTCACATACACCGCCCAGCACCTCGACCTTTGATCCGGTGTGCGGGTCACGGGGCAGATCCCAGACAGACCCGCAGGCTCCCATCTTGGGATCCCAGGCGCCGAAGACCACCCTACTGAAGTGGCAGGCCATCAGGGCTCCTGCACACATCGGGCAGGGCTCCAGGGTAACGACCATGGTGCACCCTGCCAGATCCCAGCCCACTTCGGATTTCTCGATGGCCTCCATCTCGGCGTGGGCCAGGGGACGGCCCAGGGCCTGCCGCTGGTTGAAGCCCCGGCCGATGATCCGGTCCGTGGCATCCAAGACCAAGGCGCCCACGGGTACGTCCCCACGGTCTCCGGCTATGCCAGCCAGTCGCAGGGCCTCTTCCATGGGTGCCTTCCACCGTTCTTGCACGGGTTCAGTCTGGCAGTCCAGCCCGACAGGTCAGTTCAGTTGATCATGCCTGCGATGCGGCGGCGCACATGGTGCAGATGGCCCTTGGGCCGCCCGGACGTGTCGATGCCACGTTTGGCCAGGAAGGCACGAACCATTTTGTCGCCCTCGCTGAAAATCAGGACCGTCAGTCCAATCCCCAGGCAGATGAGCCACTGGCTCGCGCTCAGCGGGGCCATACCCAGAACGCCTGCAACCGGAGCCAGATACATGGCCCCCGCATGAATGCCCAAGGCCACGAACGAGGCCACCAGGAGGAAGGTGTTGTCCAAGGGGTTGAGCTGGACGATCAGCCTGTTCTCAGACCTGGCCGACATGGCGACGAAGAAGTTGAAGAGAACCAGCAGAGTCAGGGCCATGGTCCGGGCGTGGGCCAGATCCATCCCCGCGTTGATGTTGAGGCGGAATAGAACCAGGATGCAGGTGGCCATCCAGAGCCCGCAGACGGCAAGTCTCGCCCAAAGCACCCGCGAGAGCAGACCCTCTCCAGACGAACGCGGGGGCGACTCCAGCTCATCGCCGTTGCCCGGTTCGAATCCCAAGGCGATGTCCTGGACACCGTTGGTCACGAAGTTGATCCAGAGCATCTGCAGGGGCAGGAAGAGCAGGGGCTCCTCGGCAATGACATTGACCCCTACGGCGATCATGGCGGCTGCAGCCGTGGACAGTAGGAAGTAGGCGGACCCGCGGATGGCCTTGAAGATGACCCTCCCCTGGCGCACGGCCTGGGTGATGGTGACGAAGTTGTCGTCGGTCAGGACCACATCGCTGGCCTCCCGGGCCACGTCAGTGCCGGAACGGCCCATGGCGATGCCCACCGAAGCCGCCTTCAGAGCTGGGGCATCATTGACGCCGTCGCCGGTCACAGCCACCACATGGCCCTCGTCCTGCAGGGCCTCCACAATGCGCAGCTTGTCCTGGGGGGAGACGCGGGCAGCGATGGAGGTCTCACGCAGACGGGCCCGGAGGACCTCGTCGCTCATCTCCAGCATTTCACTGCCGGTCAGCGCCTGGTCGGTGTGCTCCAGACCCAGGCGGCGGCCTATGGCAGCTGCGGTCACCGGGTGATCGCCGGTGATCATGACCACGCGGATGCCGGCCCCGGCGCATTCGGCAATGGCCTCGCGCACGCCGGGTCGAGGCGGGTCGAGCATACCCTCCAGCCCAAGGAAGGTCAGGTCGTCAGGTCGACGGCGGGAAGCAGGATCCTGGTCAGAGAAAAGGACCCTGCTGGCCACGCCTATGACACGCAGCCCCTGGGAACCCATGGCTTCGTAGGACTTGTGGACGGCCTGGGTATCCAGGGGGACGACTTGGCCATCCGGGTCCAGCATGGTTCGGCTCATGGCCATGACCGCGTCCGGGGCTCCCTTGACATATTGGGTCAAGGTGCCGTCTGGACTGCGGCGGATGGTCATGGAGTGGAGCAGCTCCGGCTCGTAGGGGGTCTCCATGACGATAGGAGCGTCCAAATCTTCGGTGGTCACAGCCCCGGTCTGATCAGCCAGGCGGGCCATGGCCATATCGACCGCGTCGCCGCTGTATTCGATGCCGCCTTGTTCATTCGGCTGCCGGTGGGCCTCATTGGTCAGAGCCCCGGCCCGAGCAAGGGCGGCCAGACCGCGCATACGATCGTCGTCGGATACAGCCTCTGCGCCCAGGTCCATGCCCTCGACGGGGACTGGCTTGCCGCCGCCCAGAGTGAACTGTTCCACGGTCATGCGGTTCTGGGTCAGCGTGCCGGTCTTGTCCGAGCCGATGACGGTGATGGAACCCAGGGTTTCAACGGCCGGCAGAGAGCGGACGATGGCATGGTATTCGGCCATCCTTGAGACTCCCAAGGCCATGGCCACGGTCAGCACGATGGGCAGGGCCTCGGGCATGGAGGCGACCACCAAGGAGACTGCAGACAGGAAGGCCCCCGTAGCGTCGCCATTGAGGATGGCTCCGCCGATGAAGACGAAGACGGCCACCAAGATGACGGCGATGGCGATGCCCACCTCGGTGCCGTGGATGATCCGCTGCAGGGGCGTGCGGCCCTTGGCCACATGGACCAGATCGTTGATTTCGCCCAGCTCGGTATCGGAACCGGTGGCCACCACCAGCCCTCGTCCACGACCGCTAGTGACCATAGTGCCTGAGAAGGCCATGCAGCGCCTGTCGCCCAGGGCTGCATCACGGTCCACGGGGTCCGTATTCTTCTTGGCATCCTCGCTCTCGCCCGTCAGCATGGCCTCGTCGATGCGCAGGTGGAGGGCCTCGATCAGCCTCAGGTCGGCGGGAATGCGGTCGCCACTCTCCAAGAGGACCAGGTCGCCTGGCACCAGCTGGTCGGCGTCAATCTGCTCCATCCGGCCCTGACGCACCACTCGTGTGTTGGGGGTAGATAAAGTGGTCAGGGCCTCCACGGCCTTATCGGCCTTGGACTCCTGCACATAGCCGATGATGGCATTGAGAAAAAGGACCAGGAAAATGGCCGCAGCGTCCACATAGTGCTGCAGAAAAATGGTGATGATGCCGCAGACCATCAGGACGGCGATCAGGGGGCCGGCAAACTGCTCCAGGAAGAGCTTCCATCGGGGTTTGGCCTGGGCCTCGGCCAGACTGTTGGGCCCGAAGAGCTCCAGTCGGCGGGCGCTCTCTTGCGTATCCAAACCCTGGTCCCCGGTGTGCAGGGTCTCCAGCACAGCCGAGGTCTCCAGGCTATGCCAGTCGGTGTCGTCGAAACGCATGTCAGCCCCTGCTGCCGCTGTGTTCTGATTCTTAATATCTGTAGATGTGATGGATGATGTCATCGGTCAACCTGGCCTTTCCAAACCGGATCGGTCATTTGTCCCCGCATGCGACCCTCTGCAGTCTTTCTTGCAATCTTCCTTTTGGACCGGGGTATGTCCAAAAGCATCGGGGAAACAATAGCGTGCGCGCAAGTCCCCGGGGTCAAGAGATGGGGCTCCATGGTAGCCGCCGCAAGCGGTGCACCTCTGGGAGGTTCGGAGCCTTCCCGGTCTTCATGAGTATACCGATTAAGCCGGTTTTCATGCGCTTACGAGGAGTGCCCGGACCGGATTTTCACAAATGTTCGCCTATCGCGAGCGCAGTCTGTCCACCGTTTTGGCTTGAGGTGTCAACTTAGTACACATTGTTCATTAATACTGTTCCTGGATATCACGATTCCGTATAATGGACGGTGCGACGTCGATCCTCATGCGACCTTGTACTCGGAGATTCCTTCATTGGCCGAACGAACCCTGCAGTCGGGTCTGCGGCAGCCCGTCCGGGATTGCGTGGCGGAAAGGAAGCCCGTGGAAACATTCATCCTCATTCTGTGCATACTTGCTGCCGTCCTCGTCTCTTCCTTCATCTCCAGATTCATTCCCCGAATCTCCACCCCCCTGGTCCAGATCGTCCTGGGCGCAGTAATGGCCCTGTTGCCCATTTTCCCGCGGATGCGGCTGGATCCCCAGCTGTTCATGGTCCTTTTCATCGCGCCCCTGCTCTACTACGAGGCCCACACCATCAACAAGGTGGAGCTGCTCAAGGGGCTGCGATCATCCCTTTCCCTGGCCATTGGCCTGGCTGCTTTGACCATGCTCATGGTGGGCGTCATCCTGCATGCCGCCTGGCCCATGTTCCCCTTGGCTGCAGCCATGGCCCTGGGCGCCGCCCTGGGACCCACTGATGCCGTGGCCGTCTCCTCCCTGGGCGAGAGCGCCGACCTGACACCGGACGAACATTCAATCCTGGCCGGCGAATCGCTCTTCAACGACGCCACCGGCGTCATCGGCTTCCAGTTTGCCATCCTGGCCACCGTGACCGGCTCATTCTCCCTGCCCCATGCCCTGGGCGAGTTCTTCGTTGAGTTCGTGGGTGGCATCGGTTTCGGCCTGATCATGGGCTTTGTGGTCAACTGGCTCTTTGAGTCCGCTCGTCGCCTGGGTTGGGAAACCACCACCACCAGGATTCTGCTGGAGCTCTTCCTGCCCTTCCTGATTTACCTGCTCGGGCAGAACATCCTGCATGTGTCCGGAATCCTGGCCGTGGTCTCCACCGGACTGCTTATCCGCTTCGACCACACCGGAGTAGGACCCAATACCTCCAAGGCCAACATCGTCTCGTCCAGCGTCTGGAAGGTACTCTCCTTCAGCCTCAACGGTGCGGTCTTCGTCCTTCTGGGCATGCTGCTGCCGGCAGCCATGGGCACCAGCTGGCGAGACCGGCGGGTCAGCAACTGGATGCTGGTAGCCACCATCACTCTGGTCTGCCTGACCGTGATCGTGCTGCGCTTCCTCTGGACGGCCAGCGTTTTGATCTTCACCAAGGACCATGAAACCGGCAGCAGGCCACGGATCACATCCAAACTCCTGAGGTCGGCGGCCGTCATGACCTTCGGTGGCCCCAAGGGAACCATCACCCTCTCCCTGGCGCTGACCATCCCCTATATGACCGACGACGGGTCGGCTTTCCCCATGCGCAGCGAGCTGATCTTCGTGGCCGCCGGGGTCATCATCGTCACCCTGGTGCTGGCCAACTTCGCCCTGCCCCTGCTGGCTCCTTCACAGAGCAGCGAGGTACCGGCCCAGCAGGTCGAGAAATCCATCAAGGTACTCAGGGGCACGGTCCGGGAACTCTCCAGCAGGATTACAGACGAGAACCGGCTGGCCGTCCAGCAGGTAATCAAGCAGTACAATCACCGCATCGCCAAGCTCAAGTCAGAGATCGGCCAGTACTCCCCCAAGGACTTCCAGGACCTGCAGGTGCAGACCATGGAGTGGGAACAGGATTATATGGAGGAGCGGCTGAGCCGAATCGAAGAAGCCCAGGATCAGCTGGAGGAGCGGCTCAGAAGCGAAGACGCAGGCATAGAACAGACACCTGCATCAACGCAGTCTGCCACCGGGAACCAGACCGAGGCCGAACCCAGCACCGAGGCCGAGACCGTAGCCGACAGGGATGCCGATGCCCAGTTGATCGACCGGCGCAGTGAACGGGGAGACGACCAGGAGGAACTGCTGAATCTGCGCAGCCAGGAACAGGCCGCCCGCAGGATCCTGTCCACCATATCCGGGTCCCTCTTCCACTTGGACAGGGGCGGGGAGCTGCGCTGGAGGGCCTACACGGCTCGCAGACGACTCAGAGGGCTGTTGCACAGCCAGTTCCACCGCCTGAAGCACCTGACCCAGCCAATCGACAAGGACCAGGTCTTCGTTGCCGGGCGCCACCTGCAGGCAGAGATGAACCACTTCCTGATTGAAAAGCTCTACTCCGAGCTGGGCAAGGGCCGCTTCAAGACCGAGGATCTGCTGAACACCATCATCAACCACCAAATGATCGAATCCTCGGCGGAGGGAAAGACCGAATACGCGGGCATACCTGCCATCAGGGATCAGCTGGAGGAGACCAAGCGCGAGGGCTACGCCATCGAACTGAGCCAAATCCAGGACATGGTCGAATCCGGGGAAATCTCCCGCACGACAGCCCGGAAGATGCGCCGCAATGTCTACGTCATGCAGGTTGACGCTGACTCGGCCCTGTGAGCCGATCTACATAAGGCCCGAGGTCACGTCAATCTCGCCCAGCCACTGGCGAAGGTCGTTCATCTCGCGCATGTCGACGGCATGTTCCAGGTGGTCATATTCGTTGGTGTGCAGCCATACGTGCTCGTCCAGCCAGGCGGCCAGGGCGCGGAATTCGTACTTGGGCACCGTGGTGTCATCCGAACCGAAGCCCAGAAAGACCGGCTTGTTCAAGCCAGCCAGGCGCTCATCCGCAGGAGCAGTACCGGGCACCAGGCCTGGAGCCAGGAACCCGGACAGGCATATGGAGGCCCGGTAGCGCTCAGGATTGACCCGAAGCAGGTGAACAGCCAGCATGGCTCCCTGGGAGAAGCCCATGGCCACTACAGGTCGGTCCTCGGGGATGTTGGCTGAAACCCAGGCATCCACAGCCCGAGCTGCTGCATAGCCATCCCTATCCAGATCCTCCTGCTCGGGACGCATATCGTGGAACCAGGTGTAGCCCGGGCCGAACATGCCGCGCTCGCTGCCAGGCACCACCATGGGTGCCCGCAAGGAGGCGTAGTCGTTGTAAGGAGCCACGTAGCGCATCAGGTCAGCCATGTCCTCCTCATTGGAGCCCCAACCGTGCATGAGTACAAAAATGGGCCGCGAGGGGTTGGCTGTGCCCTGCTTGCGGGACCAAAGGACCTGCTCGACCTTGAGCTCCTGCCCAAAACGTCCGGGCACCACCGTGGAGGGCCGACCCACCAATCCGTCGTTATCCTTTTGTGCTTGATCCATATCTGCCACGATAGTCGACCGGCCCGGTCATTCAATGCTGACTTATGAGTGGCTCGGCCTGGCCACCCCACTGGCTCTGCAGTCCGGTCACCTGGGCCTTGCTGCCCACCACCATCCAACGCTTGCCGGTCAGCAGCCATAGATCCTGGGGCTGCAACCCGCCTCCATAGCGGGAGATCAGATCAGGCACGCGAGCGCGGATAGGCCCTTTGGCCAAGGAGGCCGCTGAATCGTTGTCGAAGACCACGTAGGCCATGGTCGTATCCGTGCAATATCGGGCTTGGGAGATGCCCACATACCCGTCCAAGCCGATGTCATGCCAACCTGAAGCGCACTGGCCAGCAGCCTTGTCGATACCGCCGGTCATGGCCTGGGGCGAGCTGATGGGCGCTTCGTCACGCGCAGGAGCCTTGATGATGCCCTTGGGGGAAGAGTTGGCAATAAGCAGGCCTGCCACTGTCAAGAGCATTCCGCAAACCAAAAGAATGATGCCCGCCGAGCCTACCGATGGCCGATTCGGGACTGGTCCGGAATGACGGGCTATGACGACCAGGATTATGGTCAACAAGGCAAAGGCGACGGAGACACCCACCCAGGCCGAAATGCCCACCTGACCTATGACTCCCAGTCTGGAGGGGGCTATGGCATGGGCCAGCAAGGCCGCGCCCGCCAGGGCTGAGACCAGTCCCGTAACCGCGGCAAACCGACTCCAGATGTTGGCATGGGCTATCTGAATAGGACGCTCGTCCATACCGGGGTGGGGAGGGTAGGAGGCTGGCAGACCCTCGTCATACCCGCTGTCCGCCAGCCGCTGATCCAGCTGGTTGAATCCATCGGCCATCGACTTCGCCACCTTTCACGGTTGGTTTCAGTCTATGGGGACGGACACATACAGACCAGCGACGGCGGCCAATGCTTCACCATCCCAACATCCTGCCGGGCTGATAAATGGACCTAGTCAGAAGCGCATAGTTACTTATCGCCGCAACGTTCGGCACCAGCACAGGCCCGATGACGGCGAAAAGTCCCAGAGCTCAGTTGGCGTTCAGCCCTTGATGTCTCGAGGATCCTTCTTGCCTATAGTGCGCTTGTCGCGGATTTTGTTGCCACCCTTGTTATGGATGTTGACCTCACCGCCGCCGGACCGGTCTGCAAAGACCTTGGCCTGCTTGGTGGCCTCCGCCTTGGTAGCGAAAGTGCGAGAGACGCGTGAGGCACCGGCCCGCTTGACTGTCCAGAGATCGCGATCCCCGTCGTATTGCACGTGATAATCAGCCATGATGGCCGTCCTTTCCATACTTCCCTGTACCCCCTCATCTTCCACTGCCCGGCCTGAGGCACCGTGCTTCGACACTCCAGAATTTTCAGGAATATTGTTCATCAACGGTGGAGCTAGAAAAGGGGGTTCCCCATTGTTGTCAGGCTTGCAACTTTTAGGCCGAATGCGGCAGATTCGATTATGGACAAGAAAATAAAATGACCAGAGCAATTCCTATGAGGTGATTCAAGTGGGACGAAACCATGGATGCGTAGCAACCCATTTGGATACAAGGTCTGGGGTGGGTGCATATTCAGGCAGTGTGAACGTCACTGCATAGTCTGGCTTAGATACTGTTTCTCTCGATAGATGTCAGCGATATTCCCCAGTGAGAAAACGCCGTTGCTGACGCTTGTCCACCGACTATAAGTCAATCGGTTTCATCTAACGTCTAACTATATGGATTCGCAAGGAACGCAGCATATGCTTGAGTACGGGTATTTACATCATCCTTGGCAGGAAGCCGATCAGCACCAGACGCACTCAAGAGCTTATCTTTGCCAAAGTTGAAAACTTCCCAAACCCAAACGTCAATACCAATGGTGAATTTCTAGAAAGGAGAGCGGGCGACGGGAATCGGACCCGCCTCTGAAGCTTGGGAAGCTTCCATTCTACCAATGAACTACGCCCGCAAATCCGGCTACCGGGGTCAGGCCCCGGCCAACCGCATGCGAGTCACCATGGTAGCAGGTCTCGGCGATGTGCGCGAATCACCAACTCCGAGCACGGTTGCGAGCAAGGTCTTCAATCCACTTTCAGACAGTGCCGTCAGGCTCAATCAGGTCGGCCACCACTGTGGAGCAGGCCCCGAGCAAGGCGGCATCCTCCCCCAAGGCCGAGCGGTCAACCACAAGAGGTCGCCGAAAATCAGTGGCCAGGGCATCATTCATAGTCTTCTCCATGGCGCTCAGGAAGATGCGGTTGACCACCCTGGAGTCCCCTAGAACAGTCACGCGAGGAATGTCCATAAGGCCGGCGGGCATGGTCAGGACGCGGCCCAGCAGTTCACCAGCCCGCCGCAGAATGCTTGCCAGATTGTCAGGATCCCGATCCATCGCAGCAGTCAGCCTGGGAACGCTAATCAAGGATTCCAGGCAGCCGCGCTTGCCGCAGCGACACTGAGGACCAGTTGGGTCCACCACTACATGACCGATCTCACCGGCTGCACGGTTGCAACCGGTCACCAGCTCGCCAGAGACCAGCAAGCCTGCCCCGACTCCGTTGCCTAGGTGGACCAGCAGCAGGTCGGATTGACCTGAGCCGAACTGCCGCTCGGCCAGGACCTCGTTGTTGGCATCGTTGTTGACCGTCACCTCCAGGCCTGTCTTCTCGTGCAGATAGCCGCGCAGGTCGGTCTGAACCCAGCCCAGGTTGGTGGCATCGTCCACCACGCCTTCAGCACTGACGATTCCGGGACTAGATACGCCGATGCCCATGATGGGATGGGCCGCCCGTTGCATCAGCGAATCGGACAACTCCCCCACCAAGTCCAGAGGGACCTTGCCGTCAGTGGTCAGAGGGATCTCTTCACGCGCCACCACCTGTCCGGTCAGGTTGAGCACCGCTCCCCTAAAGACATAAGGAGTGGAAAGGTCCAGGGCCAGGATGCTTCGCCCGTCGGGATTGATGCGCAATAGCCGTCCACGCTTGCCCGGCCCGGTGGATTTGCTATAACCAACTTCCATGAGCAAATGCTCACCCAGCAGCTCGGCCACGATGTCTGATATGGCGACCCTGGTCAGCCCGGAGGCTCGGGCCAGGTCAGCCCTGGTCATACTGACATCAGGATAGAGCAGCCTAAGCAGGATGGCTCGGTTGTGTTGCCGCACCGACTCAGGCAACGCCTTGGACAGGTTGCCGGTATTGATGGTCATGATTCACCTGACGATAAATAATGCGGGGACGGGGACCCGCCGTGGGGATTGGGCCTTGAACCCCGTGACCGCGCCCATCCATACTTGCATCTTATATTGTAAACGCCCTTTTCCGGGCAAGCTCAGACCTCGTCATTGCGACACCAGAGCGGTTCATTTTTCAAGACTGCGCACTAGCATCATAGACAAGACAACGGGGCAGTCAACAAAAAGTTCAGTTTCCTAACAATTACGTGTTAGGCTATGAACAGATACCAGAAACAGCTGCATCCCCTCGCTGAGCAAAGGAGCGATTGCCATGACCACGACACCGAACCATTCGGGAGCCTCACCGTCCGCCATAAATCCCCGATATCTGCTGGGCAACGAAGCCAACCGCATCTTCATGGCCTCGCAGACCTATGGCTTCCTGGACTTCGGGCGGGGGTTCCCCACCGAGCAGGGCGGCGCCGGCTGGCTCAATGACGACGGCAGCATCGACCCCGAGCAGGGAATCCAGACATGGATCACCTGCAGGATGACCCATGTCTACGCCATCGGCAGCCTCCTGGGCTACCCGGGAGCATCGGAGCTGGCCCATCGCGGTGTTCAGGCCCTTCAAGGCAACCTGCACGACGACGAACACGGCGGCTGGTACCCCTCGGTCTCCTGGCAGGGCCAGCCCGAGAGCGGCAAGACTTGCTATACCCATGCCTTCGTAGTCCTGGCTGCCTCTTCGGCCATGCTGGCGGGCGATCCTGACGGACAGGACCTGTTGGATCAGGCGCTGGAGATCTTCAACCGTTACTTCTGGGATGACGACAAGGGCCTGGCCGTCGACACCTGGGACAGCGGCTTCACCCGTCTGGACCCCTACCGGGGGCTCAACGCCAACATGCACAGCACCGAGGCCTTCCTGGCCGTGGCCGATGCCACCGGCAAGGAGGATTATCGCGAGCGCGCCGGCCGCATCATCGACCAAGTCATCAGCTGGGCAGAGAACAACCAGTGGCGCATCCCAGAGCATTTCAACAGCGACTGGCAGGCCGACCTGGACTACAACCAGGACAACAAGGCCGACCAGTTCAAGCCTTACGGGGCCACGCCGGGCCACGGAATCGAATGGGCCAGGCTAATCACCCAGTACGCCCTGAGCAAGTTCGATCGGGAGGCCGACCGCAGCCGCTACATCGAGGCAGCCGAGCACCTGTTCGCCAGGGCTGTTGAGGATGGCTGGGCCGCCGACGGGGCCGAGGGCCTGGTCTACACCACGGACTGGCAGGGCCGCCCGGTGGTTCACGACCGCATGCACTGGACCCTGGCCGAAGCCCTGAACACTTCGTCCACCCTCTACGCAGCCACAGGCAAGACCACCTACGCTGACTGGTACTCCACCTTCTGCAGCTATGTAGACCATTACCTGATTGACCACCAAGGCGGGTCCTGGTGGCATCAGCTGGATGCCGACAACCACGTAATCGGCACGGTCTGGCCCGGCAAGTCCGACCTCTACCATGCCTTCCAGTCCACCCTGATCCCCTACAACGACCCGGCGGTCTCCATTGCTACGGCCATCAAGAAGGCTTGCGGACAGGGGCAGGCGGAGCAGGATCAGGCCCGCTGAAATCCATGGCAGCATCGACCCCGCATCCCGAGGCGGATACAGATAGCGTCCAGGCCGGTCCGATCAGCCTAGGAATTGACATTGGTGGCACCAAAATCGAGGGCGTGGCCATAGACGGCGACAAGCGCCTGCTGGCTTGCCACCGAATACCCACGCGCAAGGGTAACCAAGCGGTTCATGACGACACCGTGACACTTATCCGCCACCTACTGGATCCGGTTGGCCCGAATCGGGGTCCGGTCACCGTAGGCTTGGGGATCCCGGGGCGCGTGGATGCAAACCATGGAATAGTGGACGACGCAGTCAATCTGGGAATCCGCCACATGGCTCTGGGCCCTGCCGTTGCCAAGACGACCGGTCTGCCCGTTCGCGTCGAGAACGATGTCAACATCGCTGCTCTGGGAGCCGCCTCGCAGGCTGACAACACCCTGATAGCCCCTGAAACCACACCCCACTCCGAAGCTGCCCGGGACCAGGTCCGACGACCCGCATCAGAGCCTGGGCGTGACGGACCCAGGGCCCTGCCCGACCAAGACGACCACGTAGTGGCTTTCATCAACCTAGGCACTGGTCTGGCAGCGGGCATCATCCGTGAGGGTCGAATCGAACACGGAGCTAGCGGGGCAATCGGCGAAATTGGCCATATATCAGTGGATGCCCATCAGTTCCCCTGTAAGTGCGGCCAGTGTGGCTGTCTGGAGACCGTGGCCTCAGGTGCGGCAGTGGAAGCCCTTTGGCCGGGAATCGCCCACCCCCTGCCCGACCTGATTGCCCAGGCAAGCAAGGGGAACCAGCACGCCAAGGAAGTCCAGGACATCATCGGCCATGGCATTGCCCTGGCTGTCCAGATAGTGGCCCTGGCTATAGACCCCGCAGTCATCATCTTGGGCGGCGGCATGAGTAAAACCGGCCAGCCCCTGCTGAATCTGGTCACCGAGCATCTGAATAAGAGCGCGGCCTGCAGCCACTTCATCGCCTCGCTGAGGCTACCCGACCGGTTGCGCCTGGCCCCAGCCGACCTGCCCATCGCAGCCATCGGTGCCGCCTTGGCAGGACGCATGGCCGTCGACAGCCGCCCATCTGAGCTTATTGGAAAGGAAATCGCATCATGACCGAAATCATCATCGTCAAGTCCCAGGAGGAAGCAGGGAAAATCTACGCCCGCTGCACAGCCGACCTGATCCGGCGCAAGCCTGACTGCGTGCTGGGTCTGGCCACGGGGTCCAGCCCCCTGGCGGCATACCAGGCGCTGGCCGACCTGGTCCACAAGGAAGGTATCGATGTCTCCCAGGTGCGCGGATTCGCCCTGGACGAGTACGCTGGCCTGGATCCGGCCCACCCCCAGTCCTACCGGTCCACCATCAACCGGACCGTGGTCGAGCCTCTGGGCCTGGACCCTGCCAAGGTACGGGTGCCAAATGGAAACCTGGACACCATCAAGGACGCTGGCCGTGTGTACGACCAGGCAATCAAGGATGCCGGCGGCGTCGACCTGCAGATTCTGGGCATCGGCACAGACGGGCATATCGGCTTCAATGAGCCCGGATCCTCCCTGGCTTCAGGCACCCGCATCAAGACTCTGACCGAGCAGACCCGCATCGACAATGCCCGCTTCTTCGACAATGACATGGACCAGGTGCCCACTCACTGCATCACCCAGGGCATCGGGACCATCCTCAAGGCACGCCAGCTGGTTCTCCTGGCCTTTGGTGCCGGTAAGGCAGAAGCCGTTGCCGAGAGCGTAGAAGGCGGCATATCGTCCTTCTGCCCGGCCTCCGCCCTCCAGATGCACCCCCATGCCACCGTGATTGTGGACGAGGCCGCCGCATCCCGCCTGCGCAACCGTGACTACTACAAGTGGGCATATGCCAACAAGCCTGACTGGCAGTCCATCTAGAAGGCAAACCAAACATGTCCAAGGAAGCATACGAGTCGGCGGGGCTCGCGGTTGAATCATCCCTCCACGGACCGGCCCATCCCCTTGTCCTGACCGGCGCAAGGCTGATAGACGCTCGAGGAATCAGGGAAGACAGCTGGATTTTGGCCCTGGATGGCAGGATTGAGCAGGTCGGGCAAGGCAGAGAGAGCCTGGAATCCGCCCTGAGGGCCGCTGGACTGCCCAGCCTGCCGCCCTCCTTCCAGCCTGGATCAGATACCCATGACGTGAGTGCGGGCGGTGCTGAGTTCATCAATGCAGCCGGATTCATCCTCACTCCCGGGTTTATCGACATCCACTCCCACGGTGGCTGGGTTCACTCCTTCGATGACGGGGACGAGGCCATTCGCACTGCCAGGGCCTGCCATATGGTCCATGGAACCACCAGACAGGTGCTCAGCCTGATCACCAACCCGGTCGACACGATGTGCACCAACCTGCGTTCGGTCAGGCGAGTCATGGACTCCAGACCCGATGTGCTGGGCGCCCACTTGGAAGGGCCCTTCATCGCACTCTCCCGTAAGGGCGCGCACGATCCTAAGTGTCTGCGCAATCCTGAACCAGCGGTGCTTGACAGTCTCCTGGAGGCTGCTGACGGTTGCATACGCCAGGTGACCCTGGCCCCCGAGCGTGACCATGGCTACGAGGCCATTTCCCGCCTGGCCAAGTCCGGTGTGGTGCCTGCGGTCGGCCATTGTGATGCCGACTACGATCAGACCCGTCGTGCCTTCGATGCCGGCGCCCGCATACTCACTCATGTTTTCAACGCCATGAACGGCATCCACCACCGTCAGCCGGGTCCCATTCCGGCCGCCGTGGAGGACCGCCGGGTCACGGCCGAGCTGATCAACGACGGTTTCCATGTGCAGGACCCCTGCGTCGACCTGGCCTTCAGGCTCTTCCCCCATCGGATAGCCCTGGTCACCGATGCCATGGAGGCTACCGGCTGCGAGGACGGCACCTACAAGCTGGGTTCCCTGGATGTAACAGTGAAGGGCGGCCACGCCCGTCTGACCTCCAACGGGGCCATCGCCGGCTCAACCCTGACCCTGGATGTGGCAGTCGGCAGAGCTGTCCAGGCCATCGGCCTGCCAGCCCCCCAGGCCGTGGAAGCCGCCACGCTGACACCTGCCCGAGCCTTGGGACTGGACCGCTCCAACCCGATCACCGACGCTCCGCTGGGCATGCTGGCACCCGGCTATGCTGCCGACCTTCTCCTCTTGAGCCCGGCTGACTGGTCCGTCAAAACCGTGGTCTGTAACGGGCGCAGAATTCAACTCTGAATCGACCTCAGCGGCTCCTCCTGCTCCGACCCGGACAGAAGGAGCCGCTCTATATCCTCTTGATCCATATGGGGATAGGAACCGCAAATCCTCCCATCCCGCATATGCAGAATTCTGTCGGCCCTGGAAGCCACCCTGGCATCATGGGTGACCAGAAGGCTGGCCTTGAGTCCCGCACTCATGGCTGCTTGGATGGCATCAAGGGTGTCCTCACGGGCTCTGGGATCCAGATTGCCGGTGGGCTCATCCGCGAAGAGAACCTGCGCATCCATGATCATGGCCCGAGCGATGGCCACCCGCTGCTGCTGACCTCCTGACAGCTCGCCCACCTTTCGCCCCATTACACCGGTCGGCAGGTCCACACAGGCCAGAGCCCGACGTACAGCACCATCATCGGTGGCTGAACCATTCAAGGACCTCGGCAGGATGATATTCTCGGCGACCGTCAAAGAATCGACCAGCATGTAATCCTGGAAAATGAAGGCGAATTCGGTCCTGCGAAGCCTTGCCCGGCGAAAATCCGACTGCCGAGCAATATCCCGATGCCCATACCAGACCTGGCCTCGCAAGGGGGTCAGGATGCCGGCAAGCAGCTTGAGCACAGTGGACTTCCCGCATCCCGAGGGTCCAATCAGGGCCGTAATACAGCCATCTTGCAGTTCTATATTGACTGGCCCGATTTGAGGTGCCGACCCATTCCTGTCATACGACTTTCCCAGCAGACGATGCCTGCGTCGTCCATTTTCCGAGTAGTCGTAGCAAACAGACATGGCCCGCAAGACCGTACCGCCACCGTCTGGGCCCGCACCCTGGGCAGTTACCTGAGATTTTCTTGCATCCCATCCATCATGTCCTGTTTCCACACATCCCTCCTTCTCGCGTCCGACCTTCTTACACGCAATTTTTAAAACATTCGCTCACAACCGCCGAATGCAAGACTCCGTCTCGTTTCATGGCGCTCTCACTTATTTCCACGCCACCACGGGCTGCTTTGCTCATCCCTGACAGGCCAGACGACAGGCCAGACGAACATAGGAAACCATGTGGGCGACCAGGGCCACCAGCCCCATCGTCAGGACCACCGCCAGAAGCAGGCCCAGCTGCCCAGCGGGACAGTAAAAGGAGATGCCTCCATAGAGTTCGACTGACTGCGGGTGAGAGCAGAGGTTGACGACCAGGAGCGAACCGGCACAGGCCAGCAGGAAGGCCGGCAAGACTTCACTCAGGTACCTTAACGTCCCACTGCATCCGTACCGCCAGGCTCCCAAATCAAGAAGGACGGCCACGGCCCTGGTCCTATGCCTCTCCTCAACCATGGTGAAGATCAGCGACAGGACGCCCACGGCACATATGACCAAGACCGGGTAGACGATGACGGCCATTTCCTTCATCCCCTCCCCTCCGGTCTGTGCATAGATCTTGCCAGTCGGCAGATTCGCCACCCATGCTTCAGCCGTCTGGTCAACGACCCCTGTCGGCACCTCCCGGCCACCCGCCTGTGACGAAACCAGAGCCAGGGGAGTGTACCCGCCCCAACGTTCATATCCGGTCTCCCATGCATTTCGGGAGGTAGAAGTAGATAGATGCGAGGGGATGAAGTACTGACCCATTCCACCCGGCAGGTCAGCTATAGCCGCAATCCGACTCCGTCGAGCTGGTCCGTTCCCATCATCAATACAGACCGGCGCGCCGAGGGACAGACCCGCACCCACCTCCGGACTGGAAGCCACCACCCCATCGAGCCCGTCCAATCCTGTACTATCCCGCGCAGGATGCAGGACTGCGGACGGAAAAATCCGACTCAGATCGCCATCTATTTGAAGGCGTGAGGCACCACGATAGTAGGAGGCGGCCCGGCGTATTTGCCGGTCGCATCCCCCACCGTCCTTTGCCATAGGCACTACGGTGGCAGGAGCCAGAATAAGAGGATCAGCATCGCGCAACCGAACATAGGCGGCCCAATGATCCAGGGCCCCTCGGTCACTGCCGACCGGGCTGATCACAGACCCTCCTGCCAGAGCCCTGGTCAGAGAGGCGCGCGCATTGGCATCGCTATATCCCAAGAAGCCGAAAAGCCCGCAGGCGACTGCAGTGGCGACGACCACCATCGTGAAGAGTGAGGCCGTCCTAGTGGTCTCCTGAATGCGCAAAGCCAAGGTGACCACGGGACCTTTGGGGTAACCCGCCATGATGACGCCCGCTGCCCGGTTCAATAGGGGTCTGCCCACTCTTATCAAGGCCCATGCCAAGAGAGGAATCAAAAAGATGCCCATACCACCGGCGGCCGCTCCAGTCCCCTTTAGGTAGATCATCAAGCAAGTCGCAAGGACCACCAGGAGCATGACCGCAGTAGACAGGGCGCGGTGCCGTCTCCCGGAAGAGCGGGGCATGGACTGCAAATCGGGCCGAGCTCGGATGACCCTCACTGCAGCCAATATGGCGCCCAGACATTGGCACAGGACGGAAAGCAGGACCGTCATAAGAATGGAGGAGAGGTTTGGCAGGATGCCATGCTCCGGCAAAAGCATGTCCAGCCGTGCCATGGCTGGCCTTGCCAGAGGCGTCATCAGTTCGCCCAGAGCCACGCCAATGAGGCCTGAGAAGGCAGCCATGAGACCTTGGACGGCCAGTATCGAGCCCAGGAGCCGACAGGGGGAGGCGCCCAGCAGACGGATGCGCATGAGCCTGTCCCATTGAGCAGTGAAGGCATGGTCGCTGATGGTCTTGGAAACAGAAGCTGAAGATGCCAGAAAGATGGCTACCATGACTACCGGAGTGGTCGAATCGGCTCCCTCTCCTCCCCGGACCATGGCCTCAAGAACCAGGAGGATCAAGGCCATGGGACAGGCTCCAGCCAGGATGTTCAGGATTTGCAGGCCGCGGTTTCCCCTCCACAAGGAATTCACCAGGCGGGTGTACCCGACCCTAATACTCCGCCCCTCAGCCCTTTCCGTTCCGGGTTCTTTCCTTTCACCGCCTATTGCTGCCCATTGCATAGGGCCAAGCTATATCGACAGGCATTGGAAATGCTACCGACAGATGTCACCATCAGGAGGACAAGTGTCACTGCGCCCGCTGCCTTGCAGAGGTGACCTGCCAGAATTCGCGGTCAGTGGGAGGGAAAGCATCACCCTGGTACCGTGGGAAGACTCCGCTGTCTCTGCCGGTCCTACCTGCAAGGAGCCGCCCAAGTCCTTTACCCTCTGCTCAAGGGAGGACAGGCCGAAGCCCGGCACAAACCGACCAGACCCTTTGCCAGGACCCACCCCGTCGTCCGTCACACACAGGCGAAGGGTTCGCGGTGCCAGATCAATGACAATCGAGGCGGAGGAGGCATGGGCGTGACGGACCACGTTGGTTAAAGTCTCCTGCAAGGCCCGGTAGATAAGGACCTTATTCTGCGATGACAGGCCCTCCAGGCTCCCATTCACCGTAGCGGTCACATGCAGACCTGTGGATTCAAAGGAGTCTGCCAGACCGACAATTGACTCCTTGGTCAGCTCCCCGCCAAAGGCAGCCGGGTTCAAAGCCCTGGCCTGCTGACGTACCTGAACCAGTGCCTTCTTATCGATGTCTTCGGCCTTGATCACATGGGTGAGGGCCCGGTCGATGGATGAACCCTTGTGCAGGGTCCTTTGCGCCGCCTCAAGCTCCATGTGCATGGCCGATAGGTACTGACCAATCGAATCATGCATCTGCGAGGCCATCTCTGCCCGCTCCTTAGCTAGGGCCAGGCTCTCTATTGTGAGCGACTGCCTGGCGAGCTGCCGGTTCTTTTCAATGAGCAGACGGCTGGCCCGTGCGTAAAAGAGGAAAGCCACCGCGAAGAAGACGATCAGAGCCAGGTTCAGGACCGTATCGCCCCAGGAGTCCCGTCGCCATTCTCCCCTCCATGCCATATGCAGAATGTAGACCCCTATTTCCCCTCCTACTGCGACCCAGGTCCAGATCTCCGGAAAGGCGAAGAGAACATCCACGGTCACGATGGTGGTGAGAAACATCTGCGGCGGATTGTCGAAGAGAGTGGCTGCCAGACAAACCGCGATGAGAAGGCCCCCACAAATGAGGGCAGGAATACGTCGCCGAATCAGCCTATAACCCAGCCAGGCCGACACCATGACCGTCTGGAAGAGGAAGAAGTTGAGAGGATTGCCATATTTTGACCACAGGAAGGAGCAGCAGAACGAAGCGACCTCCACCAGGCCCACGTATGGGAGGGACCCCGATTTCCGCTCCTGAGACGGCTCAGGTTCTGACGGGCTCATGACCGCCTTGAGGTCATGGCCAACTCGGTGCGATTGCGCACGCCGGTTTTGTCGAAAATGCTACTGACGCGGTTTCTGACCGTGCCCAGGGACAGGCAGAGATGATCGGCAATCTCCCTGTTGGTTAAACCAGCCACAATCATGTCGATGATCTGACGGTCAGTCCGATCGAAGTCGTCGGCTACGTCGACTCCTCCCGCCGCTTTGACAGGCTGCGACGGTTCGCCTTCCCTGCTGATGAGGTTCATCAGCCTACCCGACTCTGCAGTCCCGAGGACGCGTTCACCCCTATAGACCCTATGCACGGTGCCGATGATCTCCTCTGCATCGGCATCTTTGAGCAGGTGCCCATATGCTCCAGCCTTGATACTTCCCACAAGGTTCTCATCCTCGTCGAATGCCGTCAGTGCGATGCATCGGGCTTTCAGTCCTCTCTTACGCAAGATGTCGATGAGGCGAATCCCGTCAATGTCAGGCATACGGCAGTCAACCAGGGCCACATCGACATCGCTCAGGCGAGGGTGCTCCAGAAGCTCCCGGGCACAGGCTGCATCCGCGACAATGTTGATATCGTCCTCATCAGCCAGTATCGAGACCAGTCCTGCTCTGACCAGCTCCTGATCGTCGACGATGGCCAGATTGATGGTCTCCGTCATCCCAGGTATCATCTCCTATCAACAGGGACGCAAAGCTGCTTGGCCTCTCAGTACCCCACCTGGGCTCCATGCCCGGAATTCACCTGGGTCTGCCCCATCTCCTGACTCATCTGCATCAGGCGGGCGATGCGCTCATCGGTGGGCGGATGGGTGGAGAAGAGCCTGCTGAATCCTTTGACCGAGAAGGGGTTCTCGATCATCATGGCGGCGGCGCTCTGGGTGCCGGCGGTCTGCGGCATAGGCGCAGCCTGAGACCCGTAGGATATTTTGTTCAGAGCCGATGCCAAAGCCGCCGGGTCCCCAGTCAGCCGGCTGCCGTCCTCGTCGGCGTCATACTCACGGGTGCGCGAAATGGCCATCTGGATCAGGGAGGCACCCAGAGGGGCCAGAATCGAGCTAATTAGCACGCCCAGGAGGCCGAAGACACCGGAATCATTATCCCTGTCCCGGCTGTCACCGCCGAAATACATGAGGGAGTATCCCAGGTAAGTGATGACCGTGGCCATGGCCGAAGCCACGGCAGAGGTCAGGATGTCATGGTTGTAGACGTGCATGAGCTCGTGGCCCAGCACCCCGCGAATCTCCCGCTCGTTGAGGATGCGCAGAATCCCCTGGGTGCAGCAGACGGCAGCATGGCGCTCGTTGCGGCCTGTAGCGAAAGCGTTGGGAGAGTCGGTCGGAGCGATGTAAATACGGGGCATGGGCTTGCCAGCCCTCCCCGACAGTTCCCGGACGATCCGGTAGAGGTCGGGAGCTTCCTGCTCGCTGACCGGCCGGGCATGCATGGAGGCGATCGCCACCTTGTCCGAGAACCAGTAGGATCCGAAAGTGGTGGCCAGGCCTATGAGGATATAGATGCCCAGCGTCCCCTGGCGACCGCCGGTCAGCCACCAGATGAGCATAATAACGGCCCACATAAGGGCGAACAAAAGCGTCGTTTTCAGGCCGTTGAAATGTCCGTGAACCTTCAGCTTGCCATTCATGGGTTCCATGGTAGACAATGCCGCTGAATTTTTGCTGAACGACCGCTGAAAAGATGAAGCTGCCAATGCCACCCTCTTTATTCAGAACAATACGATTGGATCTACGTTCTTCTTGTCACGAGGCTTAGGAACATATTGGGCCTTCTTCAACCTCCCGTTGGTATCGAAGAATCGGCGAAGATTGATGGTCTTCACCCCAAACTGGTCTGCGATGTTAGGGATCTTGGGCTCTTTCTTCATGTGCTGCCCCTGTTGCAGCGGAACTCGGGCCTCATCCGTCACAATGACCGCCCCTTCGACCTTGGCCACGGCAATCAGCCAGGGATCCGCCTTGCCCTCTGACTCCCAGTATTGGCGCGAGCCTTCCGTATACTGCCCGCAGGTGACCAGATAATCCTGGATTTTCGCATATACCTGCGCATACCTGTCGTCCTTGTGGCTTATTTGGCGGCCTTTGAACACTGCACGCACCCAAAGATCCAACATATCGGGATCGGCAGCCTGCTCGTTGACCAGCTCGTCGTAGACGACATCCACCATGGCAATCGACCTGTCCTCAGCCAGTTTTTCCATCCATCGCCAGAAGGGGTGGAACTCCTTGTAGTCGAAAGGATGGTTGAGCCGGTAGGAGGCGATGAAGATGTTGGAATCAGGCAGGTAGAGAGTAGCGGTCATATCAGCTTCTTTTCACGAATCAAACCCTGATAAGACTGCGGAGAACGCACCCCCACCAGATCGAAGCCTTCAGTCGGGGCCAATCTGCCCCCGTCCATGGCGGCATTGACCAGGCGGACGAAACCGGTATCGACCCTGGAGGCGTTGGTCCTGTTGCCATTGCCATGGGGTTCCCGATCCTGATGGCGAGTTGCCTTGTCCTGAAGATGCCGATCCATTCGTGTCTGCAGTTCCTCAAGCGTATCTTCGCCAGTCAAGCCGAACTGATGGGCTTGTATGCCCATAGCCAAGGCACTCAGGTGGAAGTCATCAGCTATGGACTCGGCGGCATCGGCCGGCTTTTGCCCCTCTTCCAGCTGCTCTCGCCACACCTGTCGGAAGCGCTCATCGTCGATCACGGCCTTTACCACTGCCCGGTTTATAGCGCGCTCCATGGCCTTGCGATTCCCTTGGCCGCCAATGCCGTCGAAGAGCTCCTGAGTGCCCAGCAGTACATGGCCCACCTCGTGAATCAAGGTGAAGATCATGCCGTCAAAGGAATCGTTTCTGTTGATGAACACCAGCGGAGCCATGTCGTCGATCAGCACGAATCCCCGGAATTCCTGAAGATCCAGCTTTCGAGAACTCATGGAGCCCACCTGGGAATTGAGCATAATCATAATGCCCGCATTAGATGCCCGTTCCTTGATCTGACGGAAGCGGTCGCTGGAATTGCCGCCCTCCCAGGCAGAGCGCCCATTCAGTCCTAGGGTGGAGCGAAGCGCATCGGCCAGGGCATCGCCCTGCTCTGCATCCCCTACCGACCCGACCAGCGGGTTGGCGTCCAAACCGGATTCAAGCAATTCATCCCTGGCCCATTCCTGCCTGAATCGCATCTGGTCGATGGTGTCCTGCAGGTTTTTGCTCGGCTGCACAGACGTATTGCCTACGGTACGGTACCGGACCAGGGGCTCAAGGCGACGCTGGGGCACAACCGACCTGACCAAGGCGCCAAAAGGCACATGCAGGGCCCTGCTGAGCTGCTCAACCTTGTTGAAGGATACGGACACGGGTTCCTTGGATTCCAGCCAATCCGGCAACTGGCCAAGCCCCCGGCGCCGGGACAGGGCCATCGGATCGGCATCACTCTCCTCAACGGCCCACTGCAGGGTTGCCGGATAGAGAGTCAGATTAGCCATGCCACGCTCCTTCGATTCCGTGAGGGGCTCTAACGACAATGATAGCTGGGCCGGATCTATCCGCCTACTGTGAGCACCCAGTAATGCTAGTGCAGATCAAGAAAACAGGGCCTGGATGAGGATTTTTCATGAATCCTCATCCAGGCCCCGCCACTGCCGATCTAAGACCGATCGCCTACTCGCCGTGGGCGAGCTGGCGGAGCTGGTCTGGATCGATGACCTTGATGTGCTCGCGGCCTACCTTGGCACCCTCAGCCCGCTCGTAGGCATCCACCCGCTTCCAGCCGGCGAAGTCGATAGGCTGGATGCCCTTGCCCGCCAGGAAACGGTCAATTGAATCGTCGTCCCGGTCCTGGGCAAAGCGGCCGCGAGTCGGGCTGGCTGCCAGGTCATCCAGCATGTTGCCGATGGTCTCCAGGGCATCGGACTTGGTGGATCCGATCAACCCCACAGGTCCTCGCTTGGCCCAGCCCGTTGCGTAAAGACGGTCGATGGGTCGGCCGTCCTGCCCTTCGGGAGCAGTGGTCACGCGACCATGGACGTTGGAAAGGGTGTAGCCGGAGAAGTCATAAGGAACGCCAGGAACCTCGGCAGGCTTGTAGCCGATGGCGTGGTAGACGGCCTGTACCGGGTACTCCTCGTACTGGCCGGTCTCCTCCATGGTGCCCTCGGGCGTAACCTTGGTCTTCTCCACGCGAATACCGGTCACCTTGCCGTCCTGGCCGATGATTGCGGCAGGCATCCGGTAGAAGTGCATATAGAAATGGCGGTCGGCGGGATTGCCTTCGAAGTCGACACCGCCGTCCTCAGCCATGTCCTCGGCCATCTCCCTGATGGTGAAGAGCTCCTCCAGCATCTGCCGGGTCAGTTTGTCGGCACCGGCTCGATCGATGGTCTCCTGATCCAGGTCGAAGTCCTCCTCGTCGATGACGATTTGCACTCCAGGCAGCTTCTCCAGCTCACGCAGCTCCTGGACCGAGAACTTGGCCTGGGCCGGGCCACGACGGATGAACATGTGCAGCTCGCGGGCCTGGTTGCCCTGGATCCCCTGGTAGACATTATCGGGGATGTCCGTGCCCAGCAGGTCGTCGGCCCGGCGCATCAGGATTCTGGAGACATCCATGGCCACGTTCCCGCCTCCGATGACGGCCACCTGCTTGGCATCCATAGGCCACTCCTGGTCAGCTTCGGGATAGCCGTCATACCATTCGACGAAGTGGGCGGCCCCGTGAACGCCATCAAGCTCATGGCCGGCGATCTCCAGAGGGCGGTCGTCCACGGCGCCGGTGGCGAAGAGCACCACATCGTAGCGCTGAAGCAGATCATCCAGGTTGACGTCCTTGCCGAACTCCACATCCGCATAGAGGTGGATCTCGGGGTTGTCCAGGGTCTTCTCCAAGGCGCCGGCGATGTACTTGATGCTGGGATGATCCGGGGCCACGCCGTAGCGGACCAGGCCGAAGGGAACGGGCAACTTCTCGAACAAATCGATACGGGCCCGGTCGCCCAGACCCAGGTCGGCACCCTTCTCCCGCAGCTGCCGCAGCAGAATGTCAGAGGCATAGACCCCTGCAGGCCCCGCGCCTATGACGGCCACGCGCAGGGGGGAGCCGGCTTCCTCGCCGCGGGCCGGTGCGGGCATGGTGGAATCGTTGACAGTATTATCGCTCATGCTTGTCAGCCTAACGCAAAGCAAGGGTCGGAAACAGGGTCGATCGGGCTCCATCCCCGGGACTTTCACCAAGCGTCGCGAATGGCCTCAGTCCCGGTCCATCAGCGCAGTCAGGGCCCAGAGAATGGAAACCACATCGATGGCCTCCTGTGTAAAGGCACCCACAACCACCGGAATCAGATCGAAAGCGGCGCAGAGCATGCCCACCGTGGCCAGGGTCAGCCCCAGCATGACCGCCTGGAGCATGACCCGCTTGGTCCTGCGGGCGATGGTGATCGACCTGGACAGACAGGCGATGTCGTCGTTCATGATTACGGCCTGGGCGGACTCGGAGGCGGCCGTAGTGGTCCCGTCGGTGATGGCCATGCCCACGTCGGCGGCGGCCAGGACCGGGGCATCGTTGACACCGTCCCCCACCATCAGGGTGATGGATTTGGTCACTGACTCACCAAGGAATTTGGACAGCCAGATGTCCCAGAATGGCTGCCGATTGGGCTCCTCCCTGGAAGCCTTGGCGATCAGATTGGCCTTGTCCTCGGGGAAGAGGCCGGCATGCACGTCTGTAATGCCCACCTGGTCGGCGATGATCCGGGCCGAGTCCTCCTTGTCGCCGGTGACCATGGAAAGACGGGTGATGCCCAACTCCCGTAGCTGGGTGATGGTCTGGGCGGCATCCGACCTGGGCACGTCCTTCATGACTACCCTGGCGGCCAAGACCCCATCAATAGAGACGTAGGAGGCCATCTCATCAGGCGCCAGGGGGCCGAATAAATCACTTGAATGCCCGTCAGCCACGAACTGGGCCCTGCCCACCTTGACCTGGTGGCCGTCGACCTGGCCCTGTACCCCGTTGCCGGAGTCCTCCTGAACCTCCCGCGCATGCAGATGGGCCTCTCCCTTGCCCTGTGCCCGCAGTCGCTCCTGGGCGGCGGCCCCGGCCTCGGCTATTCCATTGGCCAGGATGTGGACCGAGTAGGACTCCACAGCACCCGCCATGGCCAGAATCCGGTCCGTATCCACCTTCTGCTTCCCACCGTCTGGCAGGTCAATCTTGGACACCTGGGGACGTTTTACGGTCAACGTGCCGGTTTTGTCGAAAAAGATGTGCGAGACCCGGCCCAGATTCTCGATCACATCCTGGGTCTTGATCAGCAGCCCCGCCTTGGCCAGCCTTCCCGTCCCGGCCATGTAGGCCACAGGGGCGGCAATCAACAGAGGGCAGGGGGTTGCCAGAACCAGAACCTGGGCGAACCGGGTCGGCACGCCGGAGATGATCCAGGCCACGCAGGCGATGATGAAGGCCACCACGGTGAAGGGGACCGCCATCAGGTCGGCTGTTCTGACGACTGCAGCCCGGGAGTTCTGGGCGGAGCGCACCAGGCTGAGGATTCGCTGGTACTGGGAGTCCCGCGCCAGCTGCCGGGCCCGCATCAGGAAGGTGCCCGAACCGTTGACCGCTCCGGACATGACCTGGGCGTCCTGGTAGAGCCTGCGGGGCATGGGCTCGCCGTTGATGGTGGACATGTCCAGGGTGGCGGTCGGGCTGATCAGCTCGCCATCAACGGGCACGGTCTCGCCGGGCTTGACCACCAGGAGGTCGTTCAGACGGACCTTATCGACATCCACCGTGCTCCAGTCGCTCTCCTTGGGAAGGGCATGCTCCCCCTCTGGCATGTCTGCCTGGACCACGTGGGCCACCTGGGGGGCGGCCTGGACTAGTACGGTCAGATTGTTCTGCGCCTTGTTCCCGGCGTACTGCTCGATGGCATCGCCCGAGTAGAGCATGAGGACCACGGCCCAACTAGCCCAGTACTGCTGCACAGCGAGGGTGGAGAGGATGGCGACCACGGCCAGGATGTCCACGCCCACGTGGCCCTGGCGCACGTCATCGATCATCCCCTTGAGGGTATCCACCAACGAGACGGCCACCAGGACGGCGACCAGCCATTGGGCAGCCTGGCGATAGGGGTGCCAGAGCAGGCCCATGACCAGCCCGCAGACCAGCACCACCCAAAGCATGGGGACCTTCTTGGCGAAACCCAGGATTCTTGACATGACCACTTCCCCGCTCCGGACTTGTCTACCTGACAGCCGTAGCCGGATCACGGCTCTCTTCTGCTCTTGACATTTCAAGCCTATACCGCGCCAGGACCAGCGATGGTCGGCGAGTATGACAAGGGGCCGCACCCGCCAAAGTGACGGATGCGGCCCCTGGGTTCAGTCCTGGATCACTGCCCGAAGAAGAAGCGGAAGGGATCCATGGAGTCATCGTCGTCGCCCGAACCGCCTTGGTCGGAGTCGCCGTCCTGGCCACTGCCGCCCGAGTTCTTCCTGTTGGTCCTGGGCTTGCCCTGAACGTTCTGCTCTTCGCTATCCAAGGTGGCGTTCACCTCGGCGGTCTTGCCGTCACGCACCACGGTGATCTTGACCGAGTCGCCGAAGGCTGCAGCCCGGACAAAGCCCAGCAGGGAGTAGTTGTTGTTGACAGCATGGCCATTGAAGGCCACGATGGTGTCCCCGACCTTGATGCCGGCCTTGTCAGCCGGGGAGCCCGAAACCACATTGGTGACCTTGGCGCCGCCGCGGGTGACCCCGTCGGCCTGGGCCGTGCTGCTCTGGATGGTGACGCCCAGGGAGACGTGCTTGGCCTTGCCGTCCTTGATGATCTCATCAGCAACTCGCTTGACCAGGTTGGATGGGATGGCGAATCCGATGCCGATGGATCCCGCCTCGGACTTGGAGGAAGCCATGGATGCGATGGAGGAGTTGATTCCGATGACCTCGCCGGCCGCATTGAAGGTGGGGCCGCCCGAGTTGCCGGGGTTGATGGCCGCATCCAGCTGGATCGCGTTGGTCACGATGGGGTTGTTGTTACTCTCGTCCATGACCGAGACCGGGCGGTTCAGAGCCGAGACAATGCCGGTGGTGGCCGTGTTCTCGTAGCCCAGGGGGTTGCCGATGGCCATGACGTTCTCGCCCACGGCCAGCTTTTCGGAGTCGGCGAACTTCACAGGCTTCAGGTCGGAGGGCGCCTGATCCAGGCTGAGGATGGCGAGATCGGCAGTAGTGTCGGTGCCGACCACCTTGGCCGTGTACATCTGCCCGTTGGAGAGGGTGACGTGAATCTCCTGGGCGCCATCGACCACGTGGTTGTTGGTGACCACATGGCCCTGGGTGTCGAAGACCGCGCCTGATCCGGCCCCGACCCCGCTCTTGGTCTGCACCTGGATGGAGACCACGGACTCGGAGACCTGCTTGCTGATGCCCTGCCAGTCAGGAGCCTGCCCGCCCTCGACCTTGGCTGTGCCCTGGCCCGAGGAGTTGGAGGAGACTCCGCTCAGCGAGGAGGACGAGGGCAGGGTGATCCATCCGTTGGACAGAGCCGCCCAGCCCAGGCCCAGCATGAGAGCTGCAGCCACCAGGGCAGCCACCACGGCGGTGAAGACGTACTTGCCCGTGCCGCTCATGTTGCTGCTGGCGTTGTGGGCGGGACCAGGCCGACCGTTGAGGCCGCCGGATCCGAAAGGCACATAGGGGCCCTGGCCGGAAGGCTGGCCGCCCTGGGGGTTCTGGCCGGCGTTCTGACGTGGCTGGCCGTTCTGACCGAACTGGCCTGGCTGGCCGTACTGCCCGAAGAAGCCCTGCTGAGGACCTGAGCCATATCCCTGGTTAGGCTGCTGATTGGGCTGCTGCTGACCCTGATTGTTGGCAGGCGGACGCGAGCCTGCTGGCGCGTATGCTCCATACTCGGGCGCAGGCCGATAATAAGGCTGCCGCTGCGTCGGCGCATCCTGCCCCGTGGCTGAGCCACTGGAGGCGGAGGCTGAAGCGCCGGTGCCGCTATCGCCATTCGACCCGTTTTCCGTAGTCGCGGGCCGTGCATCGCCGCCAGGCATGGCAATAGGGGTCGTGGGCCTCTGGTCCCAATCCTGAGTCTGCTGATCCCCTTCTTCTGGCGCGGGGACTTGAGCAGGGCCGGTCTGGTCTGTGGAAGCTCCCGTCTCCTGCTCTTGACTGGCGGCCCCGCGCTCGATGTGGCTTGGCTGCCAGGACTGATCGTCATCGCCGCCCCTCCAAGGGTCGGCCTTGTGCTCTTCAGCCATTTCTGCTCCTTCGGATCGATGCCGCTGCCTGCTATTCGGTCACGCTTGTCAATCTACCCCGTCGCCCGCGCTTTTTGCTGTTTCCGGCTGACAGGCGAAGCGGGTCCTCGCGTGCATTGCTTCCAAGTCTAGAGGCGAAATGCTGAATGTTGTCTGGACATTGTATGAAAGTCACATCGACTGTACACAGGACGCCAACAGGACGGTTGGATGTCTTGGATACAGTGGAGCCATGAGCCTGATCACCAACCCGCTGGGAGCCACGCCGGGCCGACCCGGCGACCGCGCCGCATTCTCATTCGAGACCCTGAACCGCCTGCCTGACAGCCCCGATGGCCTGGGGCACAATGGCCGCCGCTACGGCCGCACCGGCATCATCCACACTCCTCACGGAGACATCCACACTCCCGCATTCATCCCCGTGGCCACCCAGGCGGCCATGAAAGCCGTCCTGCCCGAGCAAATGCGGCAGCTGGGCGCCCAGGTCCTTCTGGCCAACGCCTTCCATCTGTTTGAACGCCCCGGCCCCGACATTCTGGACCAAGCAGGAGGCCTGGCCCGGTTCATGAACTGGGACGGCCCCACCTACACCGACTCGGGCGGCTTCCAGGTCCTCTCGCTGGGAGCGGGATTCAAGAAGACCCTGGCCATGGACGTGACCGGCATGAAGTCGGACCAGGTAATCGCCGAAGGCAAGGAGCGCCTGGCATTTGTGGACGAGGACGGAGTCACCTTCAAGTCCCCGCTCAACGGCGACCGGCACCGCTTCTCGGCTGAGATCTCCATGGGCATCCAACACCGCATCGGCGCCGACATCATGTTCTCCTTTGACGAGCTGACCACCCTGATGAACACCCGAACCTACCAGGAGCAGTCGGTGGAGCGCACATTCCGTTGGGCCAAACGCTGCGTGGACGAGCACCAGAGGCTGACCCAGGCACGGACCGGCAAGCCCTACCAGGCCCTGTTCGGCGTGGTGCAGGGGGCCAACTATGAGGATCTGCGCCGACGTGCCGCCCGCCAGATCGCCTCCCTGGACTTCGACGGCGTGGGCATCGGGGGTGCCATAGAGAAACGGCTGCTGGGGCAGACCTGCGCCTGGATCTGCGACGAAATGCCCGAATCCCGGCCGAGACACGTGCTGGGCATCGCCGCTGTGGACGATATCTTTGCGGGCGTGGAGAACGGCGGAGACACCTTCGACTGCGTATCCCCCGCCCGTTGCGGGCGCAACGGGGCCGTCTTCACCCGTGACGGCCGCTGGAACATCAAGCGCGCCCAGTTCAAGACCGATTTCAGACCAATCGAAGAAGACTGCGACTGCTACACCTGCACCCACTACTCCCGGGCCTACATCGACCATCTGCTTCGCGCCCATGAGCTCAACGGCTACACGCTGGCCACCATCCACAACGAACGCTTCTTTGTCAGGCTACTGGACGAGATCCGCCAGTCCATCGACGGCGGCTATTTCGACGAGTACAAGAGGGAGACGCTGGCCCGGTTCTACGCCCACGGATCCAAGGGCTGAGCCAACACGCCATTATTGCGCCGCATAGACAAACGTGCTAGCCTTTCCAGTTGTCTGCGAACGTGGCGGAATGGTAGACGCGCTGTCTTCAGGTGGCAGTGAGCTGATGCTCGTGAGGGTTCAACTCCCTCCGTTCGCACCAGACAAAACGCCGTTGGCAAGGAATCCTCCCTGTCGACGGCGTCTTTTTATATCTCGCCTGCCAAGCGGCTTTCACAGGCGAGCGGCAATCATCTCCTTGATCTTCCCATCCTCCGCATTGGCCATGAAGTACTCTGCGAAATGCTCGCCGGAAATGGTCTCTTTAAGGAATCCCTGGTCAATCCGCTCAAGCACCTCTGGCAACGGACGGTAGACCTGATTCTTTACATCATGCAGGATTCCGGCATTGCGACGCTCCGGCACTGCGCGCTCCTTGGGGTAGCCGCCACCTGCTGGCTCGGCGAAGAGACGCTCGAAAATCAACTTCAGATTCAGCTCGGCTCCCCAGCCAAACCCTTTGGCGAAGGGGATCGAGAGGGCATTGCCCCCGTTGATCTGGCTGAACAAGTAGGCGTCAGTCGGATCCTCGGCCAACCCGCAGACCACGCCGGGGAAGCTGTTCAGGGCCGTCATGGCCCCCTGACCAGTTCCGCACCCGCTGATGACAAAATCAGCCGCCTTGCTGTTGAGCAGGATCGAAGCCAGCAGGCCATTCTGCACGTAGGTCAGCTGGCTCTCCCCCTCCTTGCCGTACATGCCATAGTTGAAGGCCTGAAGCCCTTTCTGATCGCAGACCTCCTTCAAGGTCGCGAAAATCAGGGCGTTCTTCGAGGCCTGCGAGTTCTCGTTGATCAACGCTACTTTCATGCTCCGCCTACTCTCCCTCATCACTGATTGATTTCACTACCCGTCTGAACCCCTGCATCCCCTCGCGCAAGTAACCCGAAAGCTTGTGATCCCCCGGCCTTACCGAGGCTGCTTGCCGATATAGGCCAGAATGCCGCCATCAACATACAGCACCTGCCCGTTGACGAAGTCTGAGGCCGACGAGGCCAGAAAGACCGCAGGACCCTGGAGGTCCGAGGGATTCCCCCATCGGGCTGCGGGCGTCTTCGAAACGATGAACTGATCGAAGGGATGCCTGGATCCATCGGGCTGACGCTCACGCAGAGGCGCGGTCTGCGGGGTGGCGATGTAGCCAGGTCCGATGGCGTTGCACTGAATGTTGGACCCGCCATATTCCGCACAGATGTTGCGGGTCAGCATCTTCAATCCGCCCTTGGCGGCCGCATAGGCCGAGACGGTCTCCCGACCCAGCTCGCTCATCATCGAGCAGATGTTGATGATCTTCCCGTGCCCCTGCTTGATCATCCCCGGCAGGACGGCTTTGGAAACTATGAAAGGTCCGATGAGGTCCACATCCACCACCTTGCGGAAGTCCTCGACAGTCATGTCCAGCATGGGGACCCGCTTGATGACGCCGGCGTTGTTGACCAGAATGTCGATGGTGCCGACCTCCCTGTCAATCCGGTCGACCATGTCGGCCACGGCACCCTCATCGGTCACGTCACAGACATAGCCCCGGGCCGGAATACCTGCCTGCCTGTAGGCCTGGGTCCCCTTGTCCACCGATGAGCGTCTTGAAGCATTGAAAACGATGGTCGCGCCCGCCTCATGCAGGGCGGAGGCTATTGCAAACCCGATCCCGTACACAGCGCCGGTCACCAAGGCCACCTTCCCCTTCAGAGAGAACCTCGACATGGAAAACTCTGCCATGATGACCTCCTCATCACCGACTGTTGCGCTCACGGAAACTATGTAGGGCATGCCGCATCTGCAGATGTACGGCCGAACAGCACCACCGCTGGATTGGCCTCAAACTATCAGGCAACGACTTCTGCGACAAGAAAGTTGCAGGCGCTTTCAACCTCGTATGTGCAACACTCCGGACCGATATTCCAGGGGAGACGGCCGGGCTGCAAAACAGTAGGATGTTCGATGAAACCAGCCCATCAACGAGGAAGGCACCATGGTTCAGACCCCGTCAACACCACTGGAGTATGCCCAGGCAGCGGTCGACACACTCCGCCGCACGTATCCGAACCCGGCCGACCTGCCGCCGATCCGCCATTTCCACTACCATCAGGGCGTCCTTCTGTCTGGAGTGCACCAAACCTATCTGATCAACAATGACGAATCCTATCTGGAGTACATAAGGGGTTGGATTGAATCCAACCTGGATGACCAGGGCCACGTGCTCAACCACGATCCCGTATGCTTGGACGACATCCAGCCAGGCATCCTCCTCTTCCCCCTTTATGACCATTTCGGATCCTCCCGGTACAAGACCGGCCTGGACCAGTTGGCCGACGACCTTGAAGCCTATCCGAAGAACGACGAGGGCGGATTCTGGCACAACGACGGAGTACCGCGGCAGATGTGGCTGGATGGGCTCTATATGGGCGGCCCCATGATGGTGGAATACGGTACCCGCTTCGGACGCAGGAATCTGGTGGACGAGGCCGTCAGACAGGCCCTCCTGATGCAGAGGAAAACCCGCGTACCTGAAACCGGGCTCTGGCGGCACGCCTATGATCCCGATCGTAAGGAACCCTGGGCCGACCCTGTAACAGGTCTCTCGCCCGAATATTGGGGGCGGTCCATCGGCTGGGTGCCCATGGCGGTAGTTAATGAACTGGAACTGCTGCCGCAGAGCCACCCGGGGCGCGAGGATCTGCGAAACCTGGTCCGCGACCTGCTGACCGCAGTCTGCCGCTATCAGGGCCCCGACGGCCGTTGGTGGCAGGTTCTCGACAAGGTCGGCCAGGCGGGCAACTGGCCCGAGAACTCTTGCACCTGTCTCTTCGTGGCCGCCATCTGCAAGGCCGTAGACCAAGGCATTCTGGACAAGACCTATCTGGAAGTAGCCAACAAGGGATATGAGGGGGTCATAACGAGCCTCGAGTGGCAGGGAGATGACCTCCTCATCGGCGACATCTGCATAGGAACCGGCCCCGGCAGCTACGAGGAATACTGCCAGCGACCCACCAGCATCAACGACATGCACGGGGTGGGCGCCTTCCTGCTCATGTGCGCAGGAATGGAACGCGTCCGGCCCTAGTCTGCTGACTGTTGTATCTCCTCGTCCGCTTCAATGTCCTGGTCGTCGAAGACCTTGCGGCCCTGGTAAAGATCCAGGTCCAGCTCGTTCTCGGTTCTGGCCACGATGACTGCCGTATTGGCGGCACCAGCCACGTTCACCAGCGTACGGCCCATATCCACCAGCTGGGAAATAGGCTGCATGATAGCGATGAAGGGTACGGGCAGGCCAGCCGCCGTGAAGAGGGAGGTGGCGGTGATCGTGGCTGTGCCGGGCACACCCACCGTCCCCACGGAAACCACTAGAGCAAAGACGATCAGGAGGGCGAAGCGCAGGGGGGTGTAAGGAATCCCCTGAGCATTGATGGCGAAGACCGCCAGAAGAACGGGCCAGAGTCCGGCGCATCCGGGCATGCCCAGATTGGCTCCCAGACTGGCGACGAATGAAGCCGTCTCTTCGGGAACGCCGGCAGAGCGCAGCTGACGGACCGTGACAGGAATGGTGCCGATGCTGCTTTCTGAAGTGAAGGCCACCACGCCCGCCGGCCAAAGGGAGCGGAAGAAGGGCAGAGGATTGACCCTACCGACCAGGGCCAGGATCAGGGGTTGGACCAGGAAGAGCTGAATGGCCAGACCCAGGTAGGCCACCAGAAGAACAGCAAGCAGGGGCAGAAGGCTCTTCAGGTTGCTGCGACCAATGGCGGCTGCGATCAGGGACAGGACCGCATAGGGAGTGAAGCCGACCACGATTTGAGTGGCCTTGGACAGGACCACATTGCCGGCGTCCACGAAAGCCTTGAAGGGGGCCACGCTCTGCTCCCCGCGCGGTGTTGAGGCGGCCTTGTTCAGAGAGACCGCCAGGAGGATGGCGAAGATCACGACAGGAATGACCTGGTTGTGGGCCCAGTTGTCCGCCAGATTCGATGGGAAGAGACCGACCAGAGTATCGAGCACCCCTGGCACCTCGTGAGGCTTGGCCCCCTTGGGCAGGGCCTGATTGAACCCCTTGCCGACCTGGAAAAGCAACCCCAGAACCAGGGCGATCACGGCGGCTGTGAAGGTGTTGACCAGGAGAAGAACGATGGTCTTCACACTGATGTTCTTCAACCGACCAGACCCACCGATACGGCTGATGCTGGCAATGATGCTGAAGAGCAGGAGGGGCACCACGAGGGCCGAAATGACCTCGGACCAGACGTTGCCGAATGCCCCCACATAGGTCGTGTGACCGGAGAAGCCCACACCCACCAGGATTCCCAACACCGTCGCTATAATGACCCGCCAACTGAAGTTGACCTTGGTCTTTCTGCTCAGCAGGGCCAGCCCCGCAAAGAGAATGACGACCACTACCAGGGCCGCCCAATCCCAACTTGTTTCCGACATTGCCTCTCCCCTTCAACCTCTTCTTCCCAGGACCGAACGGTCTGGGGTTGGGGTTCAATCTAACAGGAAAGAAGCGAAAGTTCAGCGATTCCCGGAAGAATGCCTATACCCGTTGCTTATGGACTGCTATTCAAGGGCGGATTGGACCTGTCTGACAAGGGTTGCTAGGAACGAACCAGGCGGGCGATGGCCTCGGAAGCCTCCTGCATCTTCTCGTCGGCCTCCTCGCCCCCCTTTTCGGCAGCCTCGCGGACGCAGTGGTTCATGTGGTCGTCCAGCAGGGTCAGAGCCACCGACTTCAGGGCGCTGGTCGAGGCGGCAATCTGGGTGAGGATGTCGATGCAGTAGGTGTCTGACTCGACCATCTGCTCGATGGCCCTGACCTGACCCTCGACACGCCGGAGTCTGGTGATGGTCCGCTTTTTGTCGTTGGCATATCCGGGCACGATTCACTCCATTCCTAGTCAATGGTCTTCATAGCAGAGTCGAGAGCGACTTGGATTCATGAAACCATCTCGAAATTCACTATCAGTATACCCCTGGGGGGTATAGTAGGCCACATGAGCAGCATCCTGGTCCTTATCGCAGCCCTGGTCATCACGGCGGGCATCATCTGGTACTTCTTCGCGCCCAGAAAGGCCACCCAGGCCAAGGATGAGGGCGGCGTCCAGACCGTCCACATCACAGTCAAGGGCGGATACAGCCCTCAGCTGATCCAGGTTCAGGCCGGACGGCCGGTCAAGCTGGTCTTCGACCGCCAGGAGAGTGGGGAATGCTCCTCACACGTGGTCTTCAATGACTTCAATATCGACAAGACTTTGCCCGCCTTCCAGACCTCGACCGTCCAGCTGACCCCGCCCAAGGCCGGCGACTATCCCTTCGCCTGCGGAATGAACATGCTCCACGGGATGCTCCGGGCCACCAATGGACCGACGACCGACAGTGCCGAGGCACAATCCGAACAGGCACAAAGTAGCCAGTCACAAGACGAACGTTCACAGGCCGAGGCCGCCGAATCCGCCAAGCCCGCCCAGACCAATGGCGGCAACGACCAGGACGAGGCCGACCAGGAGCGCACAGCAGAAATCCGTGACCTGACCAGGCGATTCATCGTAGCCCTGGTCTTCACGCTCCCGGTTTTCATACCAGCCATGTTCGGCATGTTCCTGCCCATGCCCCACATTCTGATGAACCCTTGGGTCCAGCTGGTCCTGATATTGCCGGTCATGTTCTACTCGGGCTGGCCCATCCATCGCACCGGGTGGCTGGCCCTGGCACACCGGGCCCCGGAGATGAACTCCCTGGTCGCCCTGGGCACTGCCACAGCCTTCCTCTACTCACTGGTGGTCACTGTGGCCCCGCAACTCCTGCCTGAGGGAAGCCGTGAACCATATTACGAGGCCGTGGGCACCATCATTACCCTGATGATCCTCGGCCAAATCCTGGAGGCACGCGCCCGGCGCGGCACCGGCGATGCCATCCGCGCCCTTATCGGACTGAGGCCCAAGACCGCCACCGTGGTGAGGACCGGCCAGGACGGCAGGGAGGCCACCCAGGAGATCGCCGTCGACGATGTGGTCGTCGGAGATGTGATTCAGGTCCATCCGGGCGAGAAGCTGCCTGTGGACGGCCAGGTCATATCCGGGTCATCCTCAGTGGACGAATCCATGGTGACCGGCGAACCCATGCCCGTCCTCAAACAAGAAGGCGATTCCTTGGTCGGAGCCACAGTCAACGGCACGGGCTCCCTGCGCTACAAGGCCACCCAGGTAGGGCAGGACACGGTCCTGGCACAGATCATCCGGCTGGTCAAGACGGCTCAAACCTCCAAGGCGCCCATTCAGAAACTGGCCGACCGAATATCGTCAATCTTCATCCCCGGAGTCATCCTGGTAGCGCTCTGGACCTTCGTGGCCTGGTGGGCGTTCGGCCCTATGCCCCGCGGAGTATACGGAATCGTGGCGGCGGTCTCCGTCCTGGTCATCGCCTGCCCCTGCGCCCTGGGCCTGGCCACTCCCCTATCCGTGACGATCGGGACAGGACGCGGTGCCCGTGCCGGTGTGCTCTACCGTTCGGCGGAGGCCCTGCAGGGAACGCATGACGTCGACACCATCGTCCTTGACAAGACCGGCACCATCACCCAAGGCCGGCCTGAACTGGCTGATGCCCAGAGCGTGCAGGGGATGGATGAGGACCTGCTGATCAAGGCGGCCGCGAGCGCCGAGAGCAATTCGGAGCACCCCCTGGCCCAGGCCATCGTCCAGGCTGCCAAGGACCGCAACCTGGAGCTGGTCCCGGCCAAGGACTTCGACTCGGTCACCGGCGCCGGCATCGATGCGACCTTCCCCTCCGGCTCCTTCGAGGCAGGCAGAGGCACCCCGCATGTTCTTGTCGGCAACCGCAGACTGCTCGAGGGCAAGGGAATCGAACTTGAGAACGAAATAGCGGACCAAGCTGGCGCGCAATCCCTCTTGGGTACTGCCCGCAGCTGGGAAGATCAGGGCCGCACGACCATCTTCGTAGCCATCGACGGCAAGCTTGCTGGGGTCCTGGCCGTGACCGACCAGGTCAAGTCCGGCTCCAAGCAGGCCATCCACGACATGAACGAGCGTGGCATCCAGACCATCATGCTGACCGGCGACAACCAGGGCACCGCCGAGCAGGTCGGGGGCCAGGTGGGAGTCACCCGGGTGGTGGCGCAAATCCATCCCGAGGACAAGGCGAGCATCGTCAAGGCCCTTCAGGCCCAAGGACACAAGGTGGCCATGATCGGCGACGGCATCAATGACGCCCCGGCCCTGGCTCAGGCCGACCTGGGCATGGCCATCGGCACCGGAACGGACGTAGCCATCGAGTCCGCCGACGTGACCCTGGTCTCGGGCGACCTGAATGCGGCCGTCAAGGCCATCGACCTCTCTGCTGCGACCATGCGCAACATCCATCAGAACCTCTGGTTTGCCTTCGGATACAACGGCCTGGGCATCCCCATCGCCGCCGGCGTGCTCTACCCCTTCATCGGCCTCTTGCTCAACCCCATGATCGCCGGCGCGGCCATGGCCTTCTCTTCACTGTCGGTGGTGCTCAACGCCAACCGGCTGCGGCACACGCCCCTGAAGGCCAGGCCGGTCAAAGAGGCCAAGCCGATCGACATGGATGCCCTGACCAGGGACCTCAGTATTTCCAACCACCAAGAACACAACCAAGAGAAAGGAAATGAGATGGGACTCTTCCATCATCATGACAACATGCAGCAGGATCAGGCGGCGACGGACAAGGTCACCGACCCGGTCTGCGGCATGTCCATAGACCCCAACACAGCCGCAGCCAAGCGCGACTACCAGGGCAAGACCTACTACTTCTGCTCGCAGAACTGCGTCGATACCTTCGATGCCGACCCGGAGAAGGTGCTCAACAAGTAAGCCGGTAGCGCTCCCCGGCCAGGACGGTACACCCACCTGACTCAGGTACCGCCCAGTATGCATATGTAGAAATTTTTGGCCCCCCGCCCACCGGGCTACCCTGGTGGGCGGGGGGCCTATGCAGATACCCGTCACCGCAGGTCCTATGAACCCTGTCTGGCCTTACTCTTGGTCAGCATTACTTGCGACGTCAGCTAGAGTATAGGTAAGATCCATGGGCTCAGTAGCCTGGACAGCGATCTTGGTCGTCTTATCCGTGGAGAACTTCGTGAGGGAATAGACTCTCCCACTGCCCTCAAACCAGAATTCTACGCTACTCTGATCCTCCAGCACATGCAGTACAGGCTCCTGCCCTTTCTCAAGGCCGGTGGCGACCGGGGCATACTGCTTGCTGTAGTTAGCCTGGCCCTGAGCATCCAAAAATCGTTTAGTAGTCCGGCTGACCTTATATTGTCCGCTCTCCAGATCGTAATCCACGTTCAGGCTGGCATCAGATTGGGCCAGGGTAAGCTTGACGCTGCCAGCCGAACCGACAGCGGTCCCGTCCTTGGGCTTAAAGGCAAACCGCATTTTTTGATAGGAGGAACGCTCAAGTTCAAACTGCTGACCCCGGCGGGATTTTGGCCCTATCTGCACCTGACCTCGCAGGGCTTGCCCATAGAGAGACTCGGGCTCAACAATGGTATTCCGAACCCGATACTCACCTTCCTGCCCAGCCAAGGTGAGCCTATGCGCAAGACTCAACGAACCCAGATTATAGACTTCTCCCTCCCCATCCTCTAGGGCCTTGGAGGTATAATCCCAGTTCCCCATCCATGCTAAGGAGAGAATGGTGCCCTCATTCTCCTGCATGAAGTTAGCCCCATAATAATCTGAGCCGTCATCCATGCGTTCGGGTTCCTGGTCGGGCACGAATACTTCCTCCTCGTTGAGATGACCCACCATGTAGTAAGTGCCTGTAGGCTGGGAATGCTCGTACCCATTGGCTCCAAAAAACATGATGTGTTGGGTTTTCCCAGTCTTGGGGTCTATCAGGGTCTTCAAATTGGGGCACTCAATCAGGCCCAGCCCCATCCCGTCTTTCAGGCTGTCAGCGTTAATCATGGTCCCACCGACATAGTGAAAATCGAGCCCATTATCGCTCCTATAGGTCCCTATCTTGTCACCCTCTGCAAGATACATCATGAGCGAGTGCTTATCAGCGCTGTAAGTGACATACGGATCACGGAAGTTGGCCGTCACATCAGGAGCTTTCATGATGGCATGGTCCACATAGGGGGTGAAGGTCTTGCCCTCGTCCTTGGAGTAAGCGACAAACTGTTCCTGTCTGCCATCAACGTAGCTGGTGAAGTAGGCCACCAGATCCTCCCTGTCAAGTTGAGGGAAAAACCCAAGGCTGTTAGGCAGAATAGAACCGGTCGCTAGGTCCTGCCAGGATCCAGCAAACTTGGGGATGGAGACACCCACATTTTGATAATGGATAAAATCCTTGGTCGTAACCTGATACCACTCTGTCCCATCACCCTCATGCTTGTACTTGGCATTTTGCAGGTAGATCAGGTGGTATAGTCCGTTCTTGTCCTGCCAGATGGTCTGCACATCGTTCATGAATCCGGCCGGGTTATAGTAATGATATCGTTGCTTAAATTTACTCTGAATCAACCGGTTCTCCTTAGCACTCTGGGCCTCAGCCTCCTGGTTACCTTTGAAACTCAAGCCTGGCGCAAAGACCGGTATGAGGGCTCCCAAGAGGCATATCACAACCAGCAAGGTTCCAAAGACCAAGCCCCAATGCTTCTTCCTCCACCTGCGGGCCCTTACCTGCATCGTGTTTCCCGCCTCGGCCTCAACGCCTGCAGGGGGCTCGTCCTTGCCAGGGAGCCTATCGAAATCC
>NZ_NPOR01000006.1:0-5020 GCF_003688325.1 Bifidobacterium sp. wkB338
ATGTTGGGGGTTTGGCCTTGTGGCTGTAAGCGTGTTGGGTGGTTGTTAATAGGTCGGGTTGTTAATAGGGGTCTTGCAGGGGTGCCCGTTCCTGTTCGATCGGGGAATGAGAACCAGATCGAAGAGGGCCAGGCATTGCCCCATATGCCATGGGCGGATGCGCAAGCATGGGCGCAACAGATCAGGCACGCAGCGCTGGATGTGTCCGTCCTGCTCGATCACGTCCACCGCGCGCAGGCAGGACCGGGCCCGCGCCGCGCAGTTGAGGGAGTTCCTGGACCGGCTGCTGACGGGCAGGACCCGGGAACAGATGGGGGCCATGGGCGCCAGGGCCTGGCGTAAACGGGTCGGCCGGTGCTGGAACATCAAGCCGGCAATCACACCGGACGGGGTGGTCCATCACACGCTCATGGCCGACGGCACGTATATGGCACACGGCTGGTGCCTCCTGATAGCGATCGACGGGCAGACGGGCCAGGTCATCGACCGGCAGTGGTGCCATCAGGAGAACACGGCGGCCTACACGGCCCTGTCCTCCCGCATCCCCGGGCCCGACGTGCTCATCACCGACGGCCTTCGCGGCGTGCAGAAAGCCTGCCATGCCTGCTGGCCGGGCACGCGCATCCGACGCCGCCTGGTGCACGTGCAACGCAACACCAAAACCGACCTGACACCTCAAACCACGACTTCAGGCCGGCAAGGAACTCAAGCGACTCTCCGACCAGCTCACCCGGGTCCATACCATCGAGGAAGCGGTGCGTTGGGGTGAGGCCTTGAACGCCTGGCACGAAAGATGGAAAACCCTCATCGACGAACGCACCATGGCCAAGGACGACCCAGCCAACCCCAAAGCCAGCCACCAATCCTGGTGGTGGACCCACCAGGAACTCCGCCGCTGCTACCGCAGGCCCGAACACCTCTTCCAAGACAGGCAGCCCTTCGCCTTCCTGGAACCCGAACTCACCGCCGGCGGGCCAGTGGGACGCACCACCAACCGGCTGGAAGGAGGAGTCAACCCACCCATCAAACGCACCCTCCTGCAACACCACGGCCTACCCGAGAGCCACATGAGACGCGCCTGCGAATGGCACTGCTACATGAAAACCGACAACCCCGACCCCGCCAGCCTGATCAGGGACGAACACCACCAGCCACAACCAGCACCCAAACGGGAAACCAGACAGGAACAGGACGAGCCCGAACACTACGGCACCGCCATCAACTGGAACGAGTTCCACACACCAGTCAGATACCCCAACACCACACTCTGACCAACACACAACCAAACCCACACACAGAACCTAAAACAACGCGTTTAGTTCCTATAGGCCGACTTTTAACCGTCACGCAAGCAATACTTGTATTGCGTCTCAGTGTAAAGTTCGCTGTAGCTTTTCGCGTTGTGGATTCGTATGGTGCTCGGGGTTTCGTCGGGCTGTGGATTGGGGCTGGGTATGGCTGGTGAGTTTCTGTCCCTTGAGGGTGTCTCCTATCATTACGGTTCGGGCGGGGCCGGCATCACCGACGTGTCCCTGCAATGCCCGCCTGGGTCATGGACGGCGATCATGGGGCCCTCGGGCGCGGGCAAGTCGACCCTGCTGAATTGCGCCTCGGGCCTGCTGCCGGTCGACCAGGGCTTGGTGCACATCGGGCAGCATGACCTGGCCCGGATGGGAGAGGCCGACCTGACACGTGTCAGGCGTGACCTGATCGGGTTCGTGTTTCAGGACTACAACCTCGTCGAAGCGTTCACATGCCTGCAGAACGTGATGCTGTCCTTCCTCTTCGGCGGGCCGCGCATCGAGGTCGACGACGCCGTGCGGGCCCTGCAGGCGGTGGGTCTGGATGGTTTCGCCGACGTCTATCCCTCGGACATGTCGGGCGGGCAGCGGCAGCGTGTGGCGGTGGCCAGGGCTTTGGCCTCGAGGCCCTCGGTCGTCTTTGCCGACGAGCCGACGGGCGCCCTGGACACCGCCGGCTCCCAGCTGGTGCTGGACGCCTTCGGCCAGGTGGCGGCGCGGGGGTCCACGGTGCTGATGGTGACCCACGACCCGGATGTGGCGGCCCGTGCTGGCAGCACCGTGTTCCTGGTCGACGGCCGCATCCACTCGGTGTGGTCGGGCTGCACGGCCGAGCAGCTGGCCATGCACCTGGCCGAGACCACGTTGAGCGGGGCCGACCGGTGAGCGCGGGCATGGCCTCCCCGGCCCAGCAGGCGAGCCGACCCTGGCGCAAGCGGCCAACAAGGGCCAGCCTGTCCTTCTCCCTGGTCAGGGCCCACCGCTCCTCCTACTGGATCATGTGCCTGGCCGTGTTCGCCGCCACGACCCTGTCCTGCGCGACCCTGCAGGCACGTCAGGCGGGCCTGGCCTACGACGGCCTGCACGGCCTGGAGGGCCTGAACGCCTACCACCGCATTCTGACCAAGGCCTACTACGACCTGGCATTGAACACTGTGTCGCTGATCGCGCTGGTGTTCTGCCTGCTGGTGACGGTGTTCCTGGTCCTGTCATCGGTGTCCTTCCTGGTCCAGGAAAGGCGCCGGGAATACGGCCTGATGCGGCTCAACGGCGCCTCGGGCAAACAGGTCGTGGCCATGGCCCTGCGAGAGTTCTCCCTGCCCCTGGCCCTGGCCGACGCCGCGGGATGCCTGGCCGGATCCCTGCTGACCGTTCCTGTGGGCATGGCCTTCATAAGGGCCATGGGCACCACGGACATCGACCTGCTCTTCCACCCCAGGGCCCGCCTGTGGGTGGCGGCCGTGGCCTTCGCCCTGATGATGGCGGTCTGCCTGCTGGGCGTGTGGCTGGCCACGCGCAGGCTCGGGGCCGAGACCCCCCTGAAGCTGATGACACAACCGGCCGTCAAGGACAAAAAGGCCAGCCGGTTGCGGATCGTATGCTCCCTGGCCCTGTTCCTAGCCTCTATCACGGTCGCCTTCATGCCGGTCGACCGCTCGGAGTCCTACGACCGGCTGCTGGGCTTGATCGTCCTACTGATAATCACCGTGTACGTGGCCGCCCCCCTGCTGGTCCCCCCGGTAGCATCCCTGCTGGGCCTGCTGGCCGAAAAAACCGCGGCCGGACCGGGCCTGCTGGCCCGGCAACGGGTCCGCAGGGGCAGGGCAGGCGCCACGGCCATAGCGTTGCCGGCCATGATGGCGCTGACCATTCTGGTCTCCTTCACCCTCATCATGCAGGCGGGCCGCATGAGCTCGGTGGTGCTCAGCATCGAGCCCATGAAGGCCGACGTGGTGGCCTCCTCGGACGACCTGTCCCAGGCCGGCAGGATCTCGCGCACGCTGCAGGGGCTCGGACGGGAGGTCGGCACAGCCGACATCTACCAGACCCAGCAATGGGTCCTGACCGACAAGCACGGAAACATCCAGATGGACACCTTCCCCCAGGTCACCTGGGCCCAGGCCCGTGACCTGGCCGACCCCAGCCACAAGGACACCGCCCCCAAGGTGCTCCAGGGCAGCCTGGCCGACCTGGGCGCCGGCAAGGTGGCCATAAGCAGAGCATACGACAACCAGCGCAAGCCGGGCGACACGATCACCCTCATCGACCGCCACGACAAAAGACACCAGGTCCAGGTCGTGGCCGTCATCGAGCCGCCCAAGACCACCCCCCACGTGAACATGGACATGCTCACGACCGAGGATGGCCTGCCCAGGGAGGGCGAGAACGGCCGACTGTACGCCTTCATCACCGCCCGCGACCACACCCAGGCCGACGACATAGCCCAACAGATAAGGGACACCACCCACAAGATCACCGCCTTGAACAGGCAGGACTTCATCGACGACTACATCAAGACCAGCATCAAGGAGCAGCAGGGAACACCGCTCATGATAGCCGGCGGCACCATCCTGGCCCTGATATTCCTCGTCCAATCTATAGCCATAGGAATCAGCGAACGACGCATGCAGAACCGGCGCCTCAACCAGATGGGCGTCACCCGCGGCGCCCTCGCCTGGTCAGCGGCCATCGAGACCACACTCGACGTCACCGCCGGCATCATCCTCTCCCTCGTCGCCGTGGCCATCACCGAGGCATCCGTGGCGATAAGCTTCGTCCGGGACGGGGTCGGCATACAACACACACCCATCATCGCAGACATCTTCCTACCCATGTCCCTCCTGCTCCTGGCCGTCGCCATAGCCACCACCATCCTCTGCACACGCCTCACCCACAAGAACCAACCCACAAAACACTAGAGGCCAGGCCAACCATGAACTTTATCCACGTCGTCAGGAAATACATGCCGGGGCACATTCTTGCATACACGGCAAGCCTTCTGCTGGGAATCCTCGCACAAGCGGTCGTCCTGCTGCAACCACAGCTCAGCGGAGCCCTCATAGACGGCGTGCAACAACACAAAGCAATCGTATTAATCGCGGTGCAATTGGGAATACTGTTCATTCTTGGCGCTGTATTGACAGCAATCCAGCAAGCCATACTAGGCACAATAGGGGAGAAATCATTATATTCCATTCGCAACAGCAGGCCTATAGGAACTAAACGCGTTGTTTTAGGTTCTGTGTGTGGGTTTGGTTGTGTGTTGGTCAGAGTGTGGTGTTGGGGTATCTGACTGGTGTGTGGAACTCGTTCCAGTTGATGGCGGTGCCGTAGTGTTCGGGCTCGTCCTGTTCCTGTCTGGTTTCCCGTTTGGGTGCTGGTTGTGGCTGGTGGTGTTCGTCCCTGATCAGGCTGGCGGGGTCGGGGTTGTCGGTTTTCATGTAGCAGTGCCATTCGCAGGCGCGTCTCATGTGGCTCTCGGGTAGGCCGTGGTGTTGCAGGAGGGTGCGTTTGATGGGTGAGTCGACTCCTCCTTCCAGCCGGTTGGTGGTGCGTCCCACTGGCCCGCCGGCGGTGAGTTCGGGTTCCGGGAAGGCGAAGGGCTGCCTGTCTTGGAAGAGGTGTTCGGGCCTGCGGTAGCAGCGGCGGAGTTCCTGGTGGGTCCACCACCAGGATTGGTGGCTGGCTTTGGGGTTGGCTGGGTCGTCCTTGGCCATGGT
>NZ_NPOR01000023.1:0-1679 GCF_003688325.1 Bifidobacterium sp. wkB338
CGCCGCTGGTGTTGTTGCCGAGCTGGCCAGTGCTGTTGTTTCCCCAGGCGTACACGTATCCGTCGCTGCCCAGGGCCAGCGAATGATCTTCTCCGCTGTTGACCTGTATGGCTTTCAGTCCTTTGCTTGCGTCGGTTGGGCTGTCCGGGTCGCGTACGCGTACGGGAACAGACGAATTCGAAGAGGCGCCGCTGGTGTTGTTGCCGAGCTGGCCAGTGCTGTTGTTTCCCCAGGCGTACACGTATCCGTCGCTGCCCAGGGCCAGCGAATGATCTTCTCCGCTGTTGACCTGTATGGCTTTCAGTCCTTTGCTTGCGTCGGTTGGGCTGTCCGGGTCGCGTACGCGTACGGGAACAGACGAATTCGAAGAGGCGCCGCTGGTGTTGTTGCCGAGCTGGCCAGTGCTGTTGTTTCCCCAGGCGTACACGTATCCGTCGCTGCCCAGGGCCAGCGAATGATCTTCTCCGCTGTTGACCTGTATGGCTTTCAGTCCTTTGCTTGCGTCGGTTGGGCTGTCCGGGTCGCGTACGCGTACGGGAACAGACGAATTCGAAGAGGCGCCGCTGGTGTTGTTGCCGAGCTGGCCAGTGCTGTTGTTTCCCCAGGCGTACACGTATCCGTCGCTGCCCAGGGCCAGCGAATGATCTTCTCCGCTGTTGACCTGTATGGCTTTCAGTCCTTTGCTTGCGTCGGTTGGGCTGTCCGGGTCGCGTACGCGTACGGGAACAGACGAATTCGAAGAGGCGCCGCTGGTGTTGTTGCCGAGCTGGCCAGTGCTGTTGTTTCCCCAGGCGTACACGTATCCGTCGCTGCCCAGGGCCAGCGAATGATCTTCTCCGCTGTTGACCTGTATGGCTTTCAGTCCTTTGCTTGCGTCGGTTGGGCTGTCCGGGTCGCGTACGCGTACGGGAACAGACGAATTCGAAGAGGCGCCGCTGGTGTTGTTGCCGAGCTGGCCAGTGCTGTTGTTTCCCCAGGCGTACACGTATCCGTCGCTGCCCAGGGCCAGCGAATGATCTTCTCCGCTGTTGACCTGTATGGCTTTCAGTCCTTTGCTTGCGTCGGTTGGGCTGTCCGGGTCGCGTACGCGTACGGGAACAGACGAATTCGAAGAGGCGCCGCTGGTGTTGTTGCCGAGCTGGCCAGTGCTGTTGTTTCCCCAGGCGTACACGTATCCGTCGCTGCCCAGGGCCAGCGAATGATCTTCTCCGCTGTTGACCTGTATGGCTTTCAGTCCTTTGCTTGCGTCGGTTGGGCTGTCCGGGTCGCGTACGCGTACGGGAACAGACGAATTCGAAGAGGCGCCGCTGGTGTTGTTGCCGAGCTGGCCATAGTAGTTCCATCCCCAGGTGTATACGTATCCGTCGCTGCCCAGGGCCAGCGAATGATCTTCTCCGCCGCTGACCTGTATGGCTTTCAGTCCTTTGCTTGCGTTCTCGGGGCTGGCGGGGTCGCGCACCCGGACAGGGACAGGATTCGGATCGAAGAAGTCGCTTCTGGTGTTGTTGCCGAGCTGGCCATGGTAGTTCCATCCCCAGGTGTATACGTATCCGTCGCTGCCTAGGGCGAGTGAATGCTGGCCTCCAGCGCTGACTTGTACATAGGTGAAATCCGACGACACGCCTGCAGGCTTCCTCACCATGACCGGCGTATGTCGGTCGGTGGTCGTCCCGTCGCCG
>NZ_NPOR01000027.1:0-1307 GCF_003688325.1 Bifidobacterium sp. wkB338
CGGTTATGGTCATGTCGAAGTAGGACAGGGCGCTGATCTGGCGTTTGAAGTCCTCGTAATCGGTTTTACGGGGCTTGCGTTGGATGCCCAGGTCCTCCATCAGCTGCCGCAGTGTGGAGGGGAGCATGATGACGCGGCTGGCGTTGTGTTTCTTTTGGCGCACGACTTGGGTGCTTATCCACACCATGAGCAGCCTGGCCTTCTTCCCGTACGGCCAGATGTGGGTGACGCCCTTCCCCGGGGTCGTCACGGTCTGCGGGTGGAGGACGTAGGTTCGGCTGCCGTTGACGCGCACCCATTCGGCTGTGTCAGGTCCGGGGTTGCGGATGGGCAGGGATATGCGGCAGAAGTCGGGCATCAGGTAGACCCGGCGCTGCCTGTTGAGCTGCTTCCATTGCGGCCCGCCTATGGGCTGTGGATTCTGATTGGCGAATTCTTCCATAAGGAGGTATACTCTCTATTGCTTAGTTTTGTTCCCCGTTCTGTTTCCGGCAGGCGGGGATTTTCTCTTACTAAATTCAGTATACCTACGCGGTGACGGTTCTTGTCAAAGGGGCAGGACTCAAGGTTTCCGTTCGGCATCCGTTGTCTGTTTTCCGTGCTGGCGGGTCATCTTTGACTTGTCAGCGAACCGGTTCAGGGCGTCCTTGTCCTCGTTGCAGTAGCAGTTGTTTCAGCACTGTGGTGAGCAGAATCGCTGGATCTTCCTCTTGCCCTTGGTCGGCAGATATGGCTTGCTGCATTACAGGCAGCGGCCCACATAAAGGCTGTTGATCTCGCTTGTTTCGTGCATTGGTTCCTGCGCAGTTTTTTGATTTTGTGCTTGTCCTTGCAGCCGAATTTTGTCGGATTCGCGTATCGTGCGCAGAATTTGGCGTTATTTCAACGATAACGCTTGATTTTCCGCATTTTAATGCAAGAGGTCCATCTCTTGAATTTGGTTTGATTGTGGCTTGTCTGGACGTGATTGCTGTCTGCGCTGGTTGGTGCACTTGGGATGTGTTGGTGATGGTGGTTTCGTGATTGCTGGTGGGTCTGATGCTTGGGTGGTTACGTTTGGTGGGCTGTGATTGCTGGTGTTTTATGGATGTGGTGAGCTGGTTTCGGACCCTTTCTGGGATAACGGTGAAATGCTCGTTTCTGACTGCGGCGGTTCTTCCGGCGCGCACGCCCGGCTCTGTCCTTTCCTGCCGGCTCCGGCAGGCTTGTACCGCGTGCATGGAGGTGGAGAATCTGTCCACCAGGAGGATGGCCCAGGACCGGCTGGCCGTCCTGGACATGCCCTGCGGGACGCCTATGCGCAGCCG
>NZ_NPOR01000029.1:0-4991 GCF_003688325.1 Bifidobacterium sp. wkB338
GTTGCGGATGGGCAGGGATATGCGGCAGAAGTCGGGCATCAGGTAGACCCGGCGCTGCCTGTTGAGCTGCTTCCATTGCGGCCCGCCTATGGGCTGTGGATTCTGATTGGCGAATTCTTCCATAAGGAGGTATACTCTCTATTGCTTAGTTTTGTTCCCCGTTCTGTTTCCGGCAGGCGGGGATTTTCTCTTACTAAATTCAGTATACCTACGCGGTGACGGTTCTTGTCAAAGGGGCAGGACTCAAGGTTTCCGTTCGGCATCCGTTGTCTGTTTTCCGTGCTGGCGGGTCATCTTTGACTTGTCAGCGAACCGGTTCAGGGCGTCCTTGTCCTCGTTGCAGTAGCAGTTGTTTCAGCACTGTGGTGAGCAGAATCGCTGGATCTTCCTCTTGCCCTTGGTCGGCAGATATGGCTTGCTGCATTACAGGCAGCGGCCCACATAAAGGCTGTTGATCTCGCTTGTTTCGTGCATTGGTTCCTGCGCAGTTTTTTGATTTTGTGCTTGTCCTTGCAGCCGAATTTTGTCGGATTCGCGTATCGTGCGCAGAATTTGGCGTTATTTCAACGATAACGCTTGATTTTCCGCATTTTAATGCAAGAGGTCCATCTCTTGAATTTGGTTTGATTGTGGCTTGTCTGGACGTGATTGCTGTCTGCGCTGGTTGGTGCACTTGGGATGTGTTGGTGATGGTGGTTTCGTGATTGCTGGTGGGTCTGATGCTTGGGTGGTTACGTTTGGTGGGCTGTGATTGCTGGTGTTTTATGGATGTGGTGAGCTGGTTTCGGACCCTTTCTGGGATAACGGTGAAATGCTCGTTTCTGACTGCGGCGGTTCTTCCGGCGCGCACGCCCGGCTCTGTCCTTTCCTGCCGGCTCCGGCAGGCTTGTACCGCGTGCATGGAGGTGGAGAATCTGTCCACCAGGAGGATGGCCCAGGACCGGCTGGCCGTCCTGGACATGCCCTGCGGGACGCCTATGCGCAGCCGACCGCATGACCGCATGAACGAAGGGCGCCCCCGGAACCGTCATTCATGGGTTCCGGGGGCGCCCTCGCGTCCTGGTGCGGCGGCTGTCGGCTGCTCTTGCCCGTGGCCTGGACGTACCGGGCGACGGCCTTGCGGATGATGGCCGAATCGGGGATGCCCTCCTTCTTGGTCAGCCGGCTGGCCTTGTCGTCCAGGTCCTCGGGCACCCTGACCCTTCAGGTGCGTCGAGCGGTCCGTGCCTCGGCCCGCCGCTTCTCCAGTTTGTCCAGCCTGGCCATGCTCTGGGCCATGAGCGATGCGGCCTGCTCGTCGGTCAGCAGCGGGGCGCCGGGGTCCCGCCGGACGGCGGCCTCCGGGTGGTGGATCAGCTCCCCCCGGTCGGCTGCGCGGATCATCGCATCGATGTCCTCCTGGCTCTCGGATGTGATTTGCTTGGCCATTTTGCGCTCCTTTCCCTTTCCTGCACGCCTGTCCCTCTCCGCCCTCACCGGGTGGCCTCGGCCCGGCGCAGGCGCATCTGGTCGAATTCCTCCTGGAGGTCGCGGAAGAACTCGTCCTCATCCACTCCGCGGTTCGGATCCTTGCGTCGTACGGAGCCTGGTATGACGTCCAGGCGCTCCCCGCGTTCGGCCTTGGCGTTCATCTCCTCCATCTGCCGGCGCTCTTGTTCCGTCTTAGGCTCGTACTCGTATTCGTTCATGGCTATTCTCCTGTACCCAATAACATGGCTTTTTAAATTATTGGTTGGTGTGGTCTGGCCGTCTATCGGTCGTGCTTGTGCGACCTGATCAGCCGCCGCCACACGTCGGTGACGGTCATGATCTGGAAGGCGACGAAATCCCCGGGCTCGGCTTCCTTGACTATGACCTCGATGCAGCCCTCTTCAAGCGCCCCAGGATGCCTGGGCCCGACGAGCACCACGGCATCCAGCCCATTCCGATCCTGAATCTCCTCTTTGCCTGCATGATGCAGGACGGCATAGCCGATTTCCTGGCAGGCGTTACACCATGCCCGCCGGCGCTTCTGGCCATCTTGAGCGTTTTGAGCTCCCCTCTCCCCCGCCCTCCATCCATATAGCACCACACTGACGACCTACAGTCAAAGGCCGCACTCTTTTCCTCTGGGTGTTCCTTGGATCTTCCAGCCGCGGCCCTGCTATGGAGGGCATCCTTCTCGATGTTCCGCTCCAGCTTCGGATCCTTTGACTGAAAACCCCGATATGCCCTCCCGGAGCTCCGGCAGCCCATCCTCGCGCACGCCCGGCCTTTTTTCATGGGCATATGTCCCGCCCCATGCGTCTTTATGATAAGGGCCATGGCAAGCGAGGAAGTGTCTCCGGAGGACAAGGCCAGGGCCGAGCAGGTGGCCGACAGCGTCATCGGCCAGCTGCTGGCGGGCCAGCGGATGACCCTGATCGACGAGGACTCCCCCAGGGGCCGCTACCTGCACGCCCTGATCGAACGGGGCCGGCAGGAACACCTGATCGACATAGGCCGGTCCATGGGGCACCTGGCCTGGGTCACCCGCGAGCAGGCCGAGCAGATCAACGAGTGGTATGCCCGCCGGCGGGCCATCTACGCCAGACTCCAGTCCAGGGTCCGCCGCTGGTGACCGGACGCAGGCTCCCGGCAAGGCCCGCAACCGGTTATACACATTTCTCACGCCGGGCCCTGGCGCCTTGCCTCCAGGCTGTAGGCTGGGCCTTGCCATGCCGCCCGGCTCCCCCCGAAGCATGCGGGCGGCACGGCGTTTCTCAATGCTCTTCGACTGGGCCGTCGACGGTGCAGGTGCCGTACTCTTCCTGCACGGGGTCGCCGACCGGATGCTCTTCCCCTGTCGTGTCGTATTCCTCGCCGTTGGTGCACGGCCGCATCTGCGTCAGCTTGCCGATTTCCAGATGGCCGGGGAAGTACCCCATGTACTGCCGGGCTTTATGGTCGTAGAGGAGGATGCCCTCCTCCCTGCATACCAGCGGCTTGAGGCCGGAACCAAAGTCGATCTCTTCCCGTGCGGGGTATGTAAACCAAAGGGACGACGGGTTGGCCAGGGTGAAAGTCCTGATGCCCTGGTTGACCTGCTGCAGAAGATCCACTTCTCCCTCGATGTACCCGCTTGTCATAGTCATGATCGAACCTACCCTTCCTTTCCTCCCCGGGCCTCTGACAGCCAAGTATGAACCGCTCGCCGCTGTCTCAATTGAGCGGGAGAAGTGGTGGATATTCTATGAATTCTGGCCATGGGCTGTCCAATGATATTAGATGAAGTCATCGAGATAGGGAGGTATCCATGACGGATATACTGGCGAAAGTCCTAGAGGCGATGAGGCCAACAGGGAGGCATGGCCGCGCAAATGGTAGTCGAAGACAACTGCATTTACGGACCCTTGAATTGAAGCGGGCCACATGCAATGACCTCAAAGCCAAGAATAAGAAACTGCTGGACCATGCCGAGCGCCTGCTGGGACTCTGCACCTTGTCCGGCTTCACTACGCTCTTACCGAAGACCACTGGGAAGAATAACCCCGGTCTTGTGCAAAAGGGACTTCTCTGCGCGGCTGCTGTAGCATTGTTTGTTGTTGTGATTTTAGCCGTAAAAGCAATCCGCTCTGCTGTGGAAAGGTCTCGTGCGGACACCATATCATTTCCAGACATCACCGACCAGGAACAGGCGCAATCTGTAGACAGCGAAGAACTGGTCAGTCTCATTGATGAATGGAACGCTCGAATAGTGAAGTTGGAAACGGTGAATGATTCATACTCAAAGTCAGTCAAATGCATGTACCTTCTTTATGCAGTTGGCCTTGAACTCATCATCATCAGCCTTTTCCCCAGCCTTTTCTCTTTTCGGTGAGACGGCAGCTCCTGGTCAAGGGAAGCACCTGGCGGCAGGAATCTTTTGTCCCTTGGCCTTATGATTTTCGTATGGACGTCGACACCAAAAAGAAGACAATGAATAAGAACATAAACTCAGCTGCAAAACATTTCCGGCCACGCCTTCCAGAATCTATGGATTCAAAAGAAATAAAGCAATCATATGGAACGGTAAAAGACGACTCGCTTTTTGGTACACAAATAAATCTTCGGAGAAAAGAGCTTTTTTCTGGCTATCACAGCGATATGGGCTATCCTGAACCATTGGCGCAGTTCCTGGCCGATGCTCAGAATTGTCTGGCTGGAGATGCCGAACGACTCTATGATGCTATAAACAACAGCAAGCAATTAGAAAAAATTCGTGAAAACCTGGAGCAAACGCTAACAGTCCTGGAAGATTTCGACGAAGCGATAAAGAGCACAACAGGATGTAGGCTCGATTGCACTCATCATGATTTGTTTAAGCTGCTTGAAGAAGCCGTGAAGACCATACAGAACAAACCAGCATCCTGGTCGGAGCCAGAACGGAAAGTCAATGACTTTCTGTTAGGGAAAAGCCCCTTTTTCTCATTGAAGACCCCTAAAATAGCGGAAGAAAAACCGCAAGAGCAGAAGAAGAGACTCTACACGGTGTTCGTCGGCTCGACCTACGATGACATGAAGGACATCCGTGCGGCCGTGCTGCAAGAGCTGAACTCCTCGGAGGGCTATATACCGATCGGCATGGAAGACTTCACGGCCGCCGACGGAAGACAGCTCGAATACATCAAGGACAGGTTCAAGGACACCGATATCTACGTGCTTATCCTGGGCGGCAGGTACGGCAGCCTCATACCCAAGACCCGACCGGGCGAGGAGGACAAAAGCTATACGCAAAAAGAGTATGAGATGGCCATGGCAGACCCTGATATCAGGGTGCTGGCCTTCTTGTGCAGCAACCCCGGGGACCTGCCCGAGAAGAAACGCTGGAAAGACGACAAGGAACACGAACTGCTCACAAAATTTAGAGACAAGGTGAAAGACGACCACACGTTCATGCCCTGGGGCGCCAAAGACAGCCCGGAGAAGATCGCCGCTAACGTTTACCTGTCTCTGGCCCAAATGCACAAAAGCGCCCTGCGAGGCTGGGTCAG
>NZ_NPOR01000033.1:0-921 GCF_003688325.1 Bifidobacterium sp. wkB338
GTCGTCCTTGCCACAACGAGGCTCAGCTGCACGCGCTGGAAGCGTCAAAGCTCCAACGCATACAAGCAATGTGGCTCCGCCGATCAGGCTGGCTCCCAGCTTCAACGGTAGGGATTTCTTAACTTGTGACAACTTACTCTCCTTCATCTTATAAGTTGTACTACGTATTCTCTTATATCCGGAAAGAACCCAACCGGCCCCTTCGCAACATCACTATACACTGCCCTGTGCTGTTGACAATCGAGTGTGTCATGAAAAGTGACACACTATTGGAAAAATTGACCAGCGAATCCTTGTCAATTTAATCCAGTTAGGTCTTATAGCTACTCCTTCCCCGAGATGCCAGCATGGCTGGTTTTTATAAAGTATAGCATCTTTATCTATCAGATTGTTTTCTACTTAAAACCTCGCCCATAGTCACGGTAAGCAAATCGTTGAACTCATGATTGCCCATTGCACCGCAATAGCAGATCACAGCAAGTCATCCAGCTTGTCGTCTCGAACGGCCTTATCGAAATCCAGCTGGCACCCATTTGCGTTGAGATAGCCGAGTATTCGTTGGAAAACCTTATCATTGCCTCCGCTCTCAGTATTGACGTGGCAGAGTGCCTCTTCTTGAGTACCGGGCACATATTGCAGAAGTTGATCATCTGTGGAAGCCACTACCGGAATAGGTGGGTTGGCTCCTACTTGCATAATTTTCAACCACACGTCATCCGTGGTGGGGCATAGAGACATGATCAAGTTCTTGTCGAAGGTAGAGTCAGGCATCAAGTGTGGAGGGAAGAGCGTGCCGGCACCAGTCGTAGCAAAAAGACGCATGGACGGGACGCCCACCAGACGGGGATGATAATGCGGCGCCTCGTAAATCCAATCCTCATATTTTTTACGACTGCCGTCGCTGTTGAAAGTGATGAGATG
>NZ_NPOR01000007.1:0-76448 GCF_003688325.1 Bifidobacterium sp. wkB338
CGCGTAGCTAAGCAAAACCCCGGCACTTCCACCAGTAACGCAACACCTGCAACCACACCACCAACATTCCAGTCACCCCTGGCCACCCCATCGCCCCTAAACACAACATCCCCCCTCGCGCCCAAACCAGACAACAGCACCGAAGACAAAACCGCCGACATCCAGCCCCAAACACGCGCAACAACGCAATACACCATCAAGTTCACCGATCCTGAAGGTGGATCCACCACACCGGACCAGCACGTCTCCAAAGGCATCCAAGCCCAAAGGCCAAACGATCCGGCTCGTCCTGGATACGCGTTCGACGGCTGGTTCACCGACAACGTGGCCTACGACTTCACCCAGCCCGTCACCAAAGACACCACTCTGACCGCCAAATGGACCAAAGATTGGAGCATAAGCCCAGTCAAGGGGCTTACAGCCGGCGGCACAAGAGTGGTCCTGACCCCTCCTCCTTCACGTGGAATCCGCTTCGGCCATGCCAGCGCAGGAAACTCAAATTCCGCGGCCTTGGGGTCGGATGGCAGCATATATAGCTGGGGAGTCGAGTCGGGGCGAGACACCAGCGGCCTATCGGCCAATCAGCCAGGCATCATCACCCCTCCGGCCGGCATCCAAAAATTCACCCAAGTCAGCGCAGGAAACGACTATTCCTTAGCGGTCGGCTCGGACGGCAACATCTACAGCTGGGGAGACAATACGACAGACCAGCTAGGACGAGACACTAGCAAAGCACCGGCAAACCGGCCAGGCATCGTCATTCCGCCGACAACAGGCATCCGCTTCACCCAGGTCAGTGCAGGGGCATGGCATGCCCTGGCCCTGGATGAGAACGGCAACATCTACAGCTGGGGAAGCAATACCAAGGGAGCACTGGGACGAGACACCAGCACCACGCCAGAAAACCGGCCAGGCATCGTGACTTCGCCGACAACAGGCATCCGTTTCACCCAGGTCAGCGCAGGTACTTTCTTTTCACTTGCCATCGATTCGGACGGCAACCTGTACAGCTGGGGAAGCAACGGCGATGGACGGCTGGGACGCACCCCCAGCAGCACTACGCCAGCAGACCGGCCAGGCATCGTTGACCCACCTGACGGAGTCACATCATTCACCCAGGCAAGCGCAGGAAAACTCTTCTCCATAGCCATCGGATCGGACGGCAACCTGTACAGCTGGGGAAACAACGATAGCGGCCAACTGGGACGTGACACCAGCACCACGCCAGAAAACAAACCCGGCAAAGTATCCATACCAGAAAGCGATCAAAACATCATCCAAGCAAGCGCAGGACAATCCTATTGCCTGGCCATCGATTCGCACGGCAACCTGTACAGCTGGGGAAACAACGATAGCGGCCAACTGGGACGAGATGCCAGCAGCATACCAGGAAAAAAGCCAGGCAAACTGCCACCCCCGACCGAGAGAGTCAGCTTCGCTCAAGCTAGCGCAGGTGTGGCCTCTTCCCTGGCCATGGGATCGGACGGCAACCTGTACAGCTGGGGAAACAACGATAGCGGCCAACTGGGGCGCGACACCACCAAGTCTTCCGCCACCAAGGCGGGCGTGGTCGGCTTCCCTGAGAAGCCCAAGCCGACCCGCGTCAGCTTCGGCGATAAGGCGGGAGCAAACCTGACTGCCAACACTGACGGTACGTGGAACGTGACAACGCCCGCACATCCGGAAGAACAGGTAGACGTAGCCATTTCTTGGACCATGAACGGCCAGCAGCCCGACACGCACCTGGACTACACCTACATCAACTCCTACACGGTCACCTTCGACAGCGCCGGCGGCCAGCAGACCCCAGGCCAGCAGCAGATCACCATAGGCAAACAGGCCACACGCCCCACCACAGACCCGGCCAAGGACGGCTTCCTGTTTGATGGCTGGTTCATCAAGGACACCGATGGCAAATCCGATGTGGCGTATGATTTCAGCCAGCCGGTCACCGGAGACATCACCCTGGTCGCGCATTGGAGCCCCGCCAGCACCGGCGGCTGGTCGATCAGCCCAGACAAGGGCAACGCGATGGGCGGCCAGCAGGCGACCATCACCCCGCCCAGGCTCAGCCGCGGCATCCGCTTCAACCAGGTCAGCGCCGGCACTGCAATAAGCGGCTTCTCCGTGGGCGTGGCCAGCGACGGGAACGCCTACGCCTGGGGCGACAACGAGGACGGCCAGCTGGGCCAGGATCCAGACAAGACGCCTACGCAGAACACGCCGGTCAGGGTCCCCCTGCCGGACGGCGTGGACTCCGGTTTCACCTACACGCAGGTCGCGGCAGGCGGCGCCCACGTGGTGGCCATCGGCTCCGACCAGATTGTCTACGCCTGGGGGGCCAACGACCAGGGCCAGCTCGGCAACGGCAATAAGGACACGAAAAACCACCCCAAGCCCCAGCCCGTCAAGGGTGCGGACGGCCAGCCCTTCAAGGCCGTCCAGATCAGCGCCGGCTCCTCCGACTCGGCAGCCATCGACCCGCAGGGACGCGTCTATACCTGGGGCAGCGAGCACTACGCCGCCTACTCATGCGGCACGGCCAGGCCGACACCGACCCTGGCCAAGGACCCCAACGGCTCCGGCCAGGGGCTACATGCGGTACAGGTCAGCGCCAAATACAGCTTCATCATGGCCCTGGACGCGGACGGCAACGTATACACGTGGGGATACAACAACTACGGGCAGCTCGGCAACGGCACAATCGCAGGAGACTACAGCAAAAAATATGCTGCCGACCCAGCACGCGTGCCCGATCCCAAGGATGCCAGCAAGGCCTTCAAAGCAGTCAGGATCAGCGCCGGAGACTGCCATGCACTGGCCATCGGCCAGGACGGCACCCTCTGGGCATGGGGATACGGCGCCGATGCCCAGCTCGGCGACGGCGGGTATGAGAATCGGTCAACTCCCATGCAAGTACGGAGCCCCAAGGACTCCAGCCAGGGATTCAAAGTTGCATGGATCAGCGCCGGCGTAAACAAAACCATAGTCGGCGACGAGAACGGCACAGCCTGGGCATGGGGATTCAACAACTACGGTCAGCTCGGCATCAACAGCACCAATAGCCCGCAGAAGACGCCTGTGCAGATGTCACCGCCTGCAGGTCAAGACAACCCCGCCAAGGGATTCACACCCGCACGAGTCAGCGTCGGAGGCCTCCATACCCTGGCTATCGGCCAGGATGGCAACGCGTACAGCTGGGGCGACAACGAGTTCGGCCAGCTCGGCAACACCAGCATCCCCACAGGGGTATATGTAGACGCTGCCATAAGCCTTGTGCCGGTACCAGTAATGCTCGGACAACTGCAAATCACCGGTGTCAAGTTCGACAAGACGGCTGTGGACCACCTGCAGCAGAATTCTGACGGGTCCGTCACCTTGGCCACTCCCGCTCACAGTCCGGGGCGGGCTGATGTGATCGTGGACTGGACCCTGGGCGGCGTCATCCAGACCCAGGCCCACCTGACCTACACCTACGAAGGCACCCTGCCCCTGACGGGCGGCAACGGCAGCACGGTTCTCCTGCTCGCCGCCGGGCTGCTCGCCGTAGCCGGCGCGGTCGCGGCCGGACGCCACAGGCGGGAAACCCGCATCCAGCACGCCTAGAATCTTCACCCGAGTAAGCAAGCCGGGCCGTACCCCAAGACGGCCCGGCCGACCAGGGTGGCCCCGCCAATCCCCCAACACAACGGAGCCACCCACCTCTTTTTTACCCCTTCCTAGACAGAAAGCCTTACAATTCGGAATTTGACATAACATTTTTTACTTGATTTATCCGGGTGTTGCTTCCGTTTTGGACCGACCCTGTATGCTAACGTTTGTCTAGCTACCGGGAATGTGCCCGGCACGCAGTCGATGAAAAACTTGGGATTTTCATCATTTGACCGCCTTATCTTGGGAAAGGGGTTTGTAGCGATCATGTGCCATCCGGACGCATCTTCCCGGTCAGCCATTGTTGTAGACCTTTTGAAGGTCATCGTCATTCTTCCAGCCAGCATGATTATCGGCAGCCTCACTGCGGCCGACGCCACCGCGAAAACAATCAACCCACCCCAGCCGACCAAATTGGAAGAAACCGCAACAGGCCAGCAAAAAGACGCATCCTTCAGCACAGCAACCCCCGTGGTCACACCCAGGCTGGCGACTGCGACATCCGGCCGTCCGCAAACGAACTCAACTTCGTACCAAGTCATCTTCGACAGCGCTGACGGCAGCAACGTCGACTCGCAGACCATTGCCGAAGGCACCCAGGCCAGCCGGCCCGCCAAGGACCCAATCAGGAAGGGCTACCAGTTCGACGGCTGGTTCACCAAAGACGCCAACGGCGACTCCAAGATAGCCTACGACTTCACACAGCCGGTCACCACAGACCTGACCCTGACCGCCCACTGGACCAAGGGAACCAGCGCCTGGAGCCTCTCCCCCACCTCTGGGAAAACCACAGGGGACGCCAAGATCACCCTGACCCCGCCCACCAAACCAGAGATACGCTTCAGCCATATTATCCCTGCAAAAATAGAAGGTTCCCAGGCCATCGCTTCGGACGGCAACCTCTACAGCTGGGGAGACAACAACTACATACTGGGAACCCCTGAAGAAGAAAAGCGCACGCCGAGCCTTATCACTCCGCCAGATGGTGTCCACTTCACCCAGGTCAGCACAGGCTACTACCACTCCCTGGCCATCGGTTCGGACGGCAACCTCTACAGCTGGGGACACAACAGTTACGGCGAACTGGGGCGCGAGACCGTCAGCAAGTCCCCGAAAGACGACCCCGAGATAGACAATCAGCCGGGCCTGGTCACTGCCCCGGCCGGCGTCCGCTTCACCCAAGCCTGCGCAGGAAAATGGCATTCCCTGGCCCTAGGATCAGACGGCAACCTCTACAGCTGGGGAGAAAACAAGCACGGTGAATTGGGACGCGACACGGGTTCCGCCCCATACGACGTCAAGCCAGACCAGGTGCCCATGCCAGCAGGCATTACGAAAATCACTCAGCTCAGCGCAGGGACCTTCTACTCAATGGCCCTCGACTCGGACGGCGATCTCTACACCTGGGGGGACAACAGTTATGACGAACTGGGACGCGACACCGCTTTGGCGGGAAAAGACGGCCAACCGGTCAAAGTGCCCACCCCGGAAGGCATCACAAAATTCACTTGGATCGCGGCCGGAGAGTGGACATCCCTGGCCACCGGCTCAGACGGCAACCTCTACAGCTGGGGATGGAACGAACACGGCCAGCTAGGACGGGACACCGGCGGTTATCCCTACCGTAACGGCAGACCGGGCAAGGTGACCATGCCGGCAGGCGTGACGAAATTCACCCAGGTCAGCACAGAACTCAGGCATACCCTGGCCCTGGGATCGGACGGCAACCTCTACAGCTGGGGAGAAAACAATCGGGGCCAGCTGGGACGCGACACCGGATCGGCTTTATACGGTACCAAGCCAGGCAAGGTGACCATGCCGACAGGCGTCGCAAAATTCACCCAGGTCAGCGCAGGCTATTCCCATTCCCTGGCCATCGGCTCCGACGGCAACCTCTACAGCTGGGGAGAAAACAAGTACGGCCAGCTGGGACGCCGCACCAGCGGCAACTATGACAGCCGTCCCGGCATGGTCGCCTTCCCCGAGGATCCCAAACCCGACAAGGTGAGTTTCGGCGGGACGCCCGGCACCAACCTGACCGCCAACACGGACGGCACCTGGAGCGTCACCACACCCAGACATGAGCATGGCGGGGTGGATGTGGCCGTCACCTGGAAGATGAACGGCAAGCGTCCAGACGCGCATCTGCCCTACAGGTACCTGGGCACTTACCTTATCGCTTTCGACCCCGCCGGTGGCAGTGGGTTCTACCTCCAACTCGTGACGGAGGGCGACCATGTGAAACGCCCCGCCAAGGATCCAACCAAGAGGGGCTACCTGTTCGACGGATGGTTCACCGGCGATACAGCCTACGATTTCAGCAGGCCGGTCACCGGCAAGGTGAACCTGACCGCCCACTGGAGCAGTGCCGACACCAAGTGGAAGCTCGACAAGGCCAGCGGTCCCGAATCAGGCGGCCAGACCGTCACACTGACCCCGCCGATGAAACGCGGCATCCGCATCAGCCAAGTCGACGGAGGAGACCTCCATTCCGCGGCTGTGGGCTCCGATGGCAGCCTCTACACCTGGGGAGACAACAGCAGCCATGGGCAGCTGGGCCGCGACACCGCCGACAAGCAGGACAGCCATCCCGGCAGAGCGGAGGCCCCTGCAGGCGTCAACTTCGTACATGCCAGCACAGGCTATGGATTTTCCGTGGCCCTGGGCTCCGATGGCAGCCTCTATACCTGGGGAGACAACAGCCGAGGCCAGCTGGGCCGTGCCGTCACCAGCAGCAAACCAGCCAACAGGCCCAACAAGGTGGAGTCCCCGGCAGGCGTCACCTTCACCCAGGCGAGCGCAGGCGGATCGCATGTGGTAGCCGTGGGCTCGGACGGCAACCTCTACACCTGGGGAGACAACAGCGCCGGCCGACTGGGCCGCGACACCAGCAGCATCCCTGCTGACAAGCCTGGAAAAGCCGACACTCCGGCAGACGTCACTTTCAGTAGCGTCAGTGCTGGCTGGTGCCACACAGTGGCTCTCGACACTCAGGGGAATGCGTACACCTGGGGTGGCAACACCCACGGCGAACTCGGACGCAGCACCACCAGCACTCCGGCAGACAAGCCCGGTAAGGCCGACACACCTGCAGGCATCGTCTTCACCCAGGCCAGCGCAGGCGGAAGCCACTCCGTGGCCGTAAGCGACGATGGCAGCCTCTACACCTGGGGCAATCCCGACAATGGACGCTTGGGCCGCGACACCAACAGCACACCCGCAGACAAGCCAGGCAAAGCCAACATCCCGACAGATCTCGCCTTCACCCAAGCCAGCGCAGGAGACGAACATTCCATCGCCTTAGGTTCCGACGGCAACCTCTACACCTGGGGAGACAACAGCCATGGGCGCCTGGGCCGCGACACCAGCAAAACCCCGGCAGACATGCCAGGCAAAACCGATACGCCGGCAGGCATCACGTTCACCCAAGCCAGCGCAGGAGCATGGCACAGTCTGGCCCTGGGCTCTGACGGCAACCTCTACAGCTGGGGAAACAACACCAATGGTCAGCTGGGCCGCGACGCCGGCAACACCCAGGCCGCCAGCCCGGCCATGGACAATTTCCCCGGGCAAGGCACCCCCACGCATGTCCTGTTCGACAATGTGGAAGCCCCTGACCTGACCAAGAACCACGACGGCACCTGGACGGCGACCACGCCGGCACACATGCCCGGCACGTCAACCGTCACCATTGACTGGAGGCTGGATGGAGCAGCCCAAACCCCCGATACCAGCAACACGTATCGGTACACCTCCATCAGCCTGCTGCCCTCGGCAGGAGGAGGCGGCCTGCTTCCCCTGTTAGTCGCCGGGCTGCTCGCCTTCGCATGCGCTGCAGCAGCCAGACGCCACCGGCTGGGAACCCTCAGCCGACAACAATAAAGACTTCTCTTGTGTAAGAAGGTCCGGGTTATCACTATCCCCAACACAAAGCCCGGACCACAGGGGTGGCCCCAACTCCCCCGACGCAATGGGGCCACCCATATACTTCCTTCAGAGCGGCAATGGCATCGCATGGCAACATCGCCAACATGGACAATGGCTTATACCGCGACATTACCGTATATGTAGCGCTACAATTAACGTCAGCAACGCCGACAGCTCAGCCACCGCAGGCCTGTCCGAACGGCACCCCAAACACAGCCGTCGAATCGTCGCAAGGAGGAGCCATGACCGACGCACGCCATCAATCCCAATCAGCGCAAAACCATCCTGGACCGGATGTCCGCTTCGCACCATCCCAGGTCCGACTGACCCCCGGCAGCATCTATGCCGATGCACAGCAGGCCGGCTCAGACTACCTGCTCAGTCTGGATCCCGATCGCCTCCTGGCCCCCTATCGGCGCGAGGCAGGTCTGCCCGCCAAGGCGAATCCATACCCCAACTGGGAATCCATGGGTCTGGACGGCCACATCGGCGGCCACTACCTGTCCGGACTGGCGGCCTACTGGCAGAGTCTGCAAACCTGGCCCTTTCTGGAGCGCGCCACCCGCATGCTGACCGGCCTGCTCGAGTGCCAGGATGCCTCGGGCGACGGCTTTCTGGGCGGCATGCCTCACAGCGCCGAGCTCTTCCGGAACCTGCGGCAGGACCACGTGCAGGCCCAGTCCTTCGATCTGCTGGGCTCCTGGGTGCCCCTCTACAACCTGCACAAGCTCTTCGCCGGTCTGATGGACTGCTGGCAGTCCTTCCAAACCAAGAGCGCCTCCGACATGGCCCGCGTTATGGTCCTGCGCCTGGCCGACTGGTGGTGCGACCTGGTGGATAATATCGACGAACAGAATTTTCAGACCATGCTGACCTGCGAGTACGGGGGCCTGAACGAGGCCTTCGCCCGCCTCTATCAGCTGACCGGAAAGGACCGCTATCTCCGCCAGGCCCGTCGCTTGACCGACCGCCCCTTCTTCGAGCCGCTGGCCGCCGGCAAGGACCAGCTGACCGGCCTGCACGCCAATACACAGATACCCAAGGTCCTGGGCTACGAGCGTCTGGCCGAGATCACCGGAGACGAGGCCTTCCGCAAAGCCGTGGACACCTTCTGGCATGGGGTGGTGGACAAGCGCACGGTCTCCATCGGGGCCCATTCCGTCTCCGAGCATTTCAATCCACCCGATGATTTCTCGGCCATGGTCACCTCCCGCGAAGGCCTGGAGACCTGCAACAGCTACAACATGGCCAAGCTGGCACTGCGCCTTTACGACCGCACCGGACAAGCCCGCTACCTGGATTTCTATGAGCGGGTACTGGTCAACCATCTGGTCTCCACGGTGGGCATCCGCGAGCATGGCTTCGTCTACTTCACCCCCATGCGACCCCGGCACTATAGGGTCTATTCCAGCGCACAGCGTTCCTTCTGGTGCTGCGTGGGCACCGGCCTGGAAAACCACGCCCGCTACGGCGCCATGATCTTCGAGCGCCGACCCGGAAAGAATCCTGACCAGGAATCCGCGTCTCTGGCGGTCAACCTCTTCATCCCTGCCAGCCTGGACTGGTCCCAGCGCGGGCTGCGGATCAGCCTGGCCTACGCTCCTGGCCCCGGGACCACCAATATTGGATGCCTGGATCTAGAAGCCGACGACCAAAGCCAGCAGACCCTGGACCTCTACCTGCGTCATCCCTGGTGGCTGGAGGATGCCAACTACCGGATCAGGCAAGGCCAGGCAAACATGACCGTCGAGCCGGCGAAGTCCGATTCGGATGGCGGCCCCCGCTTCGACCACCTGCATCTGACTTGGACCGGCCGAGTGAGCCTGGAGCTGCGCCACCAGGTCCGGGTGACTGCCGAGCCGCTGCCGGACGGTTCGGACTGGGTCAGCCTGCTGCGCGGCGTCAAGGTCATGGCCGCCCGTAGCGACGATGCCGACCTGATAGGCCTGAAGGCTGACGACTCCCGTGCCGGGCACATCGCCTCCGGTCCCCTGCGTCCGCTGGGCGACCTGCCCGTGCTCCAGGGAGCGCCCCAGGACTTCCTGCTGTCCCACCCCCAGGACGACGGCGCCATAGAAGTGGCCGTCTCCAGACCCAAGACCGGAAAACAAGGGTGGACCGATTCGCGCCTGCTACTGGTCCCCTTCACCTCCATCGAAGCCTCGCGATACTCGGTCTACCTACCCTGGGCGAAGGATGGCGATAAGGACCGTGTTCACCGAGCCCTGGAAGAGATCGATGCACAGGAGCAGGCCCATGAGCTGCAGGTCTGCGACCGGGTGGACTGCGGGTCCCAGCAGTCCGAAATCGACCACGAGTATCAGGGCAGGAATGACCGGCAGGAGCTGATTGAGGGAATCAACACCCGTCACGCCCTGGCTGGGGGCTGCTTCTCATACCGGCTGCGGGATGCCACCGGCGGCGCGAAAATGCTGGAGGTTGCCATGCGGGACCAGCACAGCGCCGCACCCTACTCCCTGCGGACCGAAGGCCTGGAATTGGGCCAGCCCGTAAGAAGCCACGAAAACGGCAGAATACTGGACCGTTACCCCTTGACCGGTCGTGGACTGAACGCTCTGCCCGACCGGGCTGTCAGGGTACAGGTCCAAGCCGGAGGCGAAGGCCCCACCCCTGACCTGCTGACTCTGGCACTGATTCGCGGTTGAAGAGTTCAGAACCGGGCTGTACTGCCAGCCTCCACCAGTGTGAAGGGCAGGTCCACCTGCTCGGGCTGATGTCTACCGGACGGATCCTTCATCCGAGCCATGAGCAGTCGCAGGCACTCGACCGCCACCCGGTCAGTGTCTACGCGAATGGTCGAAAGGGCAGGTGTAAGGAAGCGGGACACTTCCAGCCCGTCGAAACCAATCAGGGCTACCTGCTCGGGTACTCGCACACCATGTGCACCTAGCGCGTGCAGGGCCCCGATGGCCACCACATCCGTCAGGGCGAAGACCGCGTCAAAATCCCTGCGGCGAGCCAGCAGAGCGACCATGGCCTGGTCGGCGCTGCCCTGATCCCAGTCACAGGCGACCACATCTTCAGGCCCCAGGCGGATTCCATGACCTTGTGCTGCCTGCATGGCACCCAAGAGTCGCTGTTCCCGCCCTAGGCTGGTCTGAGCCAGCTGGTCTGGGGTTTTGTATGAGGTGCCAAGAACCAGAATCCGCCGACAACCATGGTCTATCAGATGCTCCACTGCTGCCTGGGCACCCTGACGGTTAGGACTGCGCACGGTGTCTACGGATGAGTCCAGCCGCGGACCGTCGAAAACCACCAAGGGATAGCGCCGATTGAGCGCGGCGATAGAATCAGCTGACAGGACCGGCGCGGACAGGATGGTTCCCTCGCAAAATTGGGTGGCGATGTCTGCCACCATGGACGACTCGTAGCTGGCCATCTGCCGCGTCTGCTGGATTAGCGTCTGATACCCCATGCTGAAGGCCTGATCCGATACCGCCGCCGCCAGGGCCGCCGAGAAGGGCGAACGGTCCAGCTCCACAGTGGAGAAGCCGATGATCCCGGACCTGCCCGAGCTGAGTCGCCGGGCCGCCAGATTGGGCCGGTATCCCAGACGTTGCGCCGCCTCCAACACCCGACGCGCCGTGGCGGGCTTGACTGAGGATTTGCCCCGTAGGGCATTGGATGCAGTCATCCGCGACACCCCGGCCTCACCGGCCACATCGTCCAAAGTCGTCACTATGGTCGTCGCTTCCCTCACGCCTGATATGTCAGCTCATTCTATCGCCAGACAGACAAGGACTTAAAGGTGAATATTGATTGACGGTGCGCCGCTTACGCGTCGCTTTCGCTACTACCGCGGTTGGTTAACAATACAGCTATATTTTCTTTCGATGGTATGTTCAATGCTGAAGTGTTGAGGATCTGAGCGCTTTTCGTCATGGCCTTTTCGACTGGTGCAGTGCTGACGCTGGCACACCGGGCAGCTTTTCGCCAGACAAGACGTTTATAGGCAAGCGATGATGGCTTCGCTTGCCGATGTGAGGGGTTTTGATTTCATGCGTCTGGCTTCTCGTCTGCGTCGTGCATCGGCGATGACGGCAGGGCAAGCCAGGCAGAATCAATGCCAGCACAGCACCCACGGTGGAGACAGCCAGCCACTGACACTCACCTGGCAGACGAATATACCTGCACACACGTCCGGACAAGCCGCCATCCTCATCACCGGCAAACAAAACAACCAGTCCTTCACCAGGAGCTTCAAATACATGGTCGACCAGACTCTGTCCAGAGACGCCCAGCCTGGCTCCACCTACATGGTAAGCTTCAATACAACAGGAGGAGGCAAGGCACCCCAACCCCAACAGATCCTCTACCCGTACGGGCGAGTGCAACGGCCCAACCCAGATCCGACGCACAACGGCTACCAGTTCGACGGATAATTCACCGGCAACACCGCCTACAACTTCAGCACACCCGCCACCAAAAACATCATGCTCGCCCCTCGCTGGACCATCAGCCCCAACAAGGAAAGCCAGCCAGGCGATGAGACCACCACCATCACCCCGCCATACAGCCGCAGCGGCGTTAAAGTGAACCAAATCAGCAATTCAATTGGATCTGGCAAGATGCACAATAGTGTTTCCTTGGCTGTGGGCAGCGACGGTAACGCGTACGTATGGGGACACAACACGTCTGGTCAGCTTGGCAACGGCACCAGCAGCGGCTTCAACGGTGCGAATCCTGTTCCTGGGTGTGTATGCGACCCGAACAATCCCAAAGATACAAGCAAAAGCTTGAAAAGCGTTCAGATCAGCGCCGGTTTTGAGCATTCCATGGCGATTGATGCCCAAGGAAACACCTGGTCGTGGGGATGGAATTATTGGGGCGAACTCGGACAGAATACGACGAATGATGATATTCTTCCCCCAGCCCGAACATATAATCCCGACAATCCCACTATCCCCTTCAAAGCCAGCCAGGTCAGTGCGGGATACGACACGTCCCTAGCTGTCAACAACAATGGAATTTCATGGTCGTGGGAACGAAACGATTACGGCCAACTCGGTTATACCAACTATGACAGTTCCACTGTTCACAGACAACCAGCAAAAGTGCGAAATCCTGGATCCCCAAACAACACTGATCTAAGTCTGAACAGCACTCTGGTCAGTGCGGGAAATTGGGATTCTCTGGCTATCGGCAAGGATGGATACACGTATGCATGGGGATACAACGGCTATGGTCAGCTCGGCAACAACAGCTACAAAGATGCCTATGCCCCAGTGTTAGTGGAGTTCAACCTGTCTCGGGTGATCAGCGCAGCCAGGTTCGACACTAGCCCCGGCACGAATCTGAACAATATCAGCAACAGCAACAGCGTCACCGTGCTCACGCCCGCGCACGTGCCGGGCACGGTCACGGTCAGCGTGGACTACACGATGGGCGGCTCAGGACAGACTTTGACCGACACCTCCTTCAAGATACACGTACCTGTCTGCAGGCGTTCTTCCCCGGGCCGGAGGGGAAGGCATCATGCTCGCCCTGGCCACCGGCATGACCAGCATGGGCGCGATGCTGGCCTCCCGCCGCCACCGGAGAGAGCAACACCATCTATTGCACGCTTTGCACGAGTAAGAAAGGCCGGGGGCATATATCCCCCCCCCCACCTCCTGCCAGAATAAGGGGAGCAGGGAAGCAAGCGTCACTAAAGGCTCAAATCCCCAAGTGAGCCGACGCCCCTCCCGCATCCCCACCACACTTATTGATCAACCACACGACAGCGATAAAGGAAGCAACTGCTCTTGACGTTGGAGGTTATTGTTTCGTGTCAGGAACAAAACCTATGGTTGTTTGCTACTTGTTACCATGCTTGTCTGGGTCGTCTTTTTGCAGACCAAGCAAGAGCAAGCTTCTATAGTCGGCTGCTTTGAGATGCTGAAACCCCCGCCGATTCAGTTGTTTATCAGCGTTCTATGGCCAATCAGTGATGAATATCGTGGCGGGGGCGAGATTCAATAGGGTAATGCTCACGCAGCGCTTTCACCAGTGATGCGATTAATCGAAATTACTGTGCTGCCGTAAAAACCGACGATGACACGGTCTATAAACCAGATAATTCCAAATCACTTACCACAAATTACTTCGTGTGTTGCTTTTTAACTTGGTGGTATGGTGAAAATAGGGGTGTCGGAAAACAGATGGCTTTCCGCTATGGCTCGTGCAATCTGATGCTGAGTCGGCATTGAAAGACAGAAGGACTTTCCGACAGACAAGACGTTATGTGCAGGCGGCTTTGACACCGCTTGACGTTTGGTGAAGGGGTTTTGGTTTCATGCATATGGTTTTCCGTCTGCGCCGCATCTTGGCAATGACGACCGTCCTGCTGAGCCTACTAACAGGTCTGAGCGTCGCATCCGCCCAGGCGGACGCTCCTGTACTCACCGGGGGGGGGGGGTCGTCAGACCCCTCGCGTAGCTAAACAAACCCCAGGCATTACCCCCAGCAGCACAACCAGCACACCACTGCCCTCACCATCGGTATTACAAGCCACCACACCATTAAGCCCAACAGCGAGTCCAGTCACCCCGTCATCAACGACGGGAACACTTGACAGCACAAACTCCGTTGCGGCTAAATCATCAGAAAAAACGGATGATCAAGATGCACACGAGGTGCACTTCGACCCGGCCGACGGCAGCACACCAACCAAAGCAGCCGTGAAAACCGGGTCTTTAGCCACCTCTCCGGAAAAGAATCCGCAACGTGAGGACTTCCGGTTCGACGGGTGGACGCTTGACGGCCAGCCCTATGACTTCCAAACCCCAGTACTCCGGAATATGACCCTGAAAGCTCAGTGGTCGAAAATCACGGACTGGACGCTGAGCCCGGACCACGGGCCCGCCTCCGGAGCCCGTCTGACCATCAGCCCGCCCGACAAGCAAGAACCACGTTTCAGCAATATCCACGCCGCAGGCGACCAGACTGTCGGACTGACCGGCGATGGCAGAATCTACATATGGATGCAGGAAAGCACACCAAAGCAGGTCCCCTTCCCCACCCATACTGCCGACGGGTTCCATTACCTGCAGGCCGCAGCCGGCAGCCATTGGGATGCCGCCTTAGGATCCGACCAGCAGATCTACACCTGGACCAGCGCACAAGCCACGCCCACCATCCTCAACACTGACCAGAACACCGGGTTCACCAGCATCAGCATGCACGATGATCAGCTGCTAGCGGTGGACCGGCAAGGACAAGTCCACCTCTTCCAAACCGACCCAATAGACAACCAGAGCATAAAACCGACAGAACAAGCCGCAACCAGCCTGCCCGGAAAAGCGCAGGCCATCCTCGCCGCCGCCTCCAACAAGCGGATCCTCATCTTGGACGCGGACGGGCAGGCCTGGGCCTGTGAGACGAGCAAGATTGGAAAAGCCGAACCAGCACGCGTCAAGCAGGACCAGGGCAGACGCATCATCCAAGCAGCAGCTCTCAACCAGGGGTTCCTCCTGGCCGCGGACGGTCAGGCTTGGTACCTGGCCGACGGCACAACCAACATGAACCTGGTCGGCTTGCCGGACGGCGCGCAGACCAGCTGGATCATCGCCAACGAGGACCAGGCCTTGATCACAGACACAGAGGGATGCGTTTGGACGTGGAAGCCCAGCGAAACGCCGATGCGCGTATACAACGGGAATCAGAAGTACGTACAAGCCGCCAGTGTTGGCAGCAAGATCACCGCCATCGACAAGCATGGCAGCATACTCACGTGGAGTCTGGACGCTCAAGGCCAACTCAGCAAACCGGTCAGGCTCAACACCACTCAGGTGCCCACCCTTGAATCAGCCAGTATGGACAGCCAGCCGCTGAAACTCACCGGAAAGAATCATACCTGGCAGGCAGATGCCCCAGCCCACAAGCCCGGACCAACCACCATCACACTCGTCGGCAGGCAGGATGACCAGACCTTCACCAAAAGTCTCCAATACACCGTAGACCAGCCGCTGACCAGGGACACCGAAACAGAAACCAGCTACACGGTTTACTTCAACACAGGCGAGGGAGACCCGACACCCAGCAACCAGAAGGTCTCCTATCCGTACGGCAGGGTACAGCGGCCCTCCCCCGATCCGGCCCGTCAAGGCTACCTGTTTGACGGGTGGTTCATCAAAAACGTCGCCTACGACTTCAGCAAGCCTGTCACAGACAACCTCACGCTCACCGCCAAATGGACACCCAAGAACCCGGGCAACACTTGGAAGATCAACCCTGACAAGGGTGGCCAGCTTGGCGGGCAACAGACCACCATCACCCCACCCGCCAATATCAGCGGCATCAAATTCAACCAGATCAGCAGCTCAAAAAGCACTTGGTTTGCTTTTTCCTTGGCTGTGGGCAGTGATGGAAACGCCTACGCTTGGGGGAACAATGACTATGGCCAGCTTGGCGATGGGACCACTACTCAACGAGACAAGCCGGTCGTGGTGAAGAAGCCCAATCCCATGATATATACGAATCTACCAAATGATTTCACCTATGTACAGGTTAGCGCCGGAGATGGGCATTCGCTTGCCCTGGGCAGCGACGGATACGTGTACGCCTGGGGAGACAACACATATGGCCAGCTTGGCAACAATACCAACGGCGGTTATTCCACTGCTCCCTTGCGAGTGCGTGACCCCGCTACCAGATCCAATGCGACCACGGGACTGAAGTCCATACAAGTGAGTGCCGGAGGCGAACATTCGCTGGCAATTGATGCAAATGGAAGCACCTGGGCATGGGGACGTAATCACTATGGCCAGCTCGGCAACGGCACTAGCAGTGCGTCTAATGTCGCGAATTCTATTCCGGTACGCGCAAAATTCCCCATAACTGAGGACAAAGAGGTGAAAGTAATACAAGCAAGTGCCGGGTATGAGCATTCGCTGGCAATCGACAATGAAGGCAACACCTGGGCATGGGGATACAACAGGTATGGCCAACTCGGCAACGGCGATAGTAGTACAAATACCGCTCCCACGCTGGTGCAATACCCCAAGAAAGAGTCAGGCAGCGTTACAGCTGTACAGGTCAGTGCAGGAGGCTGGCACTCGCTCGCAATCGACACTGATGGCCAGGCTTGGGCATGGGGATACAACTATTATGGCCAACTCGGCAACGGGAGCACCAGCGGCAAAAACGCGAATTCTCTTCCCGCGTCCGTACAATTCCCCACCACCGAAAACAAGGAGGTGAAAGTAATACAAGCAAGCGCCGGATTTAAGCATTCGCTGGCAATCGACGAGGAGGGAAGGGCCTGGGCATGGGGGAGTAATGAGTATGGCCAGCTCGGCAACAACACCACGAATGATCAGCATTCTCCGGTGAAGGTATTCGCCTCCACCCAATCCACAAGCTCACTAGGCCCATGCTTGAACGCTACACAGATCAGTAGTGGAGGCTGGCATTCGTTGGCAATCGACGAGGAGGGGAGCGCCAGAACATGGGGATACAACTACTATGGCCAACTCGGCAATCCCGACGCAGGGAGTCGGAGTTTAGCCCCAGTACCAGTAGTGTTCAACCTGCAGCCGGTGATCACCGGCATCACATTCGACCGCACCGTCGTAAAGGACCTACCCAAAAGCCAAGATGACGGCAGCGTCACAGTGGTCACACCCGCTCATGAGCCGGGCACGGTCACGGTCAGCGTCGACTACACGCTGGGCGGCGCAGCCCAAAAGCCGGACACCACCCTCAGATATACCTACACGCCTTTGGGCGTGCTCCCTCAGGCCGGCGGGGAAGGCATACTGCTCGCCCTGACCACCGGCATGATCGGCATGGGGGGTGTCATAGCAGCTCGTCGCTACCGGAGGGAACAGCGACAGCTGTCACACGCTTCGCACGAGTAAGAAAGACCGGGACGGATTAATCCCCCCGCCTCGGCCTCACTGGGGGCGCACGGAGGCGAGTGTCATTCAAGGCTCAATCCCCAAGGGAGCCGACACCCCTCTCGCGCCCCCACCACATCTATCAATCGACCACACGGCTGCAATAGTGGAAGCAGCAGCTTTTATCGCGCGCAGTCAGCCGATTATCCTGCATCAGGAACAAACCTGACAACCGGTCTATTATTGGCCGACAAGCTTAAAGCAGATGGTCGTTTTGCCGATCAAGCAAAGACATAGCGGCGTCAATCTGAGGCACGTTAATGCAGTCGAATCCCCCAAGATGTTGGGGCACTCCAGACTAGATCCGCCCTTCAGCCTCTATCGCCAGGCACATGCTGAACTTCGTGAAGGAGATAAGAGCCAATAGGAGCGATGCTTGCGTGCAGCTCCACCAGTAATGCAATTAATCGGAATTGCTGTTATGCCATAAAAACCGACGATTATACGGTCCATATTGCAAATAATTCCAAATGACTTACCACCAATTGCTTTGTGTTGCTTTTTAACTTGGTGGTATGGTGAAGATAGGGGTGTCGGGAAACGGCTGGCTTTCCGCTATGGCTCGTGCAATCTGATGCTGAGCTGGCATTGGAAGACAGAAGGACTTTCCGACAGATAAGACGTTATAGGCGAGCAGTTGGATTCGCTTGGTGTTGGTAAGGGGTTTATAAGTCATGCATCTGGTTTCCCGTCTGCGTTCCGTTTCGGCGATGATGATCGTCCTACTGAGCCTGCTGGCAGGCTTGGGCGTCGCGTCCGCCAACGCAGCGGACGCTCCTATCCTCACCGGGGGGGGGGGTCGTCAGACCCCTCGCGTAGCTGAGCAAAATCCCGCCTCTTTCCCCAGCAGTGCATCAAATACTCAACTTCCCTCGCCATCGCCTCTGACAACAGCATCGCCGTTAAGCACCGCAACAGCAAGCCCAAATGCTCCCTCATCGCCGACGGGCAGTACAGGCAGCGGCGAATCAGCTCCGACCAAATCAACAGAAACAACGGATGCCCAGGCCGTGCACGTGGTGCGCTTCGACCCTGCCGACGGCAGCAAACCGACACAGGAGAGCGTGAAGACCGGGACTCTTGTCTCTGCTTCGGAACGCAATCCCCGGCGTGATGGTTTCCGGTTCGACGGGTGGACGCTTGACGGCCAGCCCTATGACTTCCAAACCCCGGTCCTCCAAGACACGACCCTGAAAGCCCAGTGGACCAGGATCACGGACTGGACGCTGAGCCCGGACCACGGGCCCGCCTCCGGCACCCGCCTGGCCATTAGCCCGCCCGACACGCAGGAGCCCTATTACACCTGCATCCAGGCTTCTGACAAGCAGTTTCTCAGCCTGACCGGCGACGGCCGCATCTATTCATGGACGCAGGAGGGCACACCCAGACAGGTGACCTTCCCCGCCCGGGCTTCCGAAGGGTTCCACTATCTGCAGGCCGCAGCCGGCAGCGAACTGCAGGCCGCCTTGGGATCCGACCAGCGGATCTACACCTGGAACAGCCGGCAGGTCACGCCCACCATCCTCGATACCGGCCGGAACACCGGATTCACGAGCATCAGCATGCACGATGACCGCCTCCTGGCGGTGGACCGGCAGGGACAGGTCCACGCCTTCCAGGCCGGCCAGGCCGACACGCAAAACCCAATCATAAAGCCCGTCGAACAAGCCACAGTAGATTTGCCCGGGCAGGCGCAGGCCGTCGCCGCCGTCGCCTCCGACAAACGGATCCTCATCGTAGACGCGGACGGGCAGGCCTGGACCTGGGAGACGAGCAAGATTGGAAAAGCCGAGCCTTCACGCATCGAACAGGAGCCGGGCATGCGCATCATCCAAGCCCAAGCCCTCAGCAAGGGGCTCATCCTCCAGGACGCGGACGGGCACGCCTGGTACCTGGCCGACGGCTCGACCAAAATAACAGCCGCCAGCCTGCCGGAAAGTATGAAAGCCCGCTCAATCACCACCAACGGCAGCCAGGCCGTCATCACCGGCACGGACGGCCGCCTCTGGGCCTGGAAGCCCGGCGAGGCACCCAAGCGGGCGGACGCCGGGAGCCAAGCCTACACGCAGGCCGCCGAAGCCGACGGCAGGATCACCGCCACCAACACGAAGGGCGCCATGTTCACGTGGAGCCTGGACGCTCAAGGCAAACCCGGCAAGCCATCCAAGCTCGACACCAGCACCGCGCCCACATTGGAAACAGCCAGCCTGGACGGTCAGCCCCTCAAACTCAACAAGACCGGCGACGCCTGGCAGACGGACATACCCGCCCGCAAGCCCGGACCAGCCGCCATCACCATCACCGGCAGGCAGGACAACCAGCACTTCACCAAGAGCCTGGACTACATCGTCGACCAGACCCTGACCAGAGACGCCACTACAGACACCACCCATACAGTCACCTTCGACACAGGCGAAGCAAACACCAAACCCGAAGACCAGCAGGTCCCCTACCCGTACGGCAGGGCCAAACGACCCTCCCCCGACCCAACACGCGACGGCTACCAGTTCGACGGATGGTTCACCGGCAACACCGCCTACGACTTCAGCAAACCCGTCACCCAAAACCTCACCCTCACCGCCAAATGGACCTTAAAAGACCCCAACAACACATGGAAGATCAACCCCGACAAAGGCAGCCAGACAGGAGGACAACAGACCACGATTACTCCGCCAGCGGCTACCAACGGCACCAAATTCAGCCAAGTCAGCAGCTCAGGCACCAACAACTTCTCCTTGGCTGTGGGCAGCGACGGCAATGCCTACGCCTGGGGATTCAACAACTACGGCCAGCTCGGCAACGGAAATACCAGCAACCGAAATACACCAGTCATAGTGAAGAAGCCTGCGGGCGTGTCGGCTGACTTCACCTACGTGCAGGTCAGCGCCGGAACCGATCATTCACTGGCCGTGGGCAGCGACGGATACGCTTACGCCTGGGGAAACAACAACAACGGCCAGCTCGGCAACAACACAACAAGCTTTTCGTCCGTCCCCGTGCGCGTATGCGATCCTTCCACAGGATCCAACGTTGATACGGGGCTGAAAGCCATACAGGTGAGCGCCGGAAGGTTGTTTTCGCTGGCAATCGACCAAGACGGGAACACATGGGCATGGGGAAACAACGACAACGGCCAGCTCGGCAACGGAAATACCAGGGGCACTAACACCCCTCAGTCAGTTCTGCTCGATCCCAAGCATGCGAGCACGGTGCTCAAAACTGTCCAAGTCAGCGCCGGGGATTTCCATTCGCTGGCAATCGACCAAGACGGGAACACATGGGCATGGGGACGCAACGACTATGGCCAACTCGGCAACGGAAAAACCAGCGGCACTAACGCGAATCCTACTCCCAGCTCGGTGCTGCTCGATCCCAAGCATGCGAGCACGGTGCTCAAAGCTGTCCAAGTCAGCGCCGGAGGCTCTCTTTCGTTGGCAATCGACCAAGACGGGAACACATGGGCATGGGGGCACAACGACTATGGCCAACTCGGCAACGGCAGCACAAGCAGCCTAAGGAATCCTGTCCCCAGTTCGGTGCTTCTCAACCCAAAGGATACAAGTACAGTGCTGAAGGCTGTGCAAGTGAGCGCCGGATGGGCTCATTCGCTGGCTGTCGACACGGATGGAAACGCCTGGGCGTGGGGACAAAACAACTATGGGAAGCTCGGCAACAACACCACGAGCGATCAACATTCCCCCGTGAAGGTGTTCGCTTCCGATCAATCTACAAGCAAGGCCGGCCCCTGGCTGAGCACAGCGCAAATCAGCGCCGGAGGGAATCATTCGCTGGCAATCGGCAAAGACGGTAACACAAGTGCATGGGGATTCAACCGGTACGGTCAGCTTGGCAACGGCACCACCAGCGGCAACGACGCGAATCGTGTTCCGTTGCCGGTGACGTTCGACCTATCTCCAGTAATCACCGGTGTCAGCTTCGACGGCATAGCCATCAAGAATATATCTAAAAGCCAGGACGATGGCAGCGTCACCGTGACCACGCCCCCTCATGAACCGGGCGAGGTCACGGTCAGCGTCGACTACACGCTGGGCGGCACAGGAAGCACCCTGACCTACGACTCCCTCAGATACACGTACACACCCTTGGGTGTGTTGCCTAAAGCCGGCGGTGAAGGCGTCCTGCTCGTCCTCGCCACCGGCATGACCAGCATGGGCGGGGTGCTGGCCTCCCGCCGCCATCTGAAAGAACAGAGACAACTGCTACACACTTTGCGCGAGTAAGAAAGGCCAGGACGGATCAATCCCCACGCCCCGGCTTACAAGGGGCGCACGGAGGCACGTCATACAAGGCTCAACCCCAAGTGAGCCGACACACCTCCCGCGCCCCCCCACCACACTATTGTCAATTACTGCTGACAAAAAATTGAGGGCGGTTATGCGCTCCCCGCTTCTACACTGCAGATAGCGAAACGCGGGCAGGCAGGCCGATGGCACATGAGCACAAGACACCCCAGCCACTGTCCATACTCACATCCCAGATAGTTGCTGTAAGCAGCCGCCCTCCTCAGCCGAGAGGATCATTGCAGCCGGGCGGCTGACTCTGGCTTATGTGTGCTGTTTGTGTGCTGGGTGGTTGGGCGAAAACAGGGGTGTCGTGGACCGGCTGGCTTTTCATTACTGGTTCCTGCGATGGGATGCAGGGCTGGCGGAGGCAGGAAATACGGCTTTCCGACAGTAATGACGTTAAGATATGGCAAGACAGGCGGTGTTTATACCGCTTGATGTTGGTTGGGGGGTTGGTTTCATGCGTCTGGTTTCCCGTCTGCGTCGCACGTTGGCGATGACGGCCGTCCTGTTGGGCCTGCTGGCAGGCTTGGGCGTCGCATCCGCGCAGGCGGACGCTCCTGCACCCGCCGGATCAGGCCCCCACGTAGCTGAGCAAACCCCCGCCATTCCCCCCAGCAGCGCAGCCAACACACCCCTGCCCTCACCTCCGGAACCCGCCTCGCCGTTAAGCTCGGCAACGCCAGGTACGGACATCCCGTCACCGCCGACGGGCACTCATGACAGCCCTGACTCCGCTTCAGACAAGCCATCCGATCAGACGGATGACCAGGCCTCGCATACGGTGCGCTTCGACCCGGCCGACGGCAGCAGGCCAACCCAGGCGAGCGTGAAGACCGGGACACTCGCCTCCCCTCCGGAACACAACCCTGTACGTGAGGGCTTCCGGTTCGACGGGTGGACGCTTGACGGCCAGCCCTACGACTTGCAGACCCCCGTCCTCCAGGACACGACCCTGAAAGCCCGGTGGACAAAAGTCACAGACTGGACGCTGAGCCCGGACCACGGACCCGCATCAGGCAGCCAGCTGACCATCAACCCGCCCGACAGGCAGGAGCCCTACCACACCAGCATCCAGGCCGAAGGCGACCAGACCGTCGGCCTGACCGGCGACGGCAGCATCTACACATGGCCGCAAAACAGCACGCCATCACAGGTTCCCTTCCCCGCCCAGGCTCCCGAAGGGTTCCATTACCTGCAGGTTACAACAACAGGACACTTGCAGGCCGCGCTCGGCTCCGACCAGCGGATCTACACCTGGACCAGCGGACAGACTGAACCCGTGATCCTCAACACCGACCGGAACACCGGGTTCACCAGCATCAGCATGCACGATGACCAGCTGCTGGCGGTGGACCGGCAGGGACACGTCCACGCCTTCCAAATCAGCCTGACAGACAGCCAGAGCATGAAACCGACAGAACAAGCCGCAACCGGCCTGCCCGGGCATGCTCAGGCCGTCACCGCCGTCGCCTCCAACAAGCGGATCCTCACCGTGGACGTGCACGGGCAAACCTGGACCTGGGAGACGAGCAGCACCGGGAAAGCCGAACCCGAACCCGTCAAACAGGAGCCGGGCATGCGCATCATCCAAGCCCAAGCACTCAACAGAGGATTCCTCCTCCTGGACGCGGACGGGCAGACCCTGTACCTAAACGAGAGCACGGCCAGCCCTGCAACCGTCAGCCTGCCCGACGGCCAGAAGGCCAGCAGGATCGCCGGCAACGACAGCCGGGCCATCATCACCGGCACGGACGGCCGCCTCTGGGCTTGGAAGCCCGGCGAGTCGCCCACGCGGGCGGACGACGGCAGCCAGTCCTACATTCAGGCCGCCGAAGCCGACGGCAGGATCACCGCCATCAACAGGCAAGGAAGCCTATGCCAGTGGAGTCTGGACGCTCAAGGCCAGCCCGGCAAGCCATCCAGACTCGACACCATCTCGACCCCCACACTGGAAACAGCCAGCCTGGACGGCCAGACGCTCACACTCACCAAAACCGGCGATGCCTGGCAGGCGGACATGCCCGCCCGCAAGCCAGGACCAGCAGCCATCCTCATCACCGGCAAACAAGACAGCCAGCCCTTCACCAAGAGCCTCAACTACACGGTCGACCAGCCGCTGACCAGGGACGCCGGACGAAGTTCCTCATTTACGGTCCACTTCAACGCAGGAGAGGGAAACCCCAAACCCTCAGACCAGCAGGTCCCCTACCCATACGGCAGGGCCAGGCGCCCCTCCCCCGACCCGGTACGCCAAGGCTACCAGTTCGACGGATGGTTCACCGGACAGGTCGCCTACGACTTCAGCACACCCATCACCCAAAACCTCACCCTCACCGCCAAATGGACAAGCACAAGCGCCAGCAAGACGTGGAGTATCAATCCCGACAGAGGCAGCCGGACAGGAGGGCAGCAGACCACCATCACACCGCCAGCGACTACCAACGGCATCAAATTCAACCAGATTGCCGGGTCAACAGACTATAGTTATGGTTTTTCCTTGGCGGTGGGTAGCGATGGGAACGCCTACGCCTGGGGAAACAACACGTATGGCCAGCTCGGCGATGGGACGACCGTCAACCCCCGGACTACGCCGGTCATGGTGAAGAAGCCTACAGGCACGCCGTCGGCTTTCACCTACGTGCAGGTCAGCGCCGGCGGCTCTCATTCACTGGCCCTCGGCAGCGACGGATACGCCTACGCCTGGGGAAACAACGGTGCTGGGCAGCTCGGCAACAACACCACCAGCGGCGACAATGCGAATTCTGTTCCCGTGCGCGTACGCGACCCCAACAGCCCCACTGACACAGGCAAAGGGCTGAAAGCTATACAGGTCAGCGCTGGAAGCAATCATTCTCTGGCACTAGGTAGCGATGGGAACGCCTACGCCTGGGGAAGTAACGCGTATGGCCAGCTCGGCGACGGGACGACCGGCAACCCCCGGACTACGCCGGTCATGGTGAAGAAGCCTACAGGCACGCCGTCGGCTTTCACCTACGTGCAGGTCAGCGCCGGGAACAATTATTCTCTGGCCCTGGGCAGCGACGGATACGCCTACGCCTGGGGGAACAACCCATATGGGCAGCTCGGCAACAACACCAGCAGTGGGTTTTCCTCTGTCCCCGTACGCGTATGCAATCCCTCGACAAGATCCAACGTTAATACGGGGCTGAAAGCCATCCAGATCAGCGCCGGATTTTATCATTCAATGGCCGTGGGCAACGACGGATACGCCTACGCCTGGGGGAACAACCCGAATGGCCAGCTCGGCAACAACACCAGAACATCTTCCACTGTCCCCGTGCGCGTACGTGACTCTGGCAACCCCTCCGATGCAAGCACAGGGCTGAAAGCCATTCAGATTAGCGCCGGAGGCTGGCATTCACTGGCTATCGACACGGACGGGAACACATTGGCGTGGGGAGCCAACTGGTATGGTGGGCTCGGTAACAACGATTCGGGGGATCGGCTTACCCCTGTAAAGGTGTTTGCCTCCGAGCAGTCTACAAATGCAGTCGGCCCCTGGCTGAACGCTGCGCGAGTGAGCGCCGGATACTATAATTCGCTGGCGATTGACAAAAACGGGAACACCAAAGCATGGGGATGGAACGAATACGGCCACCTCGGTGACGGCACTACCGACGACTCTAAGGTCCCTGTGGCGGTGGCGTTCAATTTGCAGCCGGTGATCACCGGCGTCAAATTCGACCGCGATGCCGCAAAAGGCCTGACGCGCGGCGATGGCAACAGCGTCACCGTGACCACGCCCGCGCACCTGCCTGGCACGGTCACGGTCAGCGTCGACTACACGCTGGGCGGCGCAGGAAGCACCCTGACCTACAACAACCTCCAATACACGTACATGCCTGTAGCGCCTCCAGGCGTGCTCCCCCGGGCCGGAGGGGAAGGTATCGTGCTCGCCCTGGCCACCGGCATGACCGGCATGGGCGGGGTGCTGGCATCCCGCCGCCACCGCAGAGAACAACTACGGCTGCTACACACTTCGTACGAGTAAGACAGGCAGGGAACGGATCACCCCCCGGCCAGAACAGGGGGAGCAGGGAGGCCGGCGTCAATAAAGGCTCAACCCCAAGTGAGCCGACACTCCTCCCGCGCTCCCACCACACATATCAGTCGACCGCTCAAGCGCAACACAGGAAGCAACTCCTCTTATAGCGCTCGGACGGTCGACTACAACTGTTCTACTTCTGGTCTGCAGTCGTGGCGTAGATGGTCTTCTTGCAGATCAAATACACAACCAGGCCCAGCAGGGACACAGCGGCCCCGATCAGCAGCAGGTTGCTGTAATTGGCAGCCGGACCAGTGGCGCCCATGATGCTGAAGCCCTCCAGGCTGGGTTTGCCCATCAGACCGCCGATGATGGCGATGCCGATGGAACCGGTCACGTTCATAACCAGATCGTTCATGCCCACGCCGCGGCCCGACTGGTCCTGAGGCAGGGTGTCAAGTACGGTGGAGACGATGGGCGAATACATCAGTCCGACCCCGGCATAGTAGACACAGGCAGTCAGTGTTAGGGCCAGCAGACCGGAGTTGACCACCAGCGCGGACCCTGCGAAGCCCAGAATCATCAGGCAAGCAGCGATGATGATGGCGGGCTTGCGGCCGATCCTGTCCACGATGGCGCCCGATGTGGTACCCAGCACAGCGGCCACCAGGAAGGCCCAGACCACATGCAGGGAGACCGTGGTGGTCGACACCTTGTAAACGTCACGCCCGATGGCGTTGAAGATGGGTGACATGCAGTAGTTCATGAAGTAGAAGATCAGGATCAACCCAATGCCCATCAGCCAGCGCTTGTTGCGGAAGAAGTCCGGAGTGATGAAGGGGCTCTGGGCCCGGCTGATGTACAGGGCGAAGATCAGGTAGCAGACAGCGGAGGCCGCCAGCAGCCACCATGCCGTGTAAGAGAAGAAGAGGGTCAGCAGGGCCGTGGCCAGTCCGAAGATGACGAAGCCCAGCCAGTCCACCTTCTCACCGTTGCCGCCGCCGGTTGGCAGGCTCTTGAGCAGGATGGGCAGGAAGACGATGGTGACCGCGGGAATCAGGAAGAGGTACTGCCAGGCTATGGAGCTGAGCAGGCCGGCGGCGAAGATGCCGATGGCTGCAGACACCTGGTAGCCTGCTGTGAAGATGCCGAAGAAGATCACCTTCAGGGAGGGCTTGAGATACTTGGTGGCCACGACCAGGTAGGCCGAGCCAGCCACCTGTTCACCCGCAGTCTGCAGCAGCCGGGCCGCAATCACATTCCAGATGTTGGGGACCATGATCGTGTTGGCCACGTACCCATACACGGACCCGACGAACAGTATGCACAGGCCGAAGGTGACCAGCTTGCGCAGGGATACGAAGTCGCCCAGGGACCCGTAGATGAAGCAGACGATGCCCAGGACGATGCTGGGCAGGGCCGTGATCAGCGAGGCCTGGTCGGGAGCGCCGGCGTCCTTGCCGACCTGCTGGAAGACCAGGTTGAAGCCTTGCAGGCACAGGGTGCCCAGGACGAAGGTAATCAGCAGCAGGATCAGCGATCGTACGGCTGTCGAATCCTCGGTGGATTGCTTTTCGGACATGATGCCTTCAATTCTCTTTCTCTTGCGTGAACTTGCCGGGGACGGCAGACCTCAGTCAGCCTGGGAGGCCAGCCCGGTGATGCGGGTCATGAACTCGTCCAGGAAGCGGGGCACGTCCACGCCGACGGCCACGCGCATGGTCTTGTTCGGGTCGTTGAGCCGCTGCTCGTCCCCGATGGTACGCCCGCGAGTGGCGCCCTCGGTTTCCACCTTCATGTTCATGGGCAGGGTGGTGACCAGGGTCGGATCCACGGCCACGCCCACGGCCAGCGGATCGTGCAGGCCGCAGCCACCCAGGTGGGGCGATGTGGTCTCGTAGGCCTTGATGTAGAAGTCGGTCATATCCGCCAGGAAGGTGCCTGCAGCAGTACCCAGCTGCCGCCAGCGGGCGGTCTCCTTGTAAGTGAGCAGGGTCTGCAGGGTCACGTCCAGGCCGACCATGGTCACGGGCGCACCGGAGCGGAAGAGCACGTCGGCCGCGTCCGGATCCTGGGAGATATTGGCCTCTTGCCAGGCATCAACATTGCCCGGCACGGTCAGAGCCCCGCCCATGAGCACGATGGAGCCGATGCGCTGGGCAATATCAGGCTCCTTGGCCAGGGCAGCAGCGATGTTGGTCATGGGGCCGGTGGGCACGTAGACCAGATCCTTGCCGTAGGTATTGACCGCTTCGATGATGAAGTCCACGGCCGACTGCGTCTCCGCCTTGCGGTCGGAGTCAGGGATGGCTACGTCGCCGATGCCGTTCTCTCCGTGGATAAAGGCGGAGACAGGCAGCACCTCGAAAGAGTCCGCCTTGGATGCGTGGGACAGACCCGGATAGACCTTGACCTCGGGGTGGCCCAGCAGGTCGGTGATGGCCAGATCGTTGCGGATGCCCTGCTCCAGCAGCACGTTGCCATAGGTGCCCGTTATGCCGATCAGCTCAACTTCGGGGCTGCCCAAGGCATAGGAGATGGCTAGAGTGTCGTCGACACCAGTGTCCAGATCGAGAATCAGCTTGCGCATACAGTGTTTCCTTTCATTGCCAGGCTGTATGGAACCATGGCCGTAAGCATCCACGATGTCCTTGTGGTGGATGCTTGTTTATCATATGCGAAATTAAGCAGTTTCGCTGCCCATGACAGGCGCAAGTCGTGGACAATATCCTCAGATGTTCATGTAGCCGGCAACCAGGGCCTGGATAGCGAATCCAGAAGCTGGTTTTTCGGGCGATTCCCTGGTTCACCATGGCGAGCCGGACCGACGGGCCACTCCCCCAGGTGCCTATGATTACCCTGATTCTGCCCGGATGATCTGGCGAAAGGGGAACCCATGACCGCAATTCAAGGACGGCGGCGCAATCTGCAACTGATGACCGCCCTGGGCGTGCTGGCCGGTGGCCTCTACGGCTATACCATGTCCGTCATTTCCGGAGCACTGGTCGGCATGAACTTAGGCTCGGGATCTGGCGGACACCTGACGGCCGGCGAACAGGGCATGGTGACCTCAGCCCTGCTGATAGGCGCCGCGTTGGGATCCTACCTGGCAGGCACATTCAACGACCGCTTCGGCCCCAAGCACATCATCCTGGCCGGTGCCCTGCTGACCATCCCCGGCGCCCTGCTGAGCGCTCTGGCCCCCAGCCTGGCCCTGCTTGGACTGGGAAGATTGATTATCGGGGCTGGCATCGGCATGACCTCGACGATCGTGCCCATCTACCTGGCCGATATGGTCGGCACGGCGGAACGCGGACGGGTGGTTTCGGTCAACTCGGTCATGATCGTGGTCTGGCAGCTACTGGCGGTCAGCGTCAACGCCATCCTGGACCGGATGGGTGCCGACTGGCGAACCATGCTCTGGGCTCTAGTGCCGCCCGCCATCCTGCTGACCCTGCTGGCCTGCTTCCTGCATGACAGCCCGGCCCATCTCATCCGCCGTGGTCAACCGAACCAGGCAGAGGCTTTCCTGGAATCCACCCGCGAGGAGGCAGATGCCCGGGTGACCATGCAGGAGCTGTCGCAGTCGGCGAGCGCGAAGATCGCCAGCTTCAAGGCCCCCTGGCTCCGGCGGGTGCTGATCGTGGGCATCGGCGTGGCCATGATCAACCAGCTGACCGGGCTGAACATCGTCAACTACTACGCGCCGACCATCTTCACCGACACCCTGGGCTTCGACCCCTCCCTGTCCATGGTCGCCACCGTGCCCGTCATCCTGGTTTCCGCCATAGCGGCCACCATCGGAGGGCTGGGACTGATCGACCGCTTTGATCGCCGCGCCATTCTGGCTGTGGGACTTGCAGGCACCATCGTCTTTCTGGCCGCCATCGGGGTCTGCTACCGGTTCGTCGGCACCCCCGGCTCCGGGTCACGAAGGGCCGCCTGGATCATGATCGGCATGATGATGATCTATGTGGTCTTCGTCCAGGGCCTGGTGGCCCCGGTCACTTGGCTGCTTCTGTCCGAGATCTTCCCTCAGGAGGTCAAGAGCCGCGGCATGGGCTACGCCAACGTGGCCATGAACCTGACCAACTTCGGACTCTCCCTGGTCTTCCCCACCCTGCTGGCCCGCCTGGGCGGCACCGGCACCTACCTGCTCTTCGCCCTGATCAATGTGTGCGCCCTGGTTTTCGCTTGGGTCATGGTGCCCGAAACCCGAGGCAAGAGCCTGGCCCAGATCGAGCAGGAGGCCCGGGAGCGAGCATGAAAGCAGGCATAAAAGAGGGCGGAACCGGATACCGGCCCGCCCTTATGAAATCTGATACTTCTGATTCTGATGCCTCAGATGTTGAAGACCTGCTTGGCCAGCTTGGCGATGGTGTCGCCGCCCAGCTGTGCGACATCATTCTTGCACTGGTTGATCCTGCCGAAGAGCTGGTCCGCGTCGTTGTATGACAGGGGCTGGCCGATTTCCTTGGACAGGTCAACCAGCTGGTCGATGGTCTCCAGGTTGCTCAGCTTCTCTACCAAGGTCTTCTCGTCCATGAATCACTCCTCTATAAGCGGCTGTGCAGACACCGGGGGCCTTGCGCCATCGATGCCCACCTTTCTCTACCCATCATAGCCAGCGATCGGATGAACCGGGCGCGCAGAAAGGCTCAAATCAGATCGTAGGAGAAATCGCGAATCTGGTCCAGGGTCTGTCGGCTCTCCTCTAGCCAGGTCATGGCCACCGGATAGACGTGTCCGAGGGTCTGCAGACGGTTGGGCCTTGGGTCGTGCAGCTCGAAGTCGCGGCCCTTCCTGCACAGAATCTCGGCCAGCTTCAGAGCGTCGCCCTGCAGAAAATCGTCGGCACTGGTGTTCAGGAAGACCGGCGGCAGGTGGACCATGTCGACCATGGTCGTCAGGTCGGCCGCCTGGTCGCCCCCAGCATGCACAAAGCTTCTGAAGAAGGATGGAGCAACCATGGCCAGGTCATCGGTGGGTGAACTGGTTGGTTGGCGGTCTTCCGTATCCACCGATACGTAAGGAGCCAGATCGAAAAGCCCTGAAACGAAGGCAGCGCCCCGAGGCCGCAGACCGGCAGGTTTCAGCCCCATCATCTGCGCGAATTGGTCATCGGACTCCACTGCCAGCGTATAGAGGGCCAGCGTTCCTCCGGCCGAGTCTCCCGTCAGAAAGATCCGATCAGGCGAAACCGGATACTCGTCCAGGTGGTTCTTTATCCAGGTCAGGGCCGTCAGCACGTCACCCAGCTGGCCCATGAAGTCCGTACTGGGAATCAGCCGGTAGTTGACCGAGAAGACCGCAAAGCCGCGCTGGGCCAAATGGGTGCAGAAGTTCCGGTTGAGTTCCTTGTAGCCGTACATGAACCCGCCGCCGTGGATGTCGATGTAGACCGGAGTCACCTTGCCGTAGCGCAGCAGGGCATCATGAGGAAGGTAAAGATCCAGCTTGTGGGCGCGCAGACCATCGTCCATATAGGCGATGTCGTTAAGGCAGTCGACTCCCTCGGGCACCTGCCAGTGACGGGAGCGGGGAGCATCCACGCGTCCGCAGGCCAGCCGGGAGCCCAGAACGACCTGAGCCATATCCGGACTGCAGCCATCAAGATCGCCGTCGACCTCGGTCCAGCCCTCTAGGAGTTCGCGTTCCTCGTCGGTTACAGTCATCTTTGCATCTTTGCTCATCATTCAGCCCTCATTGCTCCAACCCCTCAGATCTTACGCATGTCTGCAGCTCGTTCAGCCCAACGCATCCGCTCTTTCGGGTTTACAACTAATATACATTGCCGGCAAACGGACACTCTTGCCTCTGATTGCGCTCCTGCCGGTAGAATAACGGAAACAGCGACAGAAAGGCCAAGGATGACAATCGCAACCTACGAAGGCGTGTCCGCGCTCTCCCTGGGCCTGCCACCCACCACCGCCATTCCAGCAGCCAAGGGTGAACTGCCCATAAGGGCCTTCACCACGCGACCGCCCGTCTCCTCACGGCTGCGTCAGCACTTCTCCACCAGCGTCGACAAGATCGTCATGCTGGCCCTGCTGCGACCCGGGACCATTCCTGTGAGGGACGGCGCGCACTGCCATGAGGTGCTGATCATGGCCATCGGGCTGAAGACCCCCAATGTGCCGGAGGACGTGCTGGAGCATATCGCCGCCATGCGCTCCTCAGGCATGGTTTTCATCACCATTCACCAGGGTGAAAAGGGTCTCGTCTGCACGCCGGCCGTCCGCCGGGCCCTGCCCACCAAAGCCGGTCATGAGACCAAGCATGCGCTCCACCTGGGCAGACCCCGTCCTGCTGATCAGACTAACTTGACCCTGGCCGGCGACGATATGGACCAGCTCTGGGACAGCCTCTGTGCCCAGGTGACCCTGGACCAGACTGACGGCAAAGATCTGGACAACCGACTCGCAATCCGCGAGCGTATCGACCTTCTCAAGGCCCAGGAAGCCAAGTTGACCGGAGACCACGGCCGGGCCAAAACCACCCAGAACCGCAACACAGCCTTCGCCAAACTCCAGAAAGTCCGCGCCGAACTAAAGCAACTTTCCGCCGATAATCAGACGGCAGAGGATTAGAACACAGAGTCTAGTCGGGCCTAGTTCGACCTGGTTCATCCACCAAAATGACCAGAGGTCTCAGTATGGCCACTCAACTCGGCGCTTTCGTCGGGAATATCCTTGTAGGCCAGGTATTTGCGAAGTTCGAAGGCCGTGGCCAGGATGGGATAATCGCTCAGGCGACGGGGGTTGTAGCCTGTCTCTCTGCCCAGGGCATCCAACCGGTTCTGCATGGTGTTCTTGTGGATGAAAAGCTCCTGGGCGGCATGGGTGATGCTGCCATTGTGCCGAGTGTAGGCGCTGAAAACCCTCTCGAATCGATCGACACGATCCGGCGCCAGACCCGCAAAGACCTGCTCCACAAAGGTCCGGCACTGCTCGGTGGACAATGATGTGATCAGCAGCCCCGCGCCCATCTGCTCGTACCGATAGCGCTGGTCATCGGCAGTGAACCCGGCCCAGCGCGCAGCGACGCAGGCCTGCCGGTAGCTGTGCCAGTACTGGCCCGGATTCGCCTGAATCATTCCCGCACCCAGCACCACCTTGGAGCCTACTGCCTGACCAAGGGCCTTGCGCAGAGCAGTCACGAATTCATCAAGCTCGGCATCCCCCATCTGCGGCGCATAAATGCGAAAGTCCCTGGGACTTACAGCGAAGAGGGGAACGCCGAAGGACAGGCATGTCTGGCAGAGCCTCTCGTAGAGCCGATCCTGGTTGAGCCTTTCCAGCCGGATGCCTGGCGCTCGGCCGACCAGAGCCAGCCGTGGACCCGACAGATCCAGATCAAGGGCCAGAGCCAGAGCGTTCATCAATTCGTCGTCCTTGTGCTCCAGGGTCAGCAGGTTGACCAGATTGGTGGTCATGATCCGCCGGTTGAATCGGGCGATCTGCTCCATGTTGGCGCAGAGCATGAGCTCGGTCATGCGCTCGATGATCCCGCCCAGAGCGCCCACCTTGTTCACTGGTCCAGTGATTCCGATGACCGCCACCACCGCATCGTTGAGCACTACCGGCACGTTGACACCGTCACGGGCTCCCTGATAAGGATGCCGACGATCCACGGCAACGGTCTGGCAGTCAACGGCCGCCTGACGGGCCGCGTCATGGAAGCTGCCTATGCGCGAAGTATCAGTGCTGGCCACCATAGTTCCTTCGGTGTCGAAAAAGTTGATGTTGTACTCGATTACATCCTTGAGATTGTCGACGATTGTCTGCGCCGTCGCAGGATCTATGGTCATGGCTTGCCTCCCTACGGACATGGTACATGAACCATTTTTGCCAACGCCATCCATCGCTTTTCGAGTATGGGAGCCCTGGCAAAAAGAGCAAAACAGAGCCACAATGGAAGTGAGAAAAATCATGGGACTGTTACTGGTCTGGCAGCTACGACGATGCCAACCTGGTCCCTGGCACAAGTTACGGATCAAAGGAACTGACATGGACATTACCCTGTCATGGTGGGCCGCCCTGCTGGGCCTGGCCCTGGCCATTATCCTCATTCTCAAGAAGCTCAACACCACCTACGCACTCATGCTGGGAGCCATCGTAGGATGCCTGATCGGTGGAGCCTCCCTGGGCCAGACCGTCAACATCGTGGTGGCCGGCTCCCAGAGCGTCATGGGCACGGTTATCCGGGTCCTGGCTGCTGGAGTGCTGGCGGGAGTCATGATGGAGTCCGGCGCGGCCAACCGGATAGCTCGAGCCATAGTGGACGGCCTGGGCGAGCGCATGGCCATCCTCTCCCTGGCCCTGGCCACCATGATCATCTGCGCCGTCGGGGTCTTCATTCCCGTGGCCGTTCTGATTGTGGCACCCATCGCCATCGAGGTCGGCAGCCGACTCAAGATCTCCAAGCTGGCTTTGCTGATCGCCCTGTCTGGCGGAGGCAAGGCCGGCAACATCATCTCCCCCAATCCCAACACCATCGCGGTGGCCTCAGGGTTCCACATACAGCCCTCGGCTGTCATGATCGGCAGCTTCATCCCGGCTCTATGCGGACTGGCCATGGCCGTCCTGCTGGCCACCATCATGCAGCATCGCGGGCGGATCGTCACCATGGACGACCTTGGCGAGGATGCAGCTAAAGCCTCCAAGGACAAGGACCTGCCCTCCTTGGGACGCTCACTGGTGGCTCCCATCACCGCCGTGGTCCTGCTCCTGCTCAACCCCGTGGGTTCCATTCTGCACATCGGCCTGCTGGAGCGGTTCCAAGTGGATGCCATGTACATCCTGCCCCTGGCATCCATCCTGGGCCTGCTGGCCATGGGGCAAGGCGGCAAAATCCTCACATACACCAGTGCCGGTCTGCAGCGCATGGTTGATGTGGTCCTCATCCTGATCGGAGCCGGAGCCCTGGGCGGGCTGATCACCAGCTCCGACCTGCCCAAGCAGATCGTCAACCTCATCCATGCCATGGGCGTGCCCGGGTCCATGCTGGCCCCCATCGCCGGCATCCTCATGGCCGCCGCCACGGCCTCCACATCCACGGGCGTCATCCTGGGCAGCAGCTCATTCGGCAAGTCCATCCTGGCCTTTGGCACCTCGGGGGTGGCTGCCGCCGTCACCATGCAGGCGGGCGCCACGGTCATCGACCAGCTGCCCCACGGCAACTACTTCCACGTCACCGCCAAGTCCATCAACATGACCCTGGGCGAGCGGATGAAGGTCGTCCCCTTTGAGTTCCTGGTAGGCCTGACCATGACCCTGGTGGCCATGCTGGTCTATCTGGTCTTCTGAGTCGACGAGTCAGGAAAGGTAACAAACATGAAAATCATCATTGCACCCGACTCCTTCAAGGGCAGCCTGACCGCCAAGGAGGCTGCAAAAGCCATCGAACGCGGATTGCAACGCAGCCCCCTCAAGGCCGAAATGGTCCTGGTGCCGATGGCCGACGGCGGTGAAGGCACGGTCCAGTCCCTGGTCGATGCCACCGGAGGCCATATGATCCAGACCCAAGTCACCGGACCCCTGGGCCAGACCGTGGACGCCAGCTACGGCATCCTGGGCGACGGACGGACGGCTGCCATCGAGATGGCTGCAGCCAGCGGCATCCAGTTCGTCGACGAACAGACCCGAGATCCACTGGTCACCACCACCTACGGTACGGGCGAACTGATCAGCAAAGCCCTGGACCAGGGCGCGCAGGAGATCATCGTCGGCCTCGGCGGTTCGGCCACCAACGACGGCGGTGCCGGCATGGCCCAGGCCCTGGGTGCCCGGCTGCTGGATGCTGACGGACGGGAATTGAGTCAGGGAGGAGCCGCACTGGCTCGACTGGACCGAATCGACATCTCCGGGTTGGATCCCAGGCTTGCAAGCACCCGCATTCGTCTGGCCTCGGACGTGACCAACCCCCTGACCGGTCCCGAAGGAGCCTCTGCCGTCTTCGGGCCGCAAAAGGGGGCGGACCCATCCATGGTGGCCACCCTGGATGCGGCCCTGGGCCACTATGCAGCCGTCATCCGCAAGGACCTGCACCGGGAGGTGGAGACCAAACCGGGGGCAGGGGCTGCCGGAGGTCTGGGCGCAGGATTCCTGGCCTTCACTCCGGCCGTTATGGCCTCAGGCGTCAATATTGTCATAGAGACCACACGCCTTAAGGAGCTGGCCCGCAGCGCCGACCTCTGCTTCACCGGCGAGGGCGGCATCGATTTCCAGACCGGTTTCGGCAAGACCCCCATGGGCACAGCCCAGGCCGTCAAGGAGTCCTCCCCCGGCTGCAAGGTCATCGCCCTGGCAGGGAACGTGGGCGCAGGTACCGAAGAGCTCTACAAGGTGGGCATCGATGCCATCTTCAGCATCAGCCCCGGGGCCGTCAGCCTTAAGGAGGCCATGGCCAAGGCCGCCGACAACCTTGCCGCAGTGGCCGAGAACATCGGTAGGCTCCTGGCCTGATCCGGCTCTCGGATCAGCAGAACACGAAAGGGGCTCCGGATGTCTTATGCGCCCGGAACCCCTGATAATCAGAACCCCTGTCAGAACTCCTGTTCGGCACAATCATCAGCAGTAATGCCGGACAGCTGGAAGGGATCAGTCGAATTCGGTGATGACCGAACGGATGACCTCGCCGTTGACCAGCTGCTTGTAGGCCTCGTCAATCTGGCTCAGCTTGATGTGCTGGCTGACGATGTCATGCATGTTCAGCCGCCCGTCCACAGCGAAGTCAGCATACATAGGGATGTCGTGCTTGATGTTGGTGGAGCCCATCCAGACACCCTTGAAGCCGCGCTGGTGGACCAGCAGGTCGGCCGGGTTGATCTCCAGGGAGACCGTGGCATCCGGCTTGGTCAGACCGATCGGGTAGGCGGTGCCGCCCACGCCCAGCATGTCCCAGGCCTGCTTCATGGTGACGGGCAGACCAATGGCCTCGAAGGCCTGGTCCACGCCGCCATCAGTCAGCTCGCGCACCTTGGCCACAGGGTCCTCGTTCTTGGAGTTGATGACATCGGTGGCGCCGAACTTGCGGGCGAACTCCAGCTTGTTGTCCAGCAGGTCGATGGCGATGATCCGCTTGGCGCCGCAAATCCGGGCGCCCGAAATGATGTTCAGGCCGATGCCGCCGGTGCCGATGACGGCCACGGTGTCGCCGGGACGCACATGGGCGGTGTTGATGGCCGCTCCGGCTCCGGTGATGGTGGCGCAGCCGATGCAGGCGGCCTCATCCCACTTGACCTGGTTGTTGACCACAGCCAGCTGGTTCTCGTGAATCAGGGCCTTCTCGGCGAAGCCGCCGGTGCCGAAGGCCTGGGTGATGGGCCGACCGTCCGGGAAGGAAAGACGGGGCTTCTCGCCCGCACCGCGCACGCACTCCTGCTGCTGAGTGCAGGATTGGGGCTGGCCCTTGAGGCAGTTGGCGCAGTGTCCGCAGACCTGCTCCAGGGAAGCCACCACGTGGTCGCCCACCTTGATGCCGGACACCTCGGGGCCCACGGCCTCGACGATGCCCGAGATCTCATGGCCGATCACAGCCGGGAAGGGGAAGAACTTGTCGTCATCCTCGACCAGATGCAGATCCGAATGGCACAGACCCGAGGCCTGCACGTCCACCAGGACCTCCGCGCCAATGGGGTCATCAATGATGATCTCCTCGGGCTGGGCAAACCCCTTGCCGATGCCGTAAGCAATCGACGCCTTGATCTTCTGAGGCATAAACCATCTCCTAATCACCATGCCGCCACCGGCCTCATGCCAGGCAGGGCAAAAACAACGTTGAACATTCCGCTGTGACCACGGCCATCCTCAATGTATGCACCGCTGCCGCAGACCACCTTCATGCTAGCAGGAAAGAAAGGCCAATCAGCATTTAGACTGGCCCGGAAAAAGGCCTCCGGCGTTTCCTCGACGGGGACTCCAAGCATCCATAGAATGGGCTTCATGTGTGGACGATTCGCGGCTGACCTGGACTACTCCAGCCTGGCCCAACACTATGGTGCCCGGCAGGCTCCGGGACTGCCCGAGCCCTCCTGGAACATCAGCCCCGGATCGGTCATAGCCCTGGTGGCCCAGGACCGACATGGGCAGCGGCACCTGCATCCGGCCCGCTGGAACCTTGTCCCCTCCTGGTCCGAAAGCGACCAGATGGCCTACCCCACCCACAACGCGCGGGTGGAGAGCGCCCTGACCAAGCGGACCTACGCGGACTCGGCCAAAAGTCAGAGGGCCATCATTCCGGCAAGCGGCTACTACGAGTGGGCACCTGACCACCAGCCCTACTACTTCCAGGCCCCCGACGGCCACACGCTGAATATAGCAGGACTCTACTCCTGGTGGCGTGCCAGACCTGGCCAACCCTGGCTGCTGACGGCCACCATCCTGACGACGCAAGCCACCCCGGAGGCCGCCCGGGTGCACAATCGGATGCCCCTGCTGATCACTGATGAAAACCTGGACTCCTGGCTGGACCCAAGCATAGAGGGCACGGCGATCCTGCCCAAGGCCGTGGAGCCTGGCCGCCATGCCTCCGAAGCATTGACCATGCACCCGGTGGCGCCCTTGAAAGGGGACGGTCCGGAGCTGACAGAGGCTATGGCTCTGGACCAGAGGGTCAAGAGAATTTAGAGGGTTGGCAGGATTCAGATAGTGAAGCCCAGCTCCCTTGCCGCCTCGGTGGGGACCGGGTCGTAGGCCCAATACTCGCTCAGGTTCTCGTCGGAGGACAGACTGCGAATCTCGGCCTTGTCGATGTAGACCTCGCCTGACAGATGATCGGTCTCATGCTGGAAGATGCGGGCCGGCCAGCCGTGCATGCGCTGGCGGTGCTTGCGCCCGGAACGGTCCTCCCAGCTGGCCGTGATGTCCAACCAGCGCCGACGAACCGCCTGGAATCCCTCCAGGGACAGGCACCCCTCGTAGAAGGACGCAGTCTCCTGCCCGATAGGCTCATAGGAGGGGTTAATGATGACCCTGAAGGGCAGTTCGTCGATCTGACGCGGATCATCCTCGTCCTCGCGAACATGATCCTCTATGACGGCGACTGCCAAGCCCAGGCCCACCTGAGGTGCTGCCAGCCCCACGCCCGGTGCCTCAAGCATGGTGGCCCGCATGGCCTTGAGCAGCCTGTTCAGGGTCTTGGCTGCCAACTGACCCTTGTAGGGCTGGGCCTGCTGACGAAGTACGGGCTCGCCCATCTGCACAATAGGCAGGAGCTCTTCTTTGCCGGCCTCGGCCAGCATGGATTCCACCCGGTGGTTGAGATCGGCGTCGAAGGCCGCCTTTCTGCCGAACATGGATGATTCCGCCTTTCCTGGGTCGTCGGTTCAGATGGCCAGCTCGTCGGCCACGACTGAGGCCAGCCGCTGGCAGACCTGGTCGGCCTGCTCCTGTGTGGCCGCCTCGACCATGACTCTGACCAGAGGCTCGGTGCCCGAGGGCCGCAGCAGGACCCGGCCGGTGCTGCCCAGCATCCGCTCCTCCGCCTCGACCGCATCCTGGACCTTGGCATTGGTGCGGGCCGCGTTCTTGTCCACACCGGAGACGTTGATCAGCTGCTGGGGCAGCTGTGGGAAGTCGGCAGCCAGCTCCTTGAGGCTCTTGCCTGAACGCACGACCTCCTTGGCCAGGGTCAAGGCAGTCAGGGTTCCGTCGCCCGTGGTGGCGAACTCGCGGTTGATAACGTGACCGGACTGCTCGCCGCCTAGGGTATAGCCTCCGCGCAGCATCTCCTCAAGGACGTAGCGGTCGCCCACAGCCGTCTGGACGGTGACGATGCCCATCTGCTTCAGGGCCAACTTGAGTCCCAGGTTGCTCATGACGGTGACCACCAGGGTATCGTTGGCCAGCTTGCCCTCACGCTGCTTGGCGCGGGCCAGGATGCCCATGATCTGATCGCCGTTGACCATGTTTCCTTCTTCGTCCACGGCCAGACAGCGGTCGGCATCCCCGTCGAAGGCCACGCCCATGACCGCGTCCGAGGCCTTGACCATGGCCTGCAGCTGCTCGGGGTGGGTGGAACCGGCGTGCTTGTTGATGTTGTACCCGTCGGGCGAGGCATTGATGACCACCACGTCCGCACCGGCCCGGCGCAGTGCCTCGGGGGCCACCACCGAGGTGGCTCCGTTTGCACAGTCGGCCACGATCCGCAGACCGTCCAATGGCTTGGTTTGGGTCTTGTCAGGGGCGACAGGGGCCACGGCCTCCACCAGATGGTCGATATACATGTTGGTGGCGGTCACCGTGTCATGGGAGACGCGGCCCACGCCCTCTCCCACCGGGCGCTCCCAGTCCTGGCCAAGGACCGATTCGATGTCGTCCTCCTTGGAATCCTGGAGCTTGAACCCGCCCCGGGCGAAGAACTTGATGCCGTTGTCCGGCATGGGGTTGTGGGAGGCGGAGATGACAGCGCCCATTTCCACGTTGAGCACGCTGGTCAGGTAGGCGATGCCCGGAGTGGGGATGATGCCCACGTCAATCACGTCGAAGCCGCCCGAAGACATGCCGGCGGCCAGGGCCGAGGCCAGGAAGTCCCCGGAGACCCGGGTGTCGCGGCCGATCAGGGCCCGTCGGCGGCCCGCGGACCGATCCGCGCCACGGCCCAGGACCCGGACAGCTGCATCGCCCAGATCAAGGGCCAGCTGTGCAGTCAAGTCTCTGTTGGCTAAACCGCGTACACCATCGGTACCGAATAATCTGGGCATTTGCTCTCCTCCGAACGTACCATCCTGAATGCAGGCAACAGATTCATTATGACCCCGCCCCTGACCCGTCGCCACTTGGGCCGGGGCGGGTAGAATACTCAGCGCAGACGCTCGTTGTATTCGCGGACCTTGAGTATGCGTCTGGAGGACTCCGTGTTCTGGATGATCATCCCACGCAGGGCCTTGGGTGCCTCAGCATGGTCGGCCAGCCAGGCATCGCCCGCCTTGACCAGGGCGGCCGGGTCGGCCTTGGTCGGGTAGAGTCCGCCTGCCGACAGGGGGTTGAGCAGGGTCTCCGCGATGTGGAAGGTCTTCTGGGTCCAGACCTCGTCCACGGCTGCGAAGAAGCGGTCCACGTAGGGCGCGAAGAGCTCCTGGTCCCCTGAACCGGAGAAGCCGTCGGCTAAGGCCTCGATCTGCGAATTGGTCAGATCCTCATTGTGCAGAGCCTGATCCCAGGCCCAGGCCTTGGCCTCGGAAGTCGGACGTGCAGCCCGGGCTCCCATGGCGAACTCGCGGTTCTCCGTGGTGTCTTTCGCGGCCAGCTCCCGGTCGATCTCACCGTCAGCCAGCAGGTCGTGGGCAGACAAGGCGTGGATGATCAGCCAGCGGGTGTTGTTGTCGATGGTCAGCCCCTCCAGCTTCAGGTCACCGCTCAGCAAACCCCGGGCGTGGTCCTCGAAGTCGGCGTCGTCTCCGTAGCCCAGGTAGGCGCGGACCAGCTGGAACTGCTCGTCCGAACCGGGCTGGGCCTTCATGGCCAGATCCCAGAGCGTGCTGGCCACCAGCTGCAGCATGGGCTGACGGCGGCGGGAGGCGGTGAAGTGGTGGGCGGCCGTGGAGATCTGAGACAGGGCGTAGCGGAAGGTGGTGGACTGGTGCTCGGTGGCCAGTGCCTTCAAGCTCAGGCTGATGAAGCGCTCAGCAGGGAACTGCGCATCCCTGGTCATGTCCCACAGGCTGAGCCAGACCACGGCCCGGGCCAGACGGTCCTCGATCCGGTACAGGTTCTGCGTGGCATACTCCAGGGAGTCCTGATCCAGACGCAGCTTGGCGTAGGTCAGGTCGTCATCGTTGATCAGAATCAGGGCCGGACGCTTCTTGCCAACGACCTGGGGCACTTCGGCTCCCTGGCCGTCCAGATCCAGCTCGAACCGGTCTGTACGCACCACCTTGCCGGACTGGTCCTCGTCATAGAAGCCCACAGCCAGGCGGTGAGGACGCAGGACCGGATGCTCCTCGGGGGCGGTCTGGTCAATCCGCATGGCGGTGATGGTCCCCTGCTCGTCGGTCTGCACTTGGCTGGTCAGCGTGGTGATGCCGGCCTCCTCAAGCCAAAGCCGGGACCAGTTGCCCAGGTCGCGGCCGCTGGTCTTCTCCAGCTCGGTCAGCAGATCCTTCAGGGTGGCGTTGCCGTGGGCATGGGCCGTCAGATAGTTGTGGATGCCCTGGAAGAAGCGATCACGGCCCACGTAGGCGACCAGCTGCTTCAGCACGGAACCGCCCTTGGCGTAGGTGATGCCGTCAAAGTTGACCTCGGTGTCATGCAGGTCGCGGATGGGGGCCACCACGGGGTGGGTGGTGGGCAGCTGGTCCTCGGTCAGGGCCCAGCTCTTCTCCCCGGAGCAGAAGGTGGCCCAGTCGTCGGTCCATTCGGTGGCCTCGGCAGTGGCCAGGGTCGACATGAACTCGGCGAAGGACTCGTTCAGCCACAGATCGTTCCACCACTTCATGGTCACCAGGTCGCCGAACCACATGTGGGCCAGCTCGTGCAGGACGGTCTCCACGCGGCGGTTGATCTGGGCCCCGGTGGCCTTGGACTCGAAGACGTAGGAATCACGGAAGGTGACCAGGCCGATGTTCTCCATGGCGCCCGCGTTGTATTCGGGCACGAAGATCTGGTCGTACTTAGCCCAGGGGAAGGGCAGGTCCCAGGTCTTGGCGTAGAAGGCGAAGCCCTTCTTGGTCACATCGAAGAGGTATTCGGCATCCCCGTCCAGGGAGTCCTTCAGCGCCTGGCGGCAGTATAGGCCCATGGGGATGGTCCGGCCGTCCTCGTTATGGTACTCGCTGGTCCAACGGGCGTAGGGTCCGGCGGCGAAAGCGGTCAGGTAGGAGCTCATGACCGGGGTGGTTTGGAAGACCCAACGGGTCACGCCCTCGGTACGGCCGTTCTCCAGGGTTCCCTCGGCGGTGCGGCTGTCCAGGGCCTGATGGGAGGCGGGAGGCATGTTGGACAGAACCGTCCAGGATGCGGGGGCATCCACGGTGAAGTCGAAGACGGCCTTGATGTCCGGCTGGTCGAAGACCGCATAGACCCGGCGGGCGTCGGGTACCTCGAACTGGGAGTATAGGTAAACGTTGCCATCCGAGGGATCCACGCTGCGATGCAGACCCTCGCCTGTGCGCGAATACCGGCAGAGGGCCTCCACCCGCAGCTGGTTGTGCTCGCTCAGGTCGGTAAGCTCAATCCGGTCGTCCCTGAAGGCCAGGGCCGGGTCCAGACGCCGGCCGTTCAGCTCGATCAGGCTGACCTGGTCGGCAATCAGATCCACAAAGGTGGACTCCCCCGGCCGGGCATCAAAGTCGATCAGGGCGGTAGAGGGGAAGGTTGCAGGCCCCTTGGTCAGGTCCAGATTGACCTTGTAGCTGACATTGGATACGACGACGGCTCGCTCTTCGGCTTCCACACGAGTCAGATTGGCTCCGGGCATGAATTTCCTTTCGCGCATGGATGTCGGTGCCCCCACCGGCATCGGCATAGGTCCTGTATGGATATGGCATGTCAAGTCTAATGCGGACACCAGTCGACGGGCCAGCGGGACGGTTTCCCTCTTTTCTCACGGCGCAGTCCGGACGGGAATAGTCAGGCCTCCAGGCGGTTGTTCATGGTCCATGCTTTATGAGTCTGGCGGAAAGGGAGCGTCATGCAGGTCCGGACCGGGTTTACCACACAGCAGCTCAACATGCTCTGCCAGTACTCCTACGGGATCGGTCGAGGGGACGTCAAGACCCGGCCGGGCCTGCACTGGTTCGAGGATCCGACCCTGGGCAGCTACTGGGTGCTGCGCTCACGCTACTGCCCCGAAAACGGCTTCGAGGGGATGATTGCCGCCCAGAACATGGAAAACGGTCCGGACTATGCCCATTTGGTCGTGGTCTATGCCGGCACCAATCTGCGCGACGACCCCCGCCACGACATCCATGCCGCGCTGACCTGCTTCCTGCCGCCGCTGAATGGGGAGCCGGGACAGACACAGCAGGCAGGCATCCTGGCCAGGCAGGCGCTTGACCTGGCCCGGCACAAGGCGGGAACCGACCGCGGGGTGCTTTTTACCGGACATAGTCTGGGCGGAGGCCTCGCCCTGATTCAGGCGGCGGAGCAGGACCTGCCCGCCCGGGTCTTCTGCGCCGCCGACCCCTGGCGGGTGCTGGGCCAGGAGCAGCGTAAGCGGGTGGCCCGCCATTACGGGGACGGCAAGTTCCTGGACTACCGTCTGGGCAACGACAGGGTGACCGGAACTGCCAACCGTCTGCTGAGCGGACAGGCTGACCGGAGCGCCTGTGTGGTTTGGTGCGGTCAGGGACCCAGCAGGTTCGGACACTGGCTGGGCGACTTCGACTTCGACCAGGGCGGTGAGGTTCTGGCCGAAACTCCCATCACTTTGGCCGAATACCCACGGTAACGTGGAAATTGGGCAGTCTCCAACGAGAGAGCGTCACGCGCCCGCAGGGTCGTACACGCTTATCAGAGAGGATATGCGATCTGAAAGCATTGATGTACTACGGCAAGGAAGTTGTACGTCTGGAGGACGTGCCCGAGCCTGGGCGCAAGCCGGGAACCATCAAGATTCATCCCGCCTTCACCAGTATCTGCGGTTCCAATGTTCATCTTTACTATGGCGGGACGGTCAACGGGAGCAGGAATTCGCCCAACCATCCCCATCCGCTGACGTGAGAGACCCTACCGGTGGTCTTCGGCCATGAGGTCTCGGGTACCGTCGAGGACATCGTGGACAAGGGCTTCCGCCAGCTGCGTGAGGACACGGAAACCACGTCAAGACCATCGTGAGCATGTAAGCGCTGCTGTCTACTGATAACACCGAAGGCTCCGGCTGCCCAGATGGACGGCCGGAGCCTTCGGTATCAGTTGCAGGAAACGATGGTCAGTCCTGTGACTGCACGTCGGTGGCGATGTCGGCCACCACGGGCACAATCATGGGCCGACGGTGCAGCTTGCGTGAGATCCAGCCGCCCAGGGTGCGGCGCATCATCTGCTGGAGCTGGTAGGTGCCGGTGGTTCCCTTGGACATGGCATCTTCAAGCTGATCGACTATCTGGACGTTGATGGACTTGAACTCGCTCTCGTCCTCGGCCACGGCGTTCAGGTAGAGCTTGGGGCCGGAAACGACCTTGCTGGTCTCGGTGTCGACCACGGCGAAGGCGGAGACGAAGCCCTCGGTGCCCAGAATCCGGCGCTGCTCAAGCTCGTCGTCAGTCAGCTGGCCAACGGAGTCGCCGTCCACATAGACGTATCCGCAAGGCACGGACCCGACCACGGCGGCCTGGCCATGGTAGAGGTCCACCACATCGCCATCCTCGGCCAGGACCACGTTCTGCGGATCTACGCCGGTCTTGACGGCGATCAGGCCGTTGGCCACCAGGTGCCGGTTCTCGCCGTGGATGGGCATGGCGCACTTGGGCTGCACGATGTTGTAGAAGTGCAGCAGCTCGCCCTCGTCGGAGTGGCCGGAGACGTGGATGGCCGCGTTGTCGCGGTTGACCACCTTGGCACCCAGACGCACCAGCTTGTTGATGACCTTGTAGACCTCGTGCTCGTTGCCGGGGATCAGCGAGCTGGCCAGAATGACCGTGTCGAACTCGTTGATGGTGATGTCGCGATGGGTCCCGTCTGCGATGCGGCCCAGAGCCGCCATGGGCTCGCCCTGGGATCCGGTGCACATGTAGACGATCTTCTCATCGGGGATGCTGTGGGCGTCCTTGAGGTCGACCACGGTGTCCTCGGGCAGGTGCAGGTAGCCCAGGTCGGAGGCAATGGACATGTTGCGGACCATGGACCGGCCGGCGAAGACCACCTTGCGGCCGAACTTGTGCGCGGCATCGACCACCTGCTGCACCCGGTGGACGTGGCTGGAGAAGGATGCCACGATGATCTTGCGCTGGGCCTCGGCGAAGGCCTTGTCCAGGGCGGGGGCGATGGAGATTTCGGGCTTGACGAAGCCGGGGACCTCGGCGTTGGTGGAATCGACCATGAGCAGGTCCACGCCGGACTCGCCCAGCTTGGCGAACTCGCGCAGATCGGTCAGACGGTGATCCAGAGGCAGCGGGTCGATCTTCATGTCGCCGGTGTCGATGATGTGGCCTGCCGGGGTGCGCACGGAGACGGCCAAGGCATCGGGAATGGAGTGGGTGACCGCCACGAACTCCAGGTTGAAGGGGCCAACCTTGAGCTTGTCACGGCCCTTGACTTCAACCTTGGTGGGCTTGAGATGATGCTCCTCACACTTGGCATCGACGAATCCCAGGGTCAGCCTGGATCCGATCAGGGGAATGTCCGGACGCAGCTTGAGCAAGTATGGCACGCCGCCGATATGGTCCTCATGCCCGTGGGTCAGCACCAGGGCATCCACCTGATCCAGCTTGTCCTTGATGTAGCTGAAATCAGGCAGAATCAGATCCACGCCCGGCTGCTCCTCTTCAGGGAAGAGCACGCCGCAGTCGATCAGCAGGATGTGGCCGTTGTACTCGATCACATTCATGTTGCGGCCGATTTCGCCCAGGCCACCCAAGGGAACGATGCGCATGGAGCCCTTGCGATACTTGGGGGGCGCTACCAGATGCTGCTCGGTCTGGGTGCCCTTACCGCGGGCGATGGCGCCGTTGCGACGGTTGCGGGATTCGCCCCGGGACCTGCTTGACCCCTGCTTGCCATTCTTGGAGGAGGACCGACGACTTCTGCTCTTGCCGGTCGTGTTTGATTCTTCTTGTTTTCTTGCCATAGTCACTTGTGTTTCTATCATCTGTGCCCCTGCCTATACAGGGGCGACGTCGCTTTCAGGACTGATTCAGATCAGCCCGGCAGCCTTCATGCCCTTGCGGGCAAGAGCCACCTGGTCCTCATCGGGACCCAGATTGGGCAGCCTCATGGCCGTCTGGTCCAGTCTGCCGGCCGCTTTCAGAGCGGCCTTGGCCATGACGGCCTGCTGCCCCTGGCCGTTCAGAGCCTGGACCAGCGGGTCCAGACGCACGGCCAGATCCCTTGCGCCATCCAGGTCGCCAGCATCGAAGTCGTCAGCCAGACGCTTCATAGGTCCGGATGCCACATGGGCAATGACCGAGATGACGCCGACCGCGCCCAAGGCCAGGAAGGGCAGGTAGAGTCCGTCATCGCCTGAGTACCAGGTCAGGCCGGTCTCCTGGCGTTTGCGGGGCATGGAGGCCAAGTCGCCCGTGGCATCCTTGACGGCGGTGATCGCATCCAAATCGCCCAGGCGCCGGTAGGTGTCCAGCTCGACGTGCAGTCCGGTCCGTCCGGGCACATCGTAAAGAATGATCGGTCGCTGAGCCGACTGGCATACCGAACGGAAGTGGGCCACCACCCCATCCTGGGAGGGCCGCGAGTAATAGGGCATGACCACCAGCAGGGCATCGGCCCCGGCCTCCTGGGTCATCTCCACCATGCGTACCGTGTGCGCCGTGTCGTTGGATCCCGCTCCGGAGATGACGGGCACATCAACGGCATCCTTGACGGCCCTGACCAGGTTGACCTTCTCCTCCATGTGGGTGACGGGAGACTCGCCTGTTGTGCCGTTGACCAGGATGCCGTCGGCCCCATCGGCCACCAGGGTACGGGCCAGATTGGCGGCAGCCCCATAATCCACGGATCCGTCCTTATTCATAGGCGTGATCATGGCGGGGATCACCCGTCCGAAGGGTGCAGGCGGAAGCAGATGGGTAACGGTCTCGGTCATACCTTCACGCTACTTGCAGATGGGGACGCTCTTGTGGATATCAGAACAGGTAGTGGTCCAGGCCCACGGTCAGTCCTGGAATGCTTCCAGCACGGCGCACGGCCAGGAGGACTCCGGGCATGAAGGAGACACGCTCGAAGCTGTCTGCGCGAATGGTCAGCTGCTCGCCGGGGTTGCCCATGAGCACCTCTTCATGCGCGTTGAGTCCCCGCAGCCGGACGGCATGGACGTGGACACCGTCAACCACCCGACCCCTAGATGCATCAGGCTGCTGGGTTGCGTCGGGCATGGGACCCATGCCAGCCTTGCGACGGGCTTCGGCAATGGCGGAAGCGGTCCCCAGGGCAGTGCCGGAGGGGGCGTCGACCTTATCGGGATGGTGCATCTCGATCACCTCTGCCGACTCGAAGTAGCGGGCCGCCATTGCTGCGAACCGGTCGGCCAGCACTGCAGAGATGGCGAAGTTGGGAGCGATGAAGACGCTGAGCCCGGGATGCTCGTCCAAGGCCTGCTTGACCTGGTCCAGACGCTCCTTGGTCCAGCCGGTGGTGCCGATGACGGAGTGGACCCCCTGCCCTATCAAGGTCAGGGTGTTGCCCAGGACTGCATCGGGGCTGGTGAAGTCGACCGCCACATCCGTGTTGCTCGGACTGATCGCCGCCGGATCGTCATCCGGGCCCAGCAGCAGGGCCGTCTGTATATCCTGCGCGACATTCAGAGCACGCACCACCTCGGTTCCCATGCGTCCGCCTGCACCCAGCACCGATACGCGGATCATCGGCTGCCTCCTTCTTGACTGTTCATTTCACTCAGCATTTTCGGTCTTTTCCACGACCATACCCCTCCCGCGGCTCCTGGCCCAGCCCAGCAGTGCCAGGGGGACAGCGCAGCAAGTGACCACCGCCGGGATGGTCATGCCGCCGTGCGGCCCGAACTGATCCAGGGCGACCCCGGCCAGTGTGGATCCCAGGGAGGTGCCGATGGACCCGCCGGTGGACAGCCAGGAGAGCCCCTCGGTCAGGGCCCGGGCATCCACGTTCTCGCGCACAATCAAGTTGCCGGTAGCAAAGATGGGCGAAACACACAAGCCAGTCAGCACCTCGGCCAGACCCAGCAGGACCAGGTTGTCCATGACCAGGCGGAAGACCACATAGCCCAGGGTCAGCAGCACCAGGAAGGTCGCCAGATAGCGCCAGCGGGATCCCTTGAGCCTGACTGAGCCGAAGATCAGCGCCCCGCACAGGGAGCCCAAGGCGAACAGGGCCAGCTGCAGGCCCACCGCCCCCTCGCGGCCCATGGACTTGGTCAGGGCGGTCACCGAGACGTCCACCGCAGAAAAGCTCATGTTGAAGACGACGAAGATCACCACCAGCAGGAGGATGCCCGGATAGACCAGAGCCGAGCGAGAGCCCTGGTGGCCTTCAGCATCGCTTGGCAGGACCTCCCCATGGGCATCCACCGGAGAATGATCCGCTGCCGACTGGTTGACCGCCTCCATGCGAACGACGGCCGGAGGCTCGGTGGAACGCATGGCGAAGAAGGTCAGTCCACCGACCAGCAGAGCCAGGGCAGGCAGATAGAGCTGGGAAACCGGGCTGACCGAGGTGGCCAGGTAGGCGGAAAGGATGGGTCCCAGGATGAAGACGCACTCGTCCAGCCCCGACTCCAGGGCGTAGGCGGTGTTGAGCAGATTGGTCTTGTCGTCGCGCAGCACCCAGGCCCAGCGGGTGCGCACCAGGGCTCCGAAGGCGAACTGGGTCAGGCCCATCAGGGCGGCCAGCACAAAGAGCACTCCCAGGGGAACCCGGCGCATGGCACCCACGGCGAAACCCAGAATGGCCAGAGCCTGCACGATCAGGGCGGTCACCCCGACCCGACGCTGACCGAACCGGTCGAACAGACGGGCGTAGAAGGGGGTGACCAGGGCCGCGCAGAGCGTGTAGACGGCGCTCATCAGACCGGCCGAAGTCCAGTTGTCATAGATGTGGTTCAAGGCCAGCACGATGCCCAGACCCATCATGCCCAGGGGCAGACGGGCCAGAACGGCCGACAGGCAGAAACCGGCGGCGCCCGGGTAGGTGAACAGGCGCAGGAAGGGTGATTTAGCGGCCGCCATGATCACCGTCCTTGCCCAGCTGGTCGCTCACACGGCCTCCGTAGATGAAGATGTCGTCAATACCCTCAAAGAACTGTGGATCGTCCGAGGGGTCGCGCCCGGCGAAGGCCGCATGGTCCCGCCCCTTGAGCTCGGCCAGCCGCTCCATGCCCTGATGGTCGTAGAAGCCCACGTCGCAGGAGGAGTCCGTGTGCAGATAGAAGCGCTCGATGCCCGCCTGGTCCAGATGCACCAAGGTGTCCCGCCATAGGGCGCCGCCCACGCCGCGTCCACGGGCACGGCTGGAGACCAGGAATAGCCTCAGTTCAGCCTGGGGCGGGACGGCTAGCCCGCACTGCTTTTCCAGTCTGACCTCGGTCAGCTGCCACTGACGGGCCCGGTCCAGGGTATGGGCGCCCAAGGTCGTTGCAGACAGTTGCCGGTCCACTCGCTCCAGCTCCTCTTCAGCCTTGGGGAAGCAAAGCTCGCCACGCCCCTCGGCCAGCAAAGTTACCCCTAGAAAGTCCTGCCCATCGACAGCTATCCGAGCCCTGGTGGTACCCACCAAATAATGCAGGATGAAATGCGCGGCGCTCAGCCGGGACACAGTTCCCTCGGGATCCTCCTGCACCTTCCAGGTGGCATCAAAGGTCCCCACCAGGTCGGGCATGTCCGCCCAGACCATGGGTCTTATTTCCACGCTCCCCCTCCGCCGGGAGGCCTGGTCGCGATTACTGGACGTAGTCATCTGTCTCATTGCTCCATTCGGGCGTGCGCGGCCCCACGACGGTCTTTGGCCGTCTGCCGATCGCCTGCTGTTCATGATTGCTGATGCGCGGCACCCATCGCCCTTGTCTGGCGGGGTCTGCCACAGACTCAGTCCTCGTCCGACTGCTCGGGTATGCCCTCGGCCAGGGATGTGAGAATTTCTTCTTCGGTCCTGGCACGGGCCCTGATGAGTCGATCCTGGGGCTGGTCTTCGCTTACATAATAAAGGCAGGCGTCGATGGTCGACAGGCCGATACCCTCCAAGCGTGACAGGAGCAGCCGGTAGAAGTCCAGCTGGACCAGACGGCGGTTGGTCGACTCCTCTCCGTGAGGTCGGGCTCCGGTCTTCCAATCCACGATGGTGTAGCGCAGATCCGGGCGATCAGGGTCCAGTCCACCTGCGAAGACCGCATCCAACTTGCCTTTGACGATAGAGCCAGCCAACACCGCCACGATTGGCCGTTCCACCCAGACAGGAGTGCGCTGGGCCCAGTCAGAACCAGCCAGCCGCCGCTCCCAGGCCAGCAGACGGGCCTGCACGGGATCGGCCTTGGGATCCAGGGACTCCCGCTCCTGGTCAAGCCCGGCCAGCATCCGGGCCCGCTCAGCCATGGCCCCAGGGCCCAGCGGACCATCGAGCAGGTTCGGTGCTTCCGCCTGATCAGGCAGGTCCACCAGTCCTTGAGGGGCGGAAATCTCGGGCAGGATGAAGCGCCTGGCCCAGTCGTGGAAGCGGGTGCCAGCCTCGGCCTGCGGGGAGGCCACCCGGGGTATGGGTCTGACCAGCCCCTGCCAGTAATCCCTCTCCATCTTGGGATCGCCCCCTGCCGAGCTGGCCTGGATGGCGGTGACGCTGCTAGTCCCATGTCCCAGGATTCGGCGGCCGGTGCGCCGCAGCAGATCCAGATCCGTGAGCAACTGGTCGTCTGCCACCCCTAGGCGACCCGTGCTGACCTGCAGGACGCGGACCGCATTGGCGTAGAGCCCGTCATCGCCCTCATCAGGGATTTCGTGGTCGCCTGGTTCCCCGGCGCGCACCCAGGCGACCGAGCGATCCAAGGCTTCACGGGTCCGCGCACTCAGAACAGGAGGCCAGAGCACCTGATCCCGCTCGCCGTCTCGGGCGGCGACCTGGTCCACCTCCTCCAGGGCACGGTCGACGACAGCCCGGCGGTAGGACTGGGCGTTCTCACCGACAAAGAGCCCCAAGGGCGGCGTTGGCTCGCCCTCCTGTGCATCCTCTGCGTGCTCCAGCTTGACCGCATCGGGTTCTTCCTGGAAGAGCTCCACCAGTTCGGTCCAGAAGTTGGAAGCCTTATCCGGGTCCGGTGCCGGCGTGTTCAGCGCTGCAGACTCCGCCTGGGAATCCTGGCTGAAGGTCAGCAGCAGGTCATGCCGGGCCCTGGTCGCCGCCACATAGATCAGCCGCCGCTCATCGTCCAGCAGCCGTCGGCCATACTGTTCTCGCTGAGAGGGGGCAATGGCATCGGCACGCACCGGGTGGGCCTGATCGTCCAGCCCGCTCTCACGAGACAGGCCCATGGCCTCCTCCTCCAAGCCCGCCAGGTCCATCCGACCCAGCAGATCCCCAGGGTCAGCTCCCAGGGGGGCGTCGTGTGGAAAACGGGGCAGGATCATGGCATCAGCCCGCACCGGCACCGGCACAGACTGGGGATCGACCAACCAGGTACGGGCCGTGCAGTTGTACTGGTAGACCGGGCCGTCCGTGGATTGGACCACCGGCTGGTCCAAGGCGGGCTTGACCGTGAGCCGGTCTCCCTGGCTGCTGGGAAAGGCTCCACGCTTGAGCCCGACCACCGCCACGGCATCCCACTCCAGACCCTTGGCCTGGTGGACGGTCATCAGGGCCACGTCGGCCTGTCGTTCATTCCCGTCAGCAGGCATTTCGGGACTCTGATCCAGTGAGGACAGCCAGGAGACGAACCCACGCAGGCTGGGCCCTAGGCCCTGGGGCAACTCGGACAGGTAGACATCCACCTGATCCAGCAGGGCCTGGATGCCAGCCTTGGCCTGGCTGGGCTCCAGAGGACGTTCAGGATTGGCCAGTGTGCGGGCCAGCACCAGGTCCACGTCCAGATCCAGGGCACGGATGGCAGCGATGACCACCTGGCGCAGGGGGGCCGAGGACTCGGCCTGGACCTGGCAGATGACCCGGGCAGCCTCAGCGGCCAGGACCTGCCCCCTGGCGGAGAGCCCTGAGCTCTTCAAGAGGTCTGGCAGGTCGTCGCGCAGAAGCAGATCCACCAGGAAGACATCATTGGGGACCTGGTCACGGTAACGATGCAAATCCTCGCGACGGCGGCGCGGATCGGGGTCGGACTCGACCAGACCGGCCCGGACAAGAGCCCGGTATTGGCTGTCCTCATTGACCTTGGCGGCCAGGGAGGCCAGAGCGCTCAGATCGGCCGCGTCCATGCCGAACCGGGCCGAGGCCAACAGACGCATCAGGGAATCGCTGTCGGTGTGATCGCAGACTAGAGAGAGCAGGGCTCTAAGGTCCATAACCTCGGGCCGGTCAAAGAGGGAGGAGTACCCGACGACCTGGCAGCTCAGCCCTGCAGCCTCCATGGCCTCGCGGTACCTGGGCAGGGCAGCCTTGGAGCGGAAGAGAACGGCCACGTGCGGCGCATCACCCTGATTGCCATAGAGCTCGCGTGCTCTGAGGGCGAACCTGACCACGCCATCGATCTCCTGGCCGCCGGTGCTGTAGCCCAAGAGGCCCACGGTGCCCGGGTCGGCGTCCTCACGGGGACGGAGCCTGGCCACGTCCACCTCGCGCAGTTCCGCTTCCGACCGGCTCTCCTGGCCCCGATGGCGCAGGGGGACGGTCAGCTGGTTGGCGGCCTTAAGCACCCAGCTGGAATTGCGGAAGGTGCGCGACAGGGTCAGCGGATCCTGGTCCTGCGAGCGCCCAAAGGCGGTCACACCAGACATGGGACCACTGCCGGAGGCGGGTCGGTCGGCCAGCATGCCGAACTGGGCCTGGAAGGTGCGGAAGGCCCCAGGACTGGCTCCGCGCCAGGCATAGATGGACTGGAAGGGGTCGCCCACGGCAGTCACGGCCGATCTGCCAGGAGCCTGATCCGCGCTCCTCTGATCCTCCTGCCGATTCTGCGGATGGAAGATGGCCGCCAGAAGCAGGGCCTGAGTGGTGGAGGTGTCCTGGTATTCATCCAGAAAAACGTGACTGTAGCGGCGTCGTAGCTGGGCACTGATGGATGGGAAACGGTCGACCAGCTGAAAGGCGGCCAGGGTGAAGTCGCCGAACTCGGCCATGTTGGCCTGGCGCTTGGCCCTCTGGTAGTCCTGGACCAGGGTCAGCAGCTTCTCGCGTGTCAGAACCGCCCGTCGCATGGCATTTACCCGATAGAGGCGAATGCTCTGCCGCTTATCTTGGAAGTCCTTGATTTTGCCCTGATAGTGCTCGTCGGTCTCCTTCTTGGTTCGCTTGGGCGGCGTCTCGCTGACCCTGGGCTCGTCATCCGGCACAGGCTGGTCGCCGATCAACTGGTCCGCACGATCCACAAAGGCGCGGTCCCAGGCGCGGATCCGCTCCATAGCCTGGTCGAAATCCGGGCAGTCGCTGCTGATCATGGAGGTGGTCACCGCCCCGGTCAGCCCCAGGACTCGGTTGACGGTGGTCGAGAAGGTCGCCGAGCCCAGGTCGTCGGAGTCTCCATCCTGTGCCGATGAACCGGCGGGAAAGATCAGATCCAGATGGTCGGCGACCACCTGAGAGGCAAGCTGGTAGGCCCCGGCCGAACTCAGGGGACGGGTGTCCTGGTCCATGCCCACCAGCAGGCCGTACTGGCGCACGATGGACTGGAAGAAGGCGTCATAGGTAGACACAGTCGGCTTCAGGAAGTTGCGTTCGGGGTCCACGCCCGAAGCGCCTCTGCCTTGGTCGCGTCGGATGACCGCCGCCCCCACCCTGGACTGGAGCTCGGAGGCGGCCTTGCGTGTGAAGGTCAACCCCAGTATCTGCTCGGAGGGCACTCCCCGACGGATCAGGGCGATGATTCGGCTGGTCATGGTCATAGTCTTGCCCGAGCCGGCGCCGGCCACCACCAGAAGATCCTCGTTGACATCCGCATCGACGATGGCGGACTGTTCGGCAGTCTGCTTCATTCCTGATCCTCCAGTAGATTGGGCGCCACCAGTTGCCATGCCTGACATTCCTGGCCATTGCCGGCCCGACGGCAACGGGCAGGGTCGAAGACCGCGTCATCCCGGCCCGCCGTCAGCTTGACCCCGGCAGCGAAGAAGACCCTGGCTATCATGGTCAGCCCCCATACAGCCTGGGAGGAGACCCGGGCGGCTCGGACCATGGCCCACAGGTCCGCATCCACCCCAGGGGGAACCTGATCAGGCAGGTCCGCAGGCTCGGCCTTGGACTTGAGCGGGGAAGGCATGCCGGTTCTGGGCTGAGCAATAGTGACCAGCCTGTCACGCTCGAACAGTGGCGGCTGGTAGGCTATCTCCTCCCGGCGCAGCCCTGTTTGCACATCCTTGGGCGGGGCCTGCAGCTGCAAGAGCAGGGACTGGCTCAGCTTCATCCCCTCGGTTCTCTCCAGGTCGGGGGCCTGGGACAGACTCCAGGCCGCTCCCACCTCCGGACTGCTGCCGTGCGTGGGTGGGAAGGCCAGTCCCAGCTGATAGCAGATCAGCTGCAGATCGTTGAAGAGCTGCCCTTGGGTATAGGGGACTCTGCCAGTCTTGTAATCCACCAGCCGCAGACGGATGCCCTCGGGCAGGGACCTGACCTCCAGACGGTCGATGCGGCCGGTCAGCCTGACCGTCGTCCTGGCATCCAGGGCTGCGGGGAAGCCGTCGACCAGGCCGGACATCAGGGCAAAGAGCCCGTCGGCATCCAGAGGACTTTCAGGGAAGGTGGCCTTCCAAAGAGGAACCAAATCCTCCACGGACATATTGACGTCGAAGGAACGCTCGCTCTGTACCCCCAGCAGGTCGCCGACCGGGACCGGACTCTTGCCCCCCAGGCCGTATTCGGAATCCGAGGAGCGAACGAAATAAGAGGCCAGGTTGTCCAGGATGGACTCCACCCGGCTGCTGCGGCCGCGTTGGTCATAGAGTTCGTCGGGGTCCCGCAGGCGCTGTTCCTGAGGAGCCAGCTCCTGGTAGATGTCCAGAAGCGCATCCCGCACCTGCTGCTGGCGAGCGTCCGGATCACCCTGGCCGGGACGGTCCAGACCCTGGGCTGTGCCCTCGCTGGCCACCTTGTGGATCAGGGAGCCGAACTCGGTGGGCACTCTGGAGGGGGATGGACCGGAGAACTGGTCTCCCAAAGCCCACTCCAGGGGGCAGTTCCAGATTGCGTCGACCGCCGACGGCGAAAGGAGAACCACCTGGCGGCCGGACTGGTGCTCATGGCGATGGTCACGGCGGTTGTCATGGTCGTGGGTTCGGCCCGCCTGTGTAGCGTGATTGAAGGAAGCAGACGAGGGCTGGGAAGCACGATCCCATTCAGCAACCGATGCGACACCTGAGGCTGCTGTCACGGCCCTTGACTCAGCGGCCTGCTCAACCGAAATCCCTCTATCCGGGACATGCTCATCCGGAGCTTGTCCAACCGTAGATTGCTCGTCTGTGGCATGCCGGTCTGAAGCCGGCCCAACCGTGGACTGTCCGTCTGGAACGTGCAGATTCAATGCCGACTGGTCATAGAGGAAGGGCCAATGCCTGGGATCGGCCGAATCCTGGCCCTGGTCGGCCAGCAACCGCAGGGTCTGCACGGCATCGTCCACTCGGTCACGGTCGACCTGGTCCTGCGGAAGCAACGCCTGGACAGCCAGGATGGACCGGGCGGCCGCAGTCAGGCCCCTGGGAGACACCTCCAGCCCTCCATAGCGCTCACTGCCGCCTGAGCCAGCGCCGACCATGCTGAACTCCGCCTGGCTCATATCGGCGGTGCGTGGATAGCGTTCGGGCAGATAGCCGTAAAGGAAGTCCGATGGAACCAGGTCATCGTTCCAGACCGCGCTGATGCGCACCTGGGTCCGCGCCCGGGTCAGCGCCTCCAGAAAACCCTTTTTCTCGGCGTAGAGGATGGATCGCAAGGCCGGATCGTGGCTGAGCGTGTCCGCCAGGGGGTCGCCGATGCGGTCATGCAGAACCAGGTCGGCCAGCTCCTCGGCCCCGAACATGGTGTCGCGGGGAATCAGGTTGGGCCAGACCCCGTCCTGAACGGCGGGCAACCAGACCAAGGGCCAGTCAGTGGCCAAGGCGGCTGCGCCGGCGGGCGTGGTCAGAGTGACGGCATGCTCAATGGGCCCGATCCGCGCCAAGGAGTCGGCCTCGATTTGCATGGTACGCACCTGATCCATGAAGGCCTCAACCGTGGGGAAACGACGGGAGCCAGCAGCGTACTGGAAGAGCCGCATGAGCGCGTCCAGACGGTCATTGGCCTCTTCCCCCTCCTGGGTGGCCATCAGGGCCCTCCGCTGCCAGTCATCGGCCAGGTCCAGGCTCCGCCAGGCCTCCCAGAGCACGTATTGAGGCTGACGGTCCTCCAGGGCGCTGATGCGGCTGGCGGTCAGTCGCAGAACCTGCAGGGCCTTGTCCAGGACTTGAACGTCAGGATCCTCCCTGCGACCTCCGGCGATGGCGGTCATGGCCTCCAGGATGATTCCCGAGGATCGGCCATCCGGATCCAGAACCAGCAGGGTCTCCAAGGCCTGAACAGACAAAATGGCTGGCCGTTGGGCATCCCGGTCGCCCAGATCCACTGGCTGGTCGAGGGCCGAGGCAGTCGAGAAGGGATCTGACCCGCCCCTTTCCTGGGAGGAATCATGCCTGGTCAGCAGGGAATCGTCGACGCTGATGCCGGATGAACGATCCCGCTCAGCACGCCGCCGGGCCAGGTCCTCGACCCAATTCCGCCAGGACTGTCCTAGGAGAGGCAGGTCATCCAAGGAGCCCGATGAGTCCGCCCCGCTCCCCTGCTCACCGGACAAGGGGGCCAGAGCGGCCATGGTCTCCATGATGGACTCCAGGCGCTCCATCCTGACGGGACGCTCTGCACGAGCGGCAGTAGCAGGAACACGGAAGAGCGGTCCGGCCATCAGGGTGCGCAGGCGCGAACGGATCCAGGCGGCCACCTGGGCAGGATCGTCCGGGGCGCTGCCGATGGTGTCAGGGTCCAGTACCGACTGGGCCAGCTCGACCAGGGCAAAGAGACCCTGGATGGCAGGCTCCTGGCTGAGCGGACGGGTCACTGAGGAGAAGCGCACCGGCACACCTTGGACGCGCAGCTTGCGGCCCAGGGTGCGCAGGGTTGTGTTGTCGTGAGCGATGACGGCCATGTCGTTCCAGTCACGCTTGTTGGCCAGGAACTCATGCTTAATCTGCCAGACAAGATCGTCGTCCTCCTGGTCGGGGGTGTGGAAGAGCCTGGTCTGCACGCTGTCGTCACTGATAAGACTGTTGTCGGCAGTCAGGGGTGCCACCGGTCCGGCGCCGGGCCAGGCAGGCAGCTTGCCCGGTCTATCAGGCAGGGGGGTATCGCTCTCCTCAACCCCGGCGATGCCCAGGCTGACCCGGGCAGCCACCAGATCGGCGTATGAACCTGGAGCCGCCGAATCCGGATCTTGGACGCTTTCGGTATGTTCTGCGGCCGCTTCAGGAACCACCATCCTCCGGGGTTTCAGGGTCACTTCGGCGGCATCCAGACAGGCGAAGTCCTGAGCCAGAAGGGGGGCAGCGGCGCCTGGCATGGGCTTGGACAGGACCGTCAGGCGAGTGGCCAGAAATTCCGGATAGGAGCCGCGGAAGGACTGGACCGACTGGTCGGGATTGCCCACCAGAAGAAGTCGGCAGCCAGCCTGGTTCAATCCCTGCAACAGGCCCATCCCGGCCAGGGTGATGTCCTGCCAGTCGTCCACGACCAGCAGGTCAGGCAGGTCGTCATCAGCCAGCCCATCCAGGCTGCGAGAGGCTTCGACCATAAGCATGGAGGGGTCCAGACGGAACTCGTCCGGATAGCTCTCGGCAATGCTCTGGCGGTATTCATCTTCCAGGGCAAAGGCCAGCCGCCACTGCAGACCCAGCCGGTCGCGGCGATCAGGGTCCATGGGCTGGATGGCCAGAGCATCCAGAAGCTGGTCCCGGTCCCCTTTGTCAAGGCCCAATTCCGTCATGCGGGCGAACATGTCCCGCAACTGGGCGATGAACCTGTCGGCGACCCCTGCGACTCGTCCCTGTCCGTCGCCGACCAGGACGGAGGACCAGCCCGCCCCGTTGCGAAAGTAGCGCTCCAGAAGTCGGCAGACCGCGCAGTCGTCGCCGGCCTGGACATGCTCCAGATGGACGGTCATGACCTGCCTGAGCAGGGCATCCTCTTCAGCGCCGTTGAGCAGTCTGGGCAAGAGCGGATCGTGGCCTCCTCGGGCCAGCCGAGACCTCGTCAGCAGACGAAAAGCCAGGGCTTGCAGTGTGCCCACAGGTCGGGTGCGGTCGGACCTGCCCCGCTCCAGAATGACCTGGCGGCTGACCTGGTCGGCCGCGGTACGACCTGATACAGCCATGCTGGCGCCGTCGCCGAAGCGTTCCATGCCTGTCAGGAGGGCACGAGTAGCCAACCTGGTCTTGCCGCTGCGGGGAGGACCAGCCACCACCAGGGCCCGGGTGGACCGATCCTCTTCGTTCTGGAGCCGATCGCCGATAAGGGCGCGGACCGGTTCCATGGCCTCTTGTGGATCCACCGGTGGCTGCTTGCTCATAGCTACAAGAATAGGGTCCGGCATGGTCCAGCTGCAGGCCCTGGAACCTGCTGGTCTGGGACCGCCTGCAGGAGGCTCAAAGGAAGCCTGATCAGGAACGGCGTGCTGTTATCGTGGATAGCAGTCCTAGGAGGTGATGGCCCTTGCAGCAGAATGGTTCCCAGACCCAGCGCCCGGGTGCGGTTCCAGCCATGGACCAGGCTCCGGCGCTGCCCGGATTGCGGCCCCTTCGCCCCCTGGATCTGGGAGGCACCGCCGCCGTCTACCTGTATGAACAGGAGGGGCTCAACCGACCTGTGGCAGTCAAGGTAGCCCTTCAAGGCAGCGTGGACCAGCAGACCCATCTGCTCTTTCTGCGGGAGGCCAAGGCCCTGGCCAAGCTCTCCACCCACCCCTGCATCCTGAGCATCCACCAGGCCCTGATCAGCGATGACGGACGGGATTGCCTGGTGCTCGAATACGCTCCGGGCGGCAGCTGCAAGACCATCATGCTCGAGGGGGGCATGGACCAGGAAGGCGTGCTGGACCTGGGAGTGCGCATGGCCTCGGCCCTCTACTGCGCTCATGAACGGGGAATCCTGCACCGGGACGTCAAACCCAGCAACTTCCTGATCACCGACCAGGGCCTGCCCGTCCTGGCCGACTTCGGCATCTCCTCAGGCATCTATGGAAGCGAACGGGCCGGCGGACTTTCCGTACCCTGGGCGGCCCCAGAGGTTCTGGCAAGCCGCTCGGGAGGATCCGAGGCCAGCGACATCTACTCCCTGGGTGCCTCGCTCTTCGGCATGCTGGCCGGCCGTTCCCCCTACGAGTACGCCTACCGGGCCCGGGATGAGAATCACCTGACGCAGCTGATCCTTACAGCGGAAACCCCGGTTCTGCATATGGGCGAGGCCTCCCCGATGCTGGCCGCCGTCCTGGAGAAGGCCATGGCCCATGACCGGGACGATCGCTACTACTCAGCACTGGAATTCGGTCGTGCCCTTCAGGAGGTCCAGCAGCAGCTCTACGGCCATGCGACACCCTTCATCGGCGAGGGAATCGACCCCTACCCCACGACGGATGCACGCTCGCACGCCCAGACCGGAGCCATTGCAGGCCGAAGAGAAAATCGAACAGAAACCGGGGACTCCGGCCACTCTCGGACCGCAGCAGAGGCCGGTTCCCAACCGCGACTGCGCCCAAGCAGAGAGGCGTCAGCTAACCATGAAGGCAGACAGGCCAAGCGGTTTTTCGGCGGCCGCCGCCGTGTGATCCTGATGACACTGATTCTTGCTGCCGTCCTAGCCCTAGTTCTGGCCTGCGCCCTGGTTGTCGGCCTGCCGAACGGTTTCAGACGAGATTCACAACAAACTACAGGTTCCTCCCAGACCCAATCCCCACAGGTACAGTCCCCGGACCCGACGGATTCGAGCGACCCCCAGAATCTGCAGGAGGGACCGGTTCCCTCGCCCACCCAGGGTCAGGGCCGCTATCAAGGCACGACGGCCGTGTTCACTTGGACCAATCCCGACCCCAAACCGGCAGACAGCTATGTTTGGCATCCCCTGAACCAGGGCGGCACCGGAGAGCGTGGACGCAGCGTGCAAACCCGACAGCCGACCGCCCGCATCGACAACCCACAGGGGAGCCAGACCTGCATCAGCGTCGCCCTGGTTCGAGCCGATCGGAGCATGTCCCAGGAACCGACCATCATCTGCGCTGTTCAGTGAACCCGCTGTGGATGAATTTGCACACTTGACCACCCCGACTTTCACAGAGCGCCAAGACCCTGCAAACCGGTTAAAATCAGTCGTCAGAGAAAGCAATGACGGCGGTCCGGGACAAGTTAAAACGCAAAGACATAGGTCAGGCATCCTGGCCTGTGCGGCAGGACAGGAAAGGAACCCAGGGGATTATGGACTTGCAGGGACGATTCCTGCGGATGCGCCGGGCCGGGCTGCATCTGCGGCATGCTCTGGCCGTCCGCGCCAAGAGCCCTGCCGCCATCCTGGCCGTCACGCTGACGGCGCTGGTCCTGCTCATCCTGGGCGCCTTGTTCATGCATGGGGTGGACCGCCGTGCCGTTCAGGTGGACGACGGCAGCATCTGGATCACATCCCAGAACGAGCGCAAGGTCGCAAGGTTCAAGCCCGACATCGGAGAAGCAGACGTGGCCCTGTCGACGGGCACCGACCACTTCGACCTAGCCCAGAGCGGATACGCGGTCATCCTAGGCCATGAGGGAGGCATGGCTCCCATAGCGGCCTCCACCGCCACCCTGGGAGACACCACCCGGTCGGATGCCAAGGTCCAACGGATGATCAACGGGCCTACCTTGGTCCTCTTCCAGGCTCGGACCGGCAAGGTCTGGGTGGGTCAGGCCACTTCGCCCGGGGATTTGGATCCCCAGCGCCGAGACCCTGTGCTGACCCTGGGCTCTGGGGCCGCCGTCACCGTGGATGCCTCCGGAGCTGTTTACGCCTACCGACCCTCGGACGGGGTTGTGCTAAGGATCGACGGACCGGACTCCCGGGCCCACCGTGAACTGGACTCCCTGACGGACCACGCTCCCGTCCGGGCCACTGCATTCAGCGTCATTGGCGGAAGACCCGTCCTCCTGGCAGGCAATCGGCTTTACTGGCCCCAGGGAACCACCCGGATACCGCACCGGGGAGACCTGCAGCTTCAGTCCACTCCAGTGGATATGGACCGCCAGGGACCTTGGGTAGGCCTGACCGATCAGGAAAGCGTCCACCTGGTTCAACTGGATCACCCACGCAATCAGATCGAGACCGTACGTACCGGCGGCAGCGGCCAACCAGCCCAACCGGTCTCCTCGGGCGGATGCCTTTGGACGGCCTGGGCCTCCTCAGGGCGGAATTTCCTGCGACTATGCGCAACAGGGTCAGCCGCGCCCAAGGTCCAACCGCAGCCGAGTCCCACCACCCTGGAGGCCATCAACCCCACCTCGGATCTGGTCTTCCGGGCCAACCACCGGAGGGTCATCCTCAACGACGTGCTGACTGGCGATGTCTGGAATCCCAAATCCTCTACCAAGGTAATCCGGCCGCAGTGGCAGACCATGGATGTCAAACACACGGACAGCAACGATCAGCGTCAGGACTCGGCCGACAACCGCCAGCGATTCGCGGCCACCTGTCGATCAGGATCCCAACCCATCCAGGCCGAGGACGACAGTCTGGGCATTCGGGCCGAATCCAGGGCCCTGTTGGATCCCTTGCGCAACGATCGCCAGACCGACTGCTCGGTTCTGCGAATCGAGGATGCCCGCAGCTCGCAGGGGAATCTGCGTCTGACTCCGGTCATGAACGGCCGCTACCTGCAGGTGGATGCCAGCGACGCACCTGTCGGCCGGACCCGAATCAACTACTCGATCACCGACGGACGCGGCCAGGTCTCCTCGGCTGGCATCGACCTCAACATCGCCCCGGCCAAGATGGACCGAGGCAACCAGGCGCCGGTCCAGAACGATACCCCGCCTGAGTACGAGGTGGAGCGGGGCGCTACGACCACCGTCAATGCCCTGGTCGGCTTCGAAGATCCAGACGGGGACCCGCTGACCCTGGTCGGCGCCGAATCAGTCAACTCCGATCGGATATCCTTGTCCACCAGGGCTGACGGACAGCTGACCATGAGTGCTGGGTCAGCCACCTCCGGACGAGTGACGGTCAAAGTCACCGTCTCGGACGGAGTCATGAGCGGTCAGGGACTCATATACTTCACCGTCAGGCCCGTCAACACCCTGGCCCCACTGGTCGATCCGGTCATTCGCCAGGCCACTCCCGGCCGAGAGGTCACCGTTGACCTCAGCAGGAGTGTACATGCCAATGCCGTTCAGCCCCTCCGCCTGGTCCAGGTCGACAAGCCCGATGGAATCCGGGTGGAGGTCAACGCTGAGAGCTTTTCCTTCAACGCCACCGCAGCTAACCCGGGCACTTATTATGTGCCCTACCGGGTGGCCCAGGGTGACCAGGAGACCCAAGGTCTGGTCAGGCTGGAGGTGGAACACGATCATGGCGGATCCGCACCGCCGGTACCCGTCAACGACGTGGCCCTGCTGGGGGCCGACCAGACCGCCATCGTCGATCCGCTGGACAACGATCTGGATCCCATGGGCGGTGTACTGGCACTGACAGATGTACGCGTGGATCCGAACTCCGGCATCAAGGTCGGCATCGTGGACCACCGACGGGTCTACCTATCCGCCAGGAAAATCCCCACACGTCCACTGAGTATTGCTTATACGGTCACCAACGCCGAAGGCAGCGCTAAGGGGACCATCGTCCTTCAGCCCCCTTCCTTGAGCAGGGCAGCCTCGGCACCCAAGGCTCCGAATCTGACGGTTGGGGTCCGCTCATCGGGCCTGGTCACGGTTTCAGTCATGGACAAGGTCGCCCATGCTGACGGGACCAGCGTCACTTTGGACCAGCAGCTGACTACGGATCAGCAGACTTTTACGGGCCTGGCCTTCGTGTCCGGGGATACGGTCAGGTATCAGGCCAGCGAGCGCACCGGGGACTTCCCGGCAACCTATACGGTCAGGGACGATCTGGGCAATACGGCCTCTGGCACCATTACCTTCAGGGTCCATGCCTCCGACCCCGCCAGCAAGCCCGCACCCACCCCCAAGGATCTACGGGCCCAGGTGGCTGCCGGGACCAAGGTGCGCATTCCCGTCCCGCTGACCGGCATTGACCCCGATGGAGACTGCGACACCTTGTCAGGCTTGGGCAACCAGGCGCCGAAGCTGGGCAGGATTGTCAAAGCCGGAGCCGACTACCTGATCTACGAGGCCTATCCTGATTCGCACGGCACCGACGAGTTCACCTACGCTGTGGAAGACTGGGTTGGGCAGCGAGCCCAGGCGCGCGTCCGTATCGGCGTCTTCACCGACTCGTCGGTGACCGGGGTCTTCGCCCGGGATGACCGGGTCAGGCTACGGCCTGGAACCGTTGCCGATGTGCCGGTCCTGCTCAACGACATCGCCGATGATGACGATCCCCTGAGCCTGGACCCCCACCTGGAGCTCCAGGGCTTGAACCAGGCCAGCGTAGAGGACGGCATGATCCAGCTGACTGCCCCTTCGCAGCCAGGCACCTCCTATCTGGTCTACCGGACACACAACCGGGCAGGACTGAGTGACCAGGCCACCCTGACCGTGGTCTCGGATCCCCAAGCCCCTATACAGCCGCCCATAGCGCAGGATTACCAGGTGGCTCCGGAGGACACGGTGGACAAGCGCAGCGTGGAAGTCAATCTGGCCGACTCCATCAGCAATCCATCCGGCACCCTCGATGACCTGCACCTTGGGATACATCCCAGCGCCCGTGCCCATGCCAGGATCGTAGGCGAAGCCGGCTCCACCAAGTTGGTCATCGACCTGACCGACCAGACCAGAGCCGTGCCCTACACCGTGACCAACACCCGGTACAAGATCACTTCTATGGCCTTTGTGAAGGTCCCCGCCTATGGGGTGTTCCCACCGGTGCTAAGACCCCGGGCTCCGGCCCTCAAAGTGCAGGCTGGGCAGAGCATCACCATCGACATCGCCGACCAGGTCAGAGTGGGTGCAGGCAAGACCGCGCAGATCGCCTCGCGCCAGTCTGTCTCGGCCACCAAGTCCGACGGATCCGATCCCTATGTGGACGAACACACCCTGAGGTTCACCGCAGCCAAGGATTATGCCGGTCCTGCCTCACTGACCTTTGCCGTCCGTGACGGGGATCCAAGCGGCCGGGCCATCGTCAACGAGTCGGTGCTCACCCTGCCCATCACCGTGGTAGGCGGCAAAGCATCACCGCCGATCCTTACGGCACCGGTCATCGATCTGGTGGCCGGGGAACCGGCGCAGGCCATCTCCCTGCCCGCCATGACCCGCTGGCCCCAGGGAAGCGATCCGGCCGACAGCACCTTCTCCTCTGGGGACCCTCAGGGGCCGATTCATGCCAAGCTGAGTCCTCGGGGCCAGCTGAAAGTGGCCGCCGACAAGACCGCAACACCGGGCACCAAGGCCAGCCTGCCGGTGGCCATCACCAGTCCATCCGGCGATGTGCATACGGTCCTGGCCTTCCGCATCATCGCCACCACCCGACCTCTGGCTTCGGTCCCCTCGCGCCAGGTGGGGCTCAAGGCTGGTCAGAGCCTGGAGCTGAACCTGTTCGACGGTGCCCTCAATCCCTTCCCCGACACTCCGCTGCGCCTGGTCGGTTTGGTCAGCGATGACACCTCACGTCTGACAGCCACCAACCTGGGCGACGGGAAGATCACCATCAAAGCCGATCGCGACATCGGCGCCTCCACCAACACCATTATGGCCACGGTAGAGGATGGCAGCCAGGATCCGGGACGCCGGGTCAGCGCCACTATCACCGTGGGCATCATCGACCGCCCACAGGCCCCCAGAATGCTGTCGGGCGCCGCTCAAGCAGGCGACGGAACAGTTCTCCTGGCCTGGGAGCCAGGCGCAGCCAACGGCAGCCCGGTGGACGAGTACCGGGTCTCCTACACCTCATCGGCAGGCTCGGGGCAACACTCCTGCGGCACTGCTGTCACCTGTCGAATCGACGGGCTGGCCAACGGTCATGACTATTCCTTCACCGTCCAAGCCCACAACCAGGTAGGATGGTCCCCCGCCTCCTCGCCGGCCGCAGCCAGACCGGACGCGCTTCCCGGAGGCGTGCAGGCACTGACCGTGGATGGCGGCAGCAAGGAAACCTTGACCGTCACCTGGCGCCCGCCGGAGAATCACGGCTCGCCCATCCAGGGATATATGGTCCACGGTGAAGGTTCCGGCTGCGGTTCGCCACGATGGCGCGCGCCCACCTCCACCAAGGCGGTCTTCGACGTAGGCCATGACGAAGCAGGTGGCATCTGCACAGTGAGCGTGACCCCAATTGATATGACCGGCTCGGGGCCCGAGGTCTCAGCCTCGGGCTCTACCTGGTCGCATCCGGATCCTCCCGCGTTCCTAGCCATTGAGTATCTGAGAGACAGTCGAGCCAAGCTGGTCCTGGCCCCCGGGGTCGAACACGGTCGACCTTGCGCAGATATCCAAGTAGGCATCGATGGCCTTGATCCTGACAAGGCCTCCTGGACCCTGCCCTGCAATCAGCCGGAAGTGAGTGAAGTCATCACCCTTCCCGCCCAATCTGCCAAGCCGGGCACCACTCTGAACTTCTGGGCGGTCGCTCGCATCCAAGGGTTAGGTTCCGAAGGCCATTCGCCCGCCGCCACCAAGAATTTGACCCTGCCCAAAGAGGCCAACAAGCCGCGTGATAAGACTCTCGCTCGTCAGGGGTCCTCTCAGCAGAAAAGGATGAACGACCATGGATGAACGAAACGCGCAGGAACCCCTCCAGCAGGACGGCACCATCCCGGATGACGCGACCAGAAGGAACAACCCCGAGTCCGCGCATAAGACGAACAGCGAAGGCCGCCAGACCCCTGCCGACCGATTGGATGTACTGAAGCGACAGCGCCAGGCCCTCATGGCAGGTCTGAGTCAGAAAGAATCCGCTTCGGCAGCGAGCGATGACCGAACCCTGCCCGGCCGCATCCCCGTGGCTGCCAGGCAAAGAACAAACCAGGAGTCCGGGGCGGAATCCGTCCCATCGGACAGCACCATGGTGGAAGACGGGACCGTCCCCGGCCGTCAGACGGTCCGTGACCGGTTCGCCCGGTCCTCATCAGATACTGCACCTGACATCGTCAACCTCACCAATGAATCCCGTCACCCCCGGCTGGAACGAACCTCGGACCCTACTTACGAAGTCGGGATTAACGAACCTGGGGTTGAGGAAAATACCAGGCAGGACCGATACTCTGCCGTCGAATCAGGAGACCAGGCAGCAGAGACCAAGCAGCAGAGACAATCAAACCAGGCCGGAAGCAGCAGACAGGCCACCGTGGATGTATCTACCTTCGCCAGCCTCTTCCGCTCAATCGTCGACAACGTCGGCCAGGCGGTGCTGGGCAAGGAGGAAACCATCACCCTGTGTGTTACCGCCCTGATTGCAGGGGGGCATGTGCTCCTGGAAGACAATCCGGGTACCGGTAAGACCCAGCTGTCACGCGCTCTGGCTGCCTCCATTGCCGTGGACTGCAAGCGGATCCAGTTCACCCCAGACCTGCTGCCCTCCGATCTTCTGGGCGTGACCTTCTATGACCAGTCCCAAGGACGATTCTCCTTCCGGCCCGGTCCAGTCTTCGCATCCCTGGTTTTGGCCGACGAGATCAACAGAGCATCCCCCAAAACCCAGTCGGCCCTGCTGGAGGTCATGGAGGAGGGCAAGGTAACTGTAGATGGCCGCACCTACCGTCTCCCCCTGCCATTCATGGTTATAGCCACCCAGAATCCCATCGAGCAGCTGGGCACCTATGCCCTGCCCGAGGCACAGATGGATCGCTTTCTAATCCGCACCTCTCTAGGGGCACCGGGGCACGATGCCAGCATGCGCATCCTTGAAGAGGCCGACATCCGCGACCGGGCCGGTCTGGTCGAACCGGTGGTCGACGCCGCCCAGGTGGGGGCCATGGCCGCCTGTGCCTCCAAGGTCTTCTGTGATCCATCCATCATGGAGTATGTCATCCACATCATCGAAGCCACACGGCACAGCCCCGCCATCCGGGTGGGCTCATCCATCAGAGGCGGACTGGCCCTGGTCCGTTGCGCCAGAATCCGGGCCTGCGCCCAGGGTCGCGACTACGTGATCCCCGACGATGTCAAACAGCTGGTCGATCCCATCCTGACCCACCGACTGATCCTGACGGCCCAGAGCAGGCTGGCGGACATGGATGAACACCAGGCGCTGGCCGAAGCCCTGGCCAAGGTCCCCGTCCCCACAGGAGAGCAGTGAGCCATGACCGCCTTCGCCCGCCGACCTGCCCCGGAGATGAGACCGGCATCCTCGGCCGAATCCAGACAAGGCATACGAGCCCAGACCGCTGACCTTTGGCAGTCGGTCACTGCCCTGGGCCGGGCTATGGCCTTGGCCGCACTCGTTTGTGCTCTGGCCTTCGTCCCGACTGGCTGGCGTGAACTGCTTGCGGGTGTTCTGCTGGGCGTAGGCATGCTGCTGCTGGGGCTACTGATGAGCCTGGGCAATCTGTCCTGTAGCGCTGAAACGAGTCTGAACCAAGGACATCTGGAGGTGGGTGGCCAGGCCGAGCTGGTCCTGGTTCTGACCAACCCGGGCAACCGCTCCACCCGCCGCGGCCGAATCGGTCTGGCTCTAGGCCAGGCAACCGTCATGGCGCCTTTGCCTGCCCTGGCTCCCGGCCAGAATCATCAGATTCGCTTGAAGCTGGAAGCCAGGTCCCGTGGCGTGATTGACCTGGGCCCGGTGACCATGGAGGCCGGGGATCCGTTTGGGCTCATCCGCCGCCGTCGAATCCTAGCAGGGGCCCGAAAACTCTATATCCATCCCCGCACGGTTGCCTTGCCACCCCTTGAAGCCGGACTGGAACGGGACCTGGAGGGGGATCCTGGTCCCGGCATTGTCGACGACGACCTGGAATTCCATGCCCTGCGCCCCTATGCTCCGGGCGATGACATGAAGCGGGTCCACTGGCTGTCCACTGCCCGGGCCGGCACCCTGATGGTTCGCCAGTATGAGCCCACCCTACGCACTAGGACCAAACTGATCCTGGACGGCCAAGCCGCTTCTTACCGGAACGCGGATGAGTTCGAGCTTGCAGTTGAAATCTATGCCTCCATGGGCTGCCAATGCCTGCTTGATGGCCGTCGGCTGCAAGCGCTGGCCCCGGAACCTGACGATTCCGATGCCCATGGAACCACCCTGCCCACAGAGGATCCCCGTAGCTTTCTGGACGCCTGCAGTGCCATCCACCCCCGCCAAGACGGCTATGACTTACTTGACCGGACTGATGCTTCCGAACAGATCAGTCTGACCATTCTGGTAACCGGTTCGACGGGCGACCGCCAACCCTCAGCCTTGATGGGCGAATCGGCTCAGAGCGCCTCCCCGGTCATGCTGCTGGCTGCTGACCTGAATGCTCATCCAAGCCTGCAGACACAGCCGGGCCTGGTCAACGCCGTTTTGGGTAGTATTCGGGACCTCCCCATTCTCTTGAAGAACCAGCCATGAGCACATCATCAGCATCATGGATGGAGCAAGCCCAGAGGGAGCCGATTCGTCTGATCGATCGGACTGATCTGCGATCCACAGTCGACCCCACCTGGCGCCGATCCCCTATCATTCTGGTCGCCGCACTGGCTCCGCTCGATCTGATGGCCGGGCTGCAGCTGTTGCCGGTCTACGGCAGCCTGCCCTTCTGGCTGACAGTGGGAGCCGCGGCTTGTCTGACCGGACTACTGATCGCCATGCTCCCCCACCGCAGTATTGCCACAGCCCTCCTCCAACCTCTGCTGCTGATTGCGGGCCAGTTCCTGCTGGGCCCCATCTTCGCTCTGAACGGCACAACACTGGCCCATGTCCTGCCCACCTGGGCAACCCTGACACAAGGGTGGTCCGCTACCTTCGGTGCTTTCAAGACCCTGGCAGCCATCGACCCGCCCCTTGGCCAGGAAGCCGGCGGATTGATGGCCCTGTGGACGCTGATGCTCTGGACCTGCTATCTGGCGGTGCTGCTGGCCCGCCATGGCCTGGGCCGCAATCTGGGACGGCCGGCACACCCAGCAGCCGTCCTGGCAGCCACCTTGCCCATCCTGACCACCATGATTGTGTCAGCGGCCCTAGGCACCAGCAGAGGCCTCTATCCGGCATTGACGGGCGGCATCCTCTGGCTGCTTCTGCTGGTTTGGAGCGCAAGTGGACTGGGTCTGCTGCGTCTACAAGGACTTGCATCCACTCTCCTGACCCTGGCCCTGGCAGCCGGAATGATTTTCTCCGCTGGAATCTTGCCTGCTCCGACCCGGCAGGTCATCCGCGACCATTATCAGCCGCCCATGGACCCCTACCAGTTCACCAGCCCCTTGAGCGATTACCGTGCCTATATCAAACGACACCGCGACGATACCCTGGTCACGGTACGCAACCTGCCCGCCGGTACTCCGGTCCGGATGGCAGTCATGGACCGCTATGACGGCAAGGTCTGGAATCTGTCCGACTCCTCAGGCGCAGGAGCCGCCGACTACCGGCGCATCGGCGCCCAGATCCGCACAGAAAGGCAGCAGGAGAAGACCAAAGACGGCGAACAAACTGGACAGCCCTTTACCGCAACCTTTCTAATTCGGGAAGGATTCGACCACGCCTGGCTGCCCTCCGCCGGACAGGTCGACGGCATCGATCCGGACCAGGACCTGCAACGGAAAGACATCTACTTCAACAAGGCTACGGACACTGCTCTGACCAATCAGGCCCTACAGGCAGGAGCCAGCTATACGGTGCACGGCGTGGCCCAAAACCGACCCGCAACCCGTCGCATAGCCGACAGCGATCCGGGAGATGCGCAGGTGCCTCCCCTGTCGGATGCCCCTGAAAGCCTGCCCAAAGCGGCTGCCTCCATGACCTCCATGCAGGTGCGCGGCGGCGCCAGGGCACTGGCCATCGAGGAACGGCTGCACAAGGAGGGATGGTTTTCCCATGGTCTGGCCGGCGACTATCCCTCGCCCTCCGGCCATGGTGACTATCGAATCAACCAGCTCCTGCAGGGCCAGGCCATGGTGGGCGACAGCGAGCAATACGCCTCGGCCATGGCACTCCTGGCCAGGCAGATGGGTCTGCCATCCCGGGTGGTCTTGGGATTTCTGCCCAAGAACCATGACGGTTCCATCAGCCGAGCACGGACCAGGACCCAGGCGGACGGGAGCACCCGAATCGACTTGACGGGACGTGATGCCCAGGCCTGGGTGGAGGTCAATCTGAAGGGACTCGGATGGATCCCCTTCTACCCCACACCACCAGAGACCAAGACCCCGGACAAATCCCTGGACCCCACACCACCCGACCCACGCACCCTGGTCCGCCAGCCACCACCCCCGCTGGCCGACCCTCCCCACGACGACCACACCACCCAGGGCAGGACCAGCGTCGGCGGGCAGGAAGCATCCCCGCAGTCTCCACCCTCCTTCTGGAAGCAGTACGGACCCCTGATAACCAAAGCGACACTCTGGACCATGCCGGTCTGGCTACCCGCCCTCCCGATCCTGCTCCTACTAGGCCTCAAAGCCAGGCTGCGCAGACGGGCGCAGTCGACGGGCGACCCGAAGACACGTATCCGCGCCGGCTGGCGACAGATCGGCAACCTGGGCAGGCAGACCGGCCTGTCCCTGGACGGCACCCGTAGCGAGCAAGCGGCTCTGATTGCCCAGACCCTTCTGACCGACCCCCCAGGGTCCTCGTCGGCCGGACTGCGCGGAGATCTGGATCGACTGCGCAGCATGGCCGATCAGGCCTCTTTCGACCGGCACCCCTCCGATGAACAGGAAGCCGAAGACTGCTGGCAGCTGGTGGACAAGCTCCGATCCGCCATCCTGGCATCCCTGCCTCGAACCCGACGTTGGCGCACCCTGCTTTCCCCCAGACACCTGCACTGACCCGCTCCTCATGACTGGACCCGCCATGACATCTCCTTCCTGCCCAGACAGTGATATCGCATGGAAGAGAGCGTGTTCTACGATCGAGCTTCAAGAATCAAGACCCTACCAACCCACTGATGCAGGGCTTACACGCAAAGTTATGGCCAACCAGCTGCGCCCATGGACAACAGATGTAGACACGGTCGCCGGACAGTCGTTGTTTGCCACTGTCCTTCGATAACCTGGACCGCAGAGAAAAACAAAACAAGGGCCTTTACGGTCGCCGGGATCGTAAAGGCCCTCATCCTTTATCACATATCCTGCAACCGAATCCACGACTACCAGCTGCTCAGCTATTCAGACGCTCAGACGCTCACTGATTGGAATGCTGATTCTCCGAGGAGGAGGTGGCATCGCCGGACTGCTGCGGTGGCTGCTAGGCTGAGTCGTTGCCATCGGGCTCCAGAACCCGAGGACGCAGCGCTGGTGCCATCACCCCCGGCATGGTCCGGGACCTGCCCGCCGAGAGGATCGATGCCGGCATGGCATGGTAGGCATCCGCATTGAACTCCTTGCTTGTTTGCGCGAACGCCTCAACTGACCGAGACCACTCCGGATGTCCAAAAGCACCTTATCGACCTTGCTGAGTCTGAAAAGCAGGAACCTGTATCATTCGTGGAACCGTGTCATCACCGGCAAAGTACAGATAATCCTGTTGCCAGAGCATCTCTGGAGAACCGCGCGCCCCTCTGCGCGCACCAGCGCTGCGTCCCCTATGGCCTGCAAGACCCCGGCATACCGGTCAGCGGCCATGCCAGGCATTTCGCACCAGTTGGGGTTTACCGCCAGCGTGCATGCTCCGGAAGCACAATCACGCCTGACCCTGCACTTCGTCCTAGGCAATCCTTATCTTCGACAGCTGCTCTTGGGCAAAACGAAGGAAACCGTCCGAACCCGCCATGGCATACTTCAGCAGGCGATCGAACTGGTCATCATCCATCCCGCCCTGGCAATTCACCACGAACAACGTGTGGAAGACCAGGCCTTTTTCGGAACTCTGCAAATAGGCACCCGGCCCCTCATAGTACCGGTTCCAGGCATTGCAGACATCCTCAAGCAAATCATGCTGGCCATTCGGATGACTGCCCTGCTCGGTCCCATGAACCACCAGATACTTATCATGCTCGCCACGGACACTGAAATCGAGCGCGATATTCCCCCATAAACCGATCCAGGCCTGCTCATGATATTCGACACGGTATCCTTGGGCATCCAGCCACTGCTGTATTCTCTTCCCGTCAACCACGGATTTCATCGGCTGTTCCATTTGTTCATGCCCCCTCTTCCGTACGGTGCGTTCGGTATGCGTATGGGATCCGGGCACTGATCATTTACCCAAGCATAAAGATTCTGTATCAGATAGATGGAATCATCGAGACGTTGTCCCAGTACCTCATCCCGCTCGTCGCACATAATCTGCCCGACTCCCGCTATCCTGACGGCCTGGTTCTGCTCCAAGGAAGGTTCGGTGGCATAGGCCTTGAGATATCCAACTGATCGGTTCCATTCAGTACAGACATTCACCGCATCCCGATACCTGGCGGAGCTGAATCCCCGGCTCCACAGACTTGTGAAACCAATGGAATCCAGACTTTTGCTCATTACAAAAGTAATGCCGCAATCGACCAGCGGCACCAGTACAGGACCGCCGCTGGCATTGACGTACGAGGGTATCCCCCGCTGAGCGAGCAGTCGTATTATGCGGGCAATGGGAGTTGGAAGGCCTTGCAATAATTGCTCATCCACACTCATCCCAGCGGTTCCTTGTCCTCCCACATCCGCAGCAGTATCAGTCATCCCAGTCTCCTTATATAAATCCACCCGTGCAGACTAGTCAGTCAAGGTCGGGTCGTACCCGACTGGTTCACTCCCGCCCCTATTACTCCGTTGTCGATTACTCCGTTGTCAAAGGACAGACGGCGATGACGGGAAGGCGTGCACATGATGACCAGCTGAATCACTATCGCCACGAGCAGCGGGATGACGGCCAAGAGCAAAGGACCGCCACCTATGGTCAACATTCGAGATTTCACCAGACCAATCGTGGCTATAACTATAAGACCGTACGGAATCAAAGTCAGCCATCCCGACAGCAATAAATCATGCAGACGCCGAACCTCCAGAGCATACTCTGGCACCACCATGATCAGGTCGAAGACCAGGGGGATGAGAGCCCAGGATCCCCCGCCGCATACCTTACTCAGGCCCTGCTCTACAATTGATAGAACGATGAAGAACACCCATATCTCCTTGCGGCACGATCTCCCCCTCCCCCGGGCAAACAGGTAGAACGGCCGCTGCAGACATTCTCGAAATGTAGCGTCATACATGGGTTCGAAACCCTTCATCTCTGCCACACGAGGCGGTCTATTTTCAAACAAGGCAACCGCCATGGTCCCTTTCCTTCCATGCAACTCGAGCGGCCAACCAGAACAGATTCCGCCGCAACCAACTTCATTGTCGACAACCAGCGTAGATTGCATTACGGCTGTAGATATCGTTCACGTAAGGCCTGAAGCCTAGTAAAAGCCTGGACGATTACTTATACTACAGCACTACAGGACTCCACTTGCCGCCGCGCAGTAGCAAAACAAAACAGCCTGCATCCAACCCGACTGCGGCCAAGCAGACCACATGCGCGACAGGTACGTCAACCTTCCTTCCCTTACCAGCAACCCCCCTCATTGATCCTGTGCGGCGGTGCTGCCGCGTGCCAGGGCGGCCACCAGGGTCATCAGGTCGATGATCAGCGCCCAGGCCGCCAGCCACTCGAAGGATGCGTCGCGATTGTCGCCAGCGCAATAATCGATAGCCCACAGATCCTGCAGAAACCACAAGGCGCCCGTCGCGCCCACCGCCATACACCAGGGCAGGCACGACAATGGAGAGCCCCCGAACAGCAGGCACAGCATCCACGACGGCAGCACACACGACACAGCCGAAGCCACCCAGGCCGCCACACGGCTATGCACCCGATCCGACACAAACCGCAACCAGGTCACCCCGGCCACCACCAGCACAGCCACCGACACCAACACCCAACGCATCACCCCCGGACGCTCGCCGGTCATCGCGCCGAACATCACCCCCCAGCAGGGCATCAGCGGCATCGTCAGCGCCAGGCACCAGAACCCCGGACGCCCCCCACGGCTCTCGAACCGACTCAAAAACCACGCCATCGCAAAACCCGAAAACAAGCCCGCCAGGCCGAACTGTATACAACGGTCGCGCACCCACTGCTCGTCCTGGTCGTACAGGAACGCCCAGCCCGGCACAAACCCCGCCAGGAAGGCCGTCCCGTACACCGCCAGCTTGCGCACCACGCCGGCACGCGAAAAGACACGCTCCCCCACAGCCGCATGACGCGCACACCCCGCCACCCGCGACATGACTGAAGACGCGCTCTGCAGCCAGGACTTCCCTGCAGGAAGCCGCAAGGAACCAGAAACACCACCAGCCATCACACACCATCCTCCTGCTCAAAGCATCGAATCCGCCACTTCGCCCACCCGGCCAAGAACCGGCACAGCCGGAGCAAGCTCATTGCTGATCCTGCACGGCGGTGCTGCCGCGTGCCAGAGCGGCCACCAAGGTCATCAGGTCGAAAATCAGCGCCCAGGCCGCCAGCCACTCGAAGGAGGCGTCGCGATTGTCGCCAGCGCAATAATCGATAGCCCACAGATCCTGCAGAAACCACAAGGCACCTGCCGCGCCCACCGCCATACACCAGGGCAGGCACGACAATGGAGAGCCCCCGAACAACAGGCACAGCATCCACGACGGCAGCACACACGACACAGCCGAAGCCACCCAGGCCGCCACACGGCTATGCACCCGATCCGACACAAACCGCAACCAGGTCACCCCGGCCACCACCAGCACAGCCACCGACACCAACACCCAACGCATCACCCCCGGACGCTCGCCGGTCATCGCGCCGAACATCACCCCCCAGCAGGGCATCAGCGGCATCGTCAGCGCCAGGCACCAGAACCCCGGACGCCCCCCACGGCTCTCGAACCGACTCAAAAACCACGCCATCGCAAAACCCGAAAACAAGCCCGCCAGGCCGAACTGTATACAACGGTCGCGCACCCACTGCTCGTCCTGGTCGTACAGGAACGCCCAGCCCGGCACAAACCCCGCCAGGAAGGCCGTCCCGTACACCGCCAGCTTGCGCACCACGCCGGCACGCGAAAAGACACGCTCCCCCACAGCCGCATGACGCGCACACCCCGCCACCCGCGACATGACTGAAGACGCGCTCTGCAGCCAGGACTTCCCTGCAGGAAGCCGCAAGGAACCAGAAACACCACCAGCCATCACACACCATCCTCCTGCTCAAAGCATCGAATCCGCCACTTCGCCCACCCGGCCAAGAACCGGCACAGCCGGAGCAAGCTCATTGCTGATCCTGCACGGCGGTGCTGCCGCGTGCCAGAGCGGCCACCAAGGTCATCAGGTCGAAAATCAGCGCCCAGGCCGCCAGCCACTCGAAGGAGGCGTCGCGATTGTCGCCAGCGCAATAATCGATAGCCCACAGATCCTGCAGAAACCACAAGGCACCTGCCGCGCCCACCGCCATACACCAGGGCAGGCACGACAATGGAGAGCCCCCGAACAACAGGCACAGCATCCACGACGGCAGCACACACGACACAGCCGAAGCCACCCAGGCCGCCACACGGCTATGCACCCGATCCGACACAAACCGCAACCAGGTCACCCCGGCCACCACCAGCACAGCCACCGACACCAACACCCAACGCATCACCCCC
>NZ_NPOR01000041.1:0-152716 GCF_003688325.1 Bifidobacterium sp. wkB338
AATTTAATAGTAACGCCAGGAGTCTTGTCCCTGTGCGCGTACGCGATCCCGACAGCACCACTGATACGAGCAAAGGACTGAAAGTCACACAAGTCAGCGCCGGATACAATTATTCGTTGGCCGTAGGAAGCGACGGATACGCATACGCATGGGGACACAACGGGTTTGGCCAGCTCGGCAACGACAGCATCCCCACGGGGCAATTTAATAGTAACGCCAGGAGTCTTGTCCCTGTGCGCGTACGCGATCCCGACAGCACCACTGATACGAGCAAAGGACTGAAAGTCACACAAGTCAGCGCCGGATACAATTATTCGTTGGCCGTAGGAAGCGACGGATACGCATACGCATGGGGACACAACGGGTTTGGCCAGCTCGGCAACGACAGCATCCCCACGGGGCAATTTAATAGTAACGCCAGGAGTCTTGTCCCTGTGCGCGTACGCGATCCCGACAGCACCACTGATACGAGCAAAGGACTGAAAGTCACACAAGTCAGCGCCGGATACAATTATTCGTTGGCCGTAGGAAGCGACGGATACGCATACGCATGGGGACACAACGGGTTTGGCCAGCTCGGCAACGACAGCATCCCCACGGGGCAATTTAATAGTAACGCCAGGAGTCTTGTCCCTGTGCGCGTACGCGATCCCGACAGCACCACTGATACGAGCAAAGGACTGAAAGTCACACAAGTCAGCGCCGGATACAATTATTCGTTGGCCGTAGGAAGCGACGGATACGCATACGCATGGGGACACAACGGGTTTGGCCAGCTCGGCAACGACAGCATCCCCACGGGGCAATTTAATAGTAACGCCAGGAGTCTTGTCCCTGTGCGCGTACGCGATCCCGACAGCACCACTGATACGAGCAAAGGACTGAAAGTCACACAAGTCAGCGCCGGATACAATTATTCGTTGGCCGTAGGAAGCGACGGATACGCATACGCATGGGGACACAACGGGTTTGGCCAGCTCGGCAACGACAGCATCCCCACGGGGCAATTTAATAGTAACGCCAGGAGTCTTGTCCCTGTGCGCGTACGCGATCCCGACAGCACCACTGATACGAGCAAAGGACTGAAAGTCACACAAGTCAGCGCCGGATACAATTATTCGTTGGCCGTAGGAAGCGACGGATACGCATACGCATGGGGACACAACGGGTTTGGCCAGCTCGGCAACGACAGCATCCCCACGGGGCAATTTAATAGTAACGCCAGGAGTCTTGTCCCTGTGCGCGTACGCGATCCCGACAGCACCACTGATACGAGCAAAGGACTGAAAGTCACACAAGTCAGCGCTGGATACGATCATTCACTGGCCATGGATAGCAACGGGAACGCGTACGCCTGGGGAGACGACAAGTATGGCCAGCTCGGCGACAGGACAACCATACAACAGACTACACCGGTTATGGTAAAGAAACCTGATCACAAGACGTATGCGGACCTGCCTGAGGATTTCACTTACGTGCAGGTGAGCGCTGGAGGCGATCATTCGCTGGCCGTGGGCAGCGACGGATACGCCTACGCATGGGGATACAACTACTATGGCCAGCTCGGCAACAACACCAGCGACGACCATTCGTCTATCCCTGTGCGCGTGCTCGATCCTGACAGCCCCACTGATGCAAGCAAAGGACTGAAAACCATACAGGTAAGCGGCGGACAAGAGCATTCGCTGGCCGTGGACAGCGAGGGACACGTGTACGCATGGGGATTAAACAGCTATGGCCAGCTCGGCGACAATACCAGAAACAATCGGACAATCCCCGTGAAAGTGTTCGTCTCCAATCGGTCCACAAGCTCGGCCTACCACTTGCTAAACGCCGTACTAGTGAGTGGCGGTTGGCGGCATTCGCTGGCGATCAGCACGGACGGAAACGCCAACGCATGGGGAGAAAACCGGTATGGCCAGCTCGGCGACAACTCCAGAAACGACTCGAACGTTCCTGTGCCGGTGGTGTTCCCCCTGCCACCGGTAATCACCGGCATCAGATTCGACACCAGCCCGGGCATGAACCTGACGCGCGGCGACGGCAGCAGCGTCACCGTGACCACGCCCGCACATTTGCCGGGCACGGTCACGGTCAGCGTGGACTACACGCTGGGCGGCGCACCCCAAACGCCGGACACATCCTTGAGGTACACGTACCTGCCAGCAGACGTGCTCCCCCGTGCCGGCGGGCAGGGCATCCTGCTCGCCCTGGCCACCGGCCTGACCGGCATGGGCGGGGTCTTGGCATCGCGCCGCCACCGGAAGGAACAACACCAACTGCTTCATGCTTCGCACGAGTAAGAGCGGCCGGGCGGCGTATCAATCCCCCGCTCCCGGCCTATCAAGGGGGAGCAGGGAGGACCGTGCCAATTTAAGGCTCAAACCCCAAGAGAGCCAACACATCCCTCCCGCGCCCCCACCACAACACTCCGTCCACCCCGCCATGACGGCCACCCCCGCCTGATTCCAGCCAGAGCAAACACCCTTTATACCGCCAAACCAACCATGTAGACTTAAATAAGACGACCATCCGCCACAGGCGGGAAGACAAGGAGGAGCAGATGGCTTTCAACGGGAATCCGCGGCCGCAGGCCCCATACGGTCAGTACGCGCAGCAGCCGATGCCGACCATGCAGGGCGGTGAGCCCTACGGCATGGGTTCGCCCATCGACACCAACGCAGCATACAGCTTTGAAAAGGCGGAACGGGTCTCCATGTCCCGTGCCTATGCGGAGATGGCCGTCGGCCTGCTGGTCACCGCCCTGACCGCCTACCTGACAGCCCGGACCGGTCTGCTCCTGGCCTTCATGCAGGCCACGGGCACCTTGGGCTGGATCGGCATGGCCGTGGTCCAGGTGGCCTTCGCCATGGTCCTGAGCGTCCGTGTTATGCGCATGCGCACCTCCACCGCCCGGGTCATGTTCTACATCTATGCGGCCCTGATGGGCTTCACCCTGAGCACCATCTTCATGACCTACTCCCTGCCGTCAATCATGCTGACCCTGGTGATCAGCGCAGGCTTCTTCTTCGTCCTGAGCATGCTGGGGCTGACCACGCGGCGCAACATGCTGGGCATGGGGTCCATCTTCATGGCCGGCCTGCTCATGCTGATCCTGGTCCAGGTGGTCATGCTTTTCGTGGCCCCCTCCAACACGGCCCTGCGCGTGGTCTCGGCCATCGGCATCATCCTCTTCGCCGGGCTCACCATGTACGACGCCCAACAGACCAGGGTCATCTTCGCCACCTACCGCAGCCAGGGGCCGGAAGCCATCAAGCGAGTCTCCATCCTCTGCGCACTCAACCTCTACCTGGACTTCGTCAACCTCTTCCTCTACATCCTGGACCTGGTCGGCGATCGCAACTGACAAGGAAATCCCCGCCCCTGGCATTGGTGGCGGGGATTTTTTATATCTTCTTCAGGCTTCCTGGTTAGCTCTGGACAGCAGACCACGCAGCACGTACTGCAGGATGCCGCCGTTGCGGTAATACTCCGCCTCGCCAGGTGTGTCGATACGCACCTTGGCCTCAAACTCCACCTTGCTACCATCGGGCCGCTGAGCCCGCACCTGAACCTGCTCGGGCAGGGAGCTGTTCAGGGCATCGACGCCGATCAGGTCATAGGTCTCCTGGCCATCCAGACCCAGGCTCTGGGCCGACTGACCCGCTGGGAACTCCAGCGGCAGCACGCCCATGCCGATCAGGTTGCTGCGGTGGATGCGCTCGAAGGACCTGGCGATGACAGCCCGCACACCCAGCATCCTTGTGCCCTTGGCCGCCCAATCCCTTGAGGAGCCTGTGCCGTACTCACTGCCGGCCAGTATCACCAGGGGCGTGCCCTGCCTGGCGTAGTCCTGTGCCGCCTCGAAGATGGTCGTCTCCTGACCATCCAGGAAGTCGTAGGTGAACCCTCCCGGGCGCACATCCAGCCCCACCGAGGCCAGCAGCTGATTGCGCAGACGGATGTTGCCGAAGGTGCCCCTGACCATGACCTCGTGGTTGCCGCGCCGGGAGCCGTAGGAGTTGAAGTCCCTGGGGGCTATGCCATGTTCCTGCAGATAGCGGCCGGCCGGAGCGTCAGCCTTGATGGCCCCTGCAGGCGAGATGTGGTCGGTGGTGACCGAATCCCCCAGCAGGGCCAGCACCCGGGCCCCATGGATGTCTCCCAGGCGGTCGGGCTGGGCCTTCATGCCGTCGAAGAAGGTCTGGCGACGGATGTAGGTGGAATCCTGGTCCCAGTGGAAGAGCTCGCCCTCCGGCACCTCCAGCTTCCGCCAGCGCTCATCCCCGCCGAAGACATCCGCATAGTCGCGCAGGTACATGTCCCGGTCCAGGGCGGTGCCCACCACGGACTCGATGGCCTCCTGGGAGGGCCAGATGTCCGCCAGCATGACTGGTTTGCCCTGGTTGTCCTGGCCCAGGGGGTCGCGCCAGGGGTCGAAGTCCATGGTGCCTGCCAGGGCGTAGGCCACCACCAGGGGCGGCGAGGCCAGGTAGTTCATCTTCACATCCGGGCTGATGCGCCCTTCGAAGTTCCTGTTGCCCGAGAGCACAGCCGTCACCGTCAGGTCATGATCGGCGATGGCCTGGTGAATGGCCGGGTCCAGAGGGCCGGAGTTGCCGATGCAGGTGGTGCAGCCGTAGCCGACCAGCTCGAAGCCCAGGGCGTCCAGGTCCTCGCTCAAGCCGGTCCGGGTCAGATAGTCCGTCACCACCTGGGAGCCAGGAGCCAATGAGGTCTTGACCCAGGGCTTGGGCTTGAGGCCCCGGGCGCGTGCCAGGCGGGCCAGAAGACCAGCAGCCACCATGACCGAGGGGTTGGAGGTGTTGGTGCATGAGGTGATAGCCGCAATGACCACATCCCCGTCCCGCAGGCTGAACTCGCTGCCGTCGGCCTTCTTGACCGGCACAGCCTCGCCGTTGTCCCTGCCCTGGTCGCTGTAATCCTTGAGGTCCCGATGGAAGGTCTTTTGGGCCTGGTCCAGCAGGATGCGGTCCTGAGGCCGCCGGGGGCCGGCGATGGATGGCCGCACCGTAGACAGGTCCAGCTCCAGCACCTGCGAATACTCAGGCTCGGGGCAGTCGGCATCCTCCGGGTCCATCCACAAGCCGTTGGCCTTGGCATAGGCCTCCACCAGGCGCACATGGTCGTCGCTGCGACCGGTCAGACGCAGGTAGTCCAGGGTGATTCGGTCGATGGGGAAGATGGCGCAGGTGGAGCCGAACTCAGGGCTCATGTTGCCCAGGGTGGCCCGGTTGGCCAGGGGGACCTGGGCCAGACCCTTGCCGTGGAACTCCACGAATCGGCCCACCACTCCCACCTCGCGCAGCATCTGGGTCACGGTCAGCACCACGTCAGTGGCGGTGACCCCCTCGGGAATCGATCCGGTCAGTTTGAAGCCCAAGACCTGGGGCACCAGCATGGAGATGGGCTGGCCCAGCATGGCCGCCTCGGCCTCGATGCCGCCCACGCCCCAGCCCAGCACGCCCAGGCCGTTGACCATGGTGGTGTGGGAGTCGGTGCCCACGCAGGAGTCGGGGTAGACCAGAGCCGGCCCCTCTCCCTGGGTCCTGTCCCTGCGCATTACCACTTGGGCCAGATACTCCAGGTTGACCTGGTGGATGATGCCGGTGCCCGGGGGCACCACGCGGAAGTTTTGGAAGGCCTGCTGGCTCCAGCGCAGGAAGCGGTAACGCTCACTGTTGCGCTGGTATTCAAGATCCATGTTGTGCTCCAGGGCGCCGGGCACGCCCGAGCTGTCCACCTGGACGGAGTGGTCGATGACCATCTGCGCGGGGATGAGCGGGTTGACCAGGGAAGGGTCGTCGCCCAGGGCCTTGACGACGTCGCGCATGGTGGCCAGGTCGACCATACAGGGCACGCCGGTGAAGTCCTGCATGAGCACCCGGGCGGGGCTGAACTGGATCTCCCTATCAGGCTGGGCCTTGGGGTTCCAGTTCAGAAGTTGGTCCAGTTGGTCCCGGGTCACCGTGGTTCCGTTCTGGTGCCGCAGCAGATTCTCAGCCAGGATGCGCAGGCTGTAGGGCAGGTGATCAATCCCCGGCAGGTCGCTGATTCGGTAGTATTCGAACTCCTCGGAGCCCACCTTGAGCTTGGAACGACCGGCATCTTGTGCGGATTCTGACATGCACCACCCCTTCCTTGGACGCTCAGGCATTAGTCCTTGCGCCCATGTGGACCGGCGGCGGGAGAACCCCAAGCCGTCAGCGACGCTTATCTGTGCTTTTGAGGTTCATTCTTAGCGCCCATGTGTTACCTGACGGATGTAACGTGCGCATGCTGGATAGCCGAGGACGGCCAGAACCATGAGCAGAGCACCAACCAGGGCGAAGGCCACGGTGGCGGCCAGGGCAGGACCAGTGGGCAGACTGATGGCGAAGAACTGCGCCACTATGGGAATCAGGGCTCCGATCACTCCGGCTGCGGCGAAGAAGAGGACCAGTAGGCCCCTCCAGGAGCGCAGAGGTCGGGCCACCTGGGTCAGGACTAGCACGCCCATGCAGAAGAGAATGATGGCGCAGACGGACCGCCAGCGTCCCAGATCCCCGGGCCGAGCCAGGTTCAGGTCCAACAGAACGGGCAGGCTCCAGGCCGCCGCCAGCACAATGAAAGCCGTGGCGATGCCCGAGGGCAGGGCGAAGGTAACCACCCGCTTGAGGAAGCCGGGCCGGTAGCGCCTGGTGTTGTGGGCCAGCGCCAGGAAGAAGGCCGGTGTGCCGATGGTCAGGGCGCCGATGTAGGTGATGTGCCGTGGCAGGTAGGGGAAGGGGATGCCGGTCAGGACCACGCCCAGGGAGATCAGGGCCGAGTAGACGGTCTTGACCAGGAAGAGGCCGGCCACACGCTCCATGTTGGCCATGACTTGCCGACCCCGGGCCACCACGTCAGGCAGATGGGAGAAGCGCGAATCCACCAGGACCAGCTGGGCCACGGCCTTAGTGGCGGCCGCAGCATTGCCCATGGCGATGCCCAGATCCGCCTCTTTGAGGGCCAGGGAGTCGTTGACCCCGTCGCCGGTCATAGCCACTGTGTGACCCTTCAGGTGCAGGGCCTGGACGATGGCCTTCTTCTGGTCGGGCAGAACCCGGCCCAGCACGTCCACGTCCTCCAGGACCTCGGCCAGAGCTGCCGTGTCTTCGGGCAGCTGACGGGCATCCATGGCCCGGGGTGCCCGGTCGCCGGTCAGACCCACCTTGCTGGCGATGGCCGCCACCGTGGCCGGGTTGTCGCCCGAAATGACCCGGCAGCGCACGCCCTGTTGACGGAACCATGCCAGGGTCTCGGCAGCGTCGTCGCGGATGTGCTCAGAGCAGGTGATCAGGGCCAGGGGCTTCAGGTTCCCGGGCAGATCGGGACTGCTGGTGAAGTAGTCAGACTGGTCGGTGCTCGGATACCCATCGGGGGCGGCCAGCATCAGCACCCGGTAGCCGCGGTCGGCTAGGTCGGCCACTTGCTGATCCACCTGGGGCCATCTGCCCGCCTGGGATGCCAGGAGCACCTCCGGGGCGCCGAAGTACCAGATCCGCCCGGACTGGTCGGCAACGGCGCTCCACTTGCGGGCCGAGGAAAAGGGCAGGCGGCTGACGGCTCTGCCGGGGTGCGGGTCATCCATCCCCTTGAGGATGGCTCGGCCGGTGGCGTTGGGGCTCTCCTCTGCGCAGACGTCCACCAGGGCCTGCCGGAGCTGCTGTGCCGGCAGATCCTCGGCCAGCTGGTGCAGGTCGTTATAGACGATGCCCCCGTCGGTGATGGTGCCGGTCTTGTCCAGATTCAGGGCATCCACCCTGGCCAGGGTCTCCACGGACTCCATCTGCTGGACCAGGGTCTGATGCCGGGCCAGGCGGATGGCGGCCAGGGCGAAGTTCAGGGAGGTCAAGAGGACCAAACCCTCGGGGATCATGCCCACAACACCGGCCACGGCAGACACCACAGCCTGCCGCCAGGCTCCCGTGGCCAGCGCCGTCTGGAAGCCGCCCACGGTCCGCATCTGGGTGAAGATGAGCAGCAGACAGAGGGGAATGACCACTACCGTCATGACCTTGAGGATGGTGTTGATGCCCTCGTTCAGGTCAGAGCGAACCTTCTTGTAGACCTTGGCCTTGGCCGTCAGCGTGGCGGCGTAGGAGTCGGCGCCCACGGCGGTCACCTGGGCCAGAGCCATGCCCGAGACGGCTGTGGAACCCGAGTAGACCTGGTCGCCCGGCTTGTGCTTGACTGTGCGCGACTCACCGGTCAGCATGGACTCGTCCAGCTCCAGACCGTAGGTGTCGATGATCTGCGCGTCGGCGGGCACCTGATCCCCGGAGCGGATCCAGAGCAGGTCACCCTTGACGATGGCATCGTGGGGCACGGTCAGGTTGCGCCCATCCCTGCGCACCGTGTAGTCGGACGCCACCAGGATGGACAGCCCGTCCAGGGTGTGCTTGGCCTTGAGCTCGGTGGCCACGCCAATGCCTGTGTTGATGATGATGATCAGGCCGAAGACCGCGTCTTTCCACTGCCCGGTCAGCAGGACCACCACCATGGCGGTCAGGATGATCCCGTTGAAGAGGGTGAAGACGTTGTCGCGGATGATCTGGCCCAGGCTGCGCGAGGTTTGGTCCTGGGAGACGTTGACAAGGCCCTGAGCCTTCAGCTGCTCCACCTCCTGGGAGCCCAGCCCCGGCCGATCGGTGTCCGGAAAGCCTGTGCCCGATTTCGGCTCTTGCTCACTGCCCGTGCTCATCCTCGGCCCCCTCTCGGTCGGCGCTCAAGCGCACGGCCATGATCCTTGCATGCGGTCCGTCGTCCACAATGGTCTGCAGGGCGTCTGCCAGCAAGGGCGCGTGCGGATGCCCAGCAGAATCCACCGGATGGACCGTAGCCGCATAGTAGAGCCTACCTGGGTCAGGGGTCCAAGCCTTGGCGCTTTGAGCGAACTCCACCACAGGGATACCCGCCTTTCGGGCCGCCTTCAGAGCCGAGCTCCAGTCGCCAGCTCCAGGTTGGCGAATCAGAATCAGACTCACCCCGCGGTTGACTGCATCCTGCACCCCATCCTGCTGATCGCTGGTGGACTGCGCTGAGGAGAAATAGCCCTTCATGCGCTCCGCCTCCAACGATGCCAGGATGCGGCCGTCAAGACCCGCATCCGGGTTCTTGCCACCCGTCTGCGGACAGCCAATCAAAGCCACTAGTATGTCGGAGCGATCGACACCGTCATGAGGCACGGTGCCATCATTCCAGGAGTCGCCCACGGCCCTGTCCTTTGGGGCACAGCCGGTCAGCATGGGCAAGCCTGCCAACAGGGCGACCGCCATCAACAGACCGCAGAGCCGCCTGACCACTGCCAAGACCCGCCCGGCGCGGTTCAAGTCAGCGCCGCCTTCCCGCCGTGCGGGTGAAGACCGCCACCGTCTCCACGTGGTGGGTCATCGGGTAGATGTCAAAGGCCTCAAGATGCTTGGGACTATAGCCTAGGGAAATCAGGGTGGACGTATCCCTAGCCAGGCTGGTCGGATCGCAGGCCACATAGATGATGGTCCCAGCCCCGCTGGCGGCCAGCAGTCGACAGACCGCAGCCTTGGCGCCGGCTCTAGGAGGATCAAGTAGGATCAGGTCGGGATGGCCCAGTCCCTTGGGCGGACCTCCAGTCAAAACCTTGGCCACATCACCTCGGCGCAGGACCACTCGGTCCAGTCCAGCCCGTTTCACATTGTTTTTCGCACTGGCAATGGCTCCGGCGGAACCCTCCACAGCCAGGAGCCGGGCTCGTCCGTCCGCCAGGGCAGCCAGGGGCAGGGTGAAGAGACCTGATCCGCAGTAAAGATCCCAGATGACCGGCTCAGCGACCCCAGCCAGGGCCCTCTTAGCCTGGTCCAATACCGCCTTGGCCAGTACGACCGGAGCCTGACGGTGAACCTGCCAGAATCCGTCAGCCTGGACCCGGTACTCAGGTCCCGTCCCTGCCTCCAACCGCTCTGTTAGCAGGCGGCTCCCCTGGCGCAGACGGCCATTGACCAGCAGGGCGTAGTTGTCGCCAACCGGTCCCCCATCGCGCGGCTGGGGCGCAGCCAGACGTATACGGGCTCCTGCGGGCAGGCCGCCTTCCCAGATACCCAGGTCCTCGGCCAGCTTCAGCAACTCCTGCGTAGCAAGGGGCATGGTCTGAATCGGTAGACGGTCATGCGAACCCCGCCGACGCATGGAGGGACGGCCCTGTTCGTCGGCCACCAGCTCGATTCGGGTCCTCCAGTGTAGACCGCCCAACTCTTCATCGCCTGGAACCCGAGCCACAGGCACCTGGACATCCACCCCACCCAGCCGGGCCATCTGCTGGCCGATCAGATCGGCCTTCCAAGCCAGCTGACCGGGAAGGCTCACGTGAATCAAATCGGCGCCGCCCAGTCCTCCTCCCCAGGCCAGCGGTCCAGCCAGGGGCCAGACTGGCTCACGGCGGTCAGGACTGGCCTCCAGCACTTGAGTGATCTCGCCTGTGGCGAATCTACCGGCTCGGCCGTGAGGTTCGTCCAAAAGAACCTCCACCAGCTCCCCAGGCAGGGCAAAGCGGACGAAGACCACCCGGCCGTCCTCCAAGTGGCTCACGCAACGGCCCTGGTCGGCATAGCGTTCGATGCGCAGACGAACCCTGGTTTCAGTCATGATCGGCATGGACCTCCTGGTCGACCTGGCGACGATGATAAGGGCCTCCGATCAGCAGCCAGCTGATCCAGATGCCCAGAGCAAACAGGGGCAGGCCCAGAATCAAACGCGCTGCGCCGAGGAACCCGACGGAGCCGGCCATGTAGAGCGGCAGCTGAACCAGCAGACGAAGCGCAAAGACGGCGATCCAGACCAAGGTGGCCTGGGTATAGGCCCGAATCAGATCAGGTTCGCCCCGCCAGGAGACCAGCCATTGCTTCCAGCCTGAGACGACGGGTCGGCGCAAATACTCCACCAGCAGGCCTATGCCGGGCATCCGTGCCAGCAGTGAGGCGGCCAAAACGATAATCCAGAATCCGTTGGTCAGGAATCCTGGCAGGTAATAGTTGCGGGCATCCCGGGTCAACCATGCAGCCACCAAGCAGATGCCCACCGAGAGCAAACCGGTCAGAGCTCCCAGAAAAGACTGCCGCTGGACCAGACGAATCAAGAGTTGCAACAGGGCCAGGGCTGCTGAAACCGCAACGGTCAGACCCAGACGGCCGGTCACCAGGAAGAAAAGCAGAAATACCAGTCCTGGCAGCAAGGACTCGACGATCCCCCGCCATCCGCCGATGGCCTCCATGACGGAGAAATCGTCGTCGGCCAGCGCTGCCAGCCCGGAATGCTTCTGCTTCACAGCCTTAGCGAACCTCCGAGAACATGGGTCCGCGAGACAGTGTGGTCTTCACCTCGGTCTGCTGGTCCGAGTCGAAGGGCCCCTCCGGCTTGCCAGGAATCTGCGCGCTCTCATCGTCCTTGGACTCCGAGTCTTCAGCTTCCCCGCGGCGCTGATTGGGGGTGATGGGCGCATGCATGGGAACCAGGTCACGAGGGGCCAGAGGCTCATCACCACGGACCACCACCAGGTCGGCCAGGTAACCGTCAAGAACATCCTTCTCCTTGCCGCCCTTGGCTGCCGGGCCGGAGAAGATGCCACGCAGCATCCAACGGGGTCCGTCGATGCCCACCACCCGAGTCAGCAGGTTCTTGCCCTTGACCTTGACAGGCAGGGTCAGCTCCTTGCCAAAGACGCCGTCCACCTCCTTGCAGGAGGGGTTGGCCTTTAGCAGGTCGGCCCGAACCTCGTCCCACAGGCCTAGAGACTTGGGGGCAGCGAAGGGCTCCAACTCCAGACTGGAAGACTTATAGGTGATGGTGGCTCCCAGCACGTCGCCGGTCTGCGAGTTGGCCTTGAGCCTCAGCTCGCTGCCCTGCAGGAAGGGAAGCATCAGGGCGCCGATGTCCAGATACTCATCGGTGTCGGGCGCCTCGGGATCCATGCTGTCCCAAGGGCCTTGGCCGCTCTGCTCGGCTTCGTCCTGCTTCGCAGCCGTCTCGTCACGATCCGTCTCTGACGTCAGATCAGATTGCTCAGTGGATTCCTCAGCGTCCTTGGACTTGTCGAGCCCCTTGGACTTGTCCTCCTCATCCTTGACGTCCTCCTCGGCCTGCCTCTTGGCGCGTTTCCTGCCGAAACCGAACAATCCCATGATGCCTCATTTCCTTGTGAGTCTGTGCAAAGGATACCTAGTCGAGACCCAAGCGCAGCTTGCCGCCTGGAATGGCGTCCAGCAGATCCTTGGTGTACTGGCGCTGCGGATGGTCGAAGACCTCGTCGGTGGTGGCGTGCTCCACCAGCCGGCCGTGCTGCATGACCACCACCTCGTCAGCGATCTGCCTGACCACGGCCAGATCGTGGGTGATGAACAGGTAGCTCAGCCCTTGCTCGGCCTGCAGATCGTTGAGCAGCCGCAGCACCTGGTCCTGGACCAGCACGTCCAGGGCGGAGACGGCCTCGTCGCAGATGATCACATCCGGATTCAGGGCCATGGCCCGAGCGATGGCTATGCGCTGACGCTGACCGCCGGAAAGCTCGTTGGGGTAACGCCCCATGACCGACTCAGGCATCTCCACCATGTTCAGCAGCTCCTTGACCCGCTTCTGCCTGGACTTGGCGTTGCCGATCTTGTGGATGCGCAGGGGCTCCTCGATGGAGCGGTAGATGGAGTACATGGGGTCCAGGGAGCCGTAAGGGTTCTGGAAGACCGGCTGCACGTGTCGCCGAAACTCCATGAGCTGACGGCTGCCGAAACCGGCGATGTCCTGGCCCTCGTAGGTCACCCGACCCGAGGTGGGCTTGAGCAGGTGCAGAACCATGTTGGCCACGGTGGACTTGCCCGAGCCGGACTCCCCCACGATGGCCAGGGTGGTTCCCCGCTTGACCGAGAAGGAGACGTCGTCCACTGCCTTGAACATCTCCTTACGACGCGGCAGCCTGAACTCGCGTGTCAAGTGCTCCACAGTGATGACGTGCTCGCTACGCTCCAAGGTGCTCTCGCCCTTGACGTGGTGCTCCAGCAGCCCTTCGGCATCCTGACCACGCTGCTTGGCGGATATGATGCGCTGGGAGGCCAGCGAGGGCGCAGCTTGGACCAGCCGCTTGGTGTAGGGGTGCTGGGGGTGTTGCAGGACCTCCAGGCTGGGCCCGGACTCCACCACCTGGCCCCGGTACATGACCACGATATGCTGGGCGCGCTCGGCCGCCAGACCCAGGTCGTGTGTGATGAAAAGCACCGCGGTGCCCAGGGATTCGGTCAGGCTGCGCAGGTGGTCCAGAATCCGCTTCTGGACGGTCACGTCCAGGGCGCTGGTGGGCTCATCCGCAATCAGTAGGTCAGGGCGGGAAGCCAGGCCGATGGCGATCAGGGCGCGCTGGCGCATGCCGCCGGAGAACTCATGCGGATACTGCCGTGCCCTGGTTGCGGCCTCGGGCAGCCCGGCCTCCGACAACAGACCGGCGATACGGTCATCCATATCCGAACCGGTCACATGCTCCTTGGCCAGCGTCCAGGCTTTGTCGTCACTCACACCGGCGTCAATCAGGGACTTTGCCACACCCCATCGGGTCTCAGAACCCACATCCCACTCGGCCTTCATGGCCTCCATGGTCTTGTCCACGTCAGCAACCCCGGCGTCGCTCAGGGCCTGGCGAGCGGCCTCGAGCAGACCAGGCAGGTCCTTGGAGGAGATGAAGAGCTCGTCGTCAGACTTCTTTACTTTCACCTCTTCGTCGCTAGCCAGAGCCTTGGCCAGCCGGGAGCGCTTCTCCCGGGAGACATCCATGTGGTTGGCGGTCAGCGCCTCCTTGACCTGGGAACCGATGCGCCAGACCGGGTTCAGATTGCTCATGGGGTCCTGCGGGACCAGGCCCACCTGGGAGCCGCGTAGTGCCTCGTAGTCCTTGCGGTCCAAGCCCACCAGCTCGCGACCCTTGAGTCGGATACTGCCGCCGGTCACCTTGCCGGTGCCGGGTAGAAGGCCCAGCACAGCCATGGCCGAGGTGGACTTGCCCGAGCCGGACTCCCCCACGATGGCCACCCACTGGCCGGGGTAGACGTTGAAGGAAGCGTCACGAACTGCGTGAACAGTGCGCCCATCGGCGGTGAAGTCCACCTGCAGGTCCCTCACGTCGAGCAGAGGCTGCTGCTGATTGGTGGTCATGTTCTTGTCTGCTTCAGTCATGCTTCCTCCACTCAGGCCGTTCTACTCTTGGGATCCAACGCATCCTTGACCGCGTCACCCATCATGATGAAGGCCAACACAGTGATGGCCAGGGCTGCGGAGGGATAGAAGAGGACCGAGGGATTGGTGGTCAGGAGGCTCTGGGCCGTCGAGATATCCCCTCCCCAGGAGACCACTGTGGAGGGTAGGCCGATGCCCAGAAAGCTCAGAGTGGCCTCAGAGACGATGTAGCTACCCAGCGACATGGTAGCCATGACAATGACCGGAGCCAGTGAGTTGGGCAGGATATGCCGGAAGAGGTTGCGCAGAGGCGTGGAGCCCAAGGCCGTGGATGCGGTATTGAACTCCAGGTTCTTGGCTTCCAGGACGGCGCTTCGGGTGATACGTGCCATGTTGACCCAGCCGAAGAGGGTCAGAGTCAGTATGATCTTCCACAGTGAGGTGGAGGTACGGAACATCTGCAGGAGCACGATGGCACCCAAGATCATAGGGATGGCGAAGAAGATGTCGGTGATGCGGCTGAGTACTGCGTCGACCCAGCCCCCGAAGAATCCAGCGATTGCGCCGATGAGTCCGCCGAAGACGGTGACCAGGATGGTGGTCATGACGCCGATGGCCACCGAGGTCCGAGCCCCATGGATGACGCGGCTGTAGACATCGCAGCCCTGCAGGTCGAAGCCGAAGGGGTGTCCCGGCCGACCTGGCTCCACAGAGTTGGACAGGTTGCAGGCCATGGGGTCCTGCTTGGCGAAGAGGTTGGGGAAGAGGGCCACTAGGATGACCACAATCGCCAGGATTGCAGAGATGATGAAGAGCGGGTTGCGCCTCAGGGTCTTCCAGGCATCGGCCCACATGCTGGTAGGCGGCACGTCCTCATCCACCGAATCCACCTCGCGCAGTGGTGTCTCGTCAATGGGGGCCACGAACCGCTCCTGCCCCGGCAGGGGGTCCGGGAAGTATACGTGGACCTGGCTTTCGTTCTGTTCGCTTGACTCGTTCATTGCCGTTTCACTCATAGTCGGTCCCTCTCCCTCACGCATACCGGATTCGCGGATCGAGCACTGCGTAGAGCAGGTCGACCAGGAGGCTGGTTATGACGAAGATCAGGACCAGAATGGTCACGATGGAAACCACCAGGGTGCCTTCGCCCCTCAGGATGGCCTGGTAGAGGGTGTTGCCCACGCCCTGGATGTTGAAGATGCGCTCGGTGATCATGGCCCCGCCCATGAGTCCACCGATGTCAGCGCCCAAGTAGGTGACTACGGGAATCAGGGAGTTGCGCAATACATGCCGGACGATGACGGATCGGTTGCTCATGCCCTTGGCCCGGGCCGTGCGCACATAATCCTCAGAGATGTTGGAAGTGATCTCCGTTCTGGTCAGACGGATGATGGAGGCCATGGATACCGACCCCAGCACGATGGCCGGCATGAGCAGATCAATAAAGCCCGGATTGGCTCCGGCCGTGGCTGGCAGCAGATGCCATTTGACACCAAACAGGTACTGCAGGATGAAGCCGGTGACGAAGGTAGGCACCGAAATCAGCAGCAGGGAGAGGACCAGGATGATGTTGTCCGACCACTTGCCCTTGGTCAGGCCGCCGATGATGCCGAAGATCACACCGAAGATGCCCTCGAAGACGAAGGCCATCAAGGCCAGCTTGATAGTCACCGGGAAAGCCCTGCCGATCACACTGACCACGGGCTGACCGGCGAAGGTGTTGCCGAAGTTCAGGGTCAGCGCGTTCTTCAGGAAGAGCACATACTGCACGATGAAGGGCTTGTCGAGATTATATTCCGAACGTATCTGTGCGGCAACGGCCTGATTGACCGGCTTGTCCCCGAACATGGCGGCCACAGGGTCACCAGGAAGCGCGAAGACCAGCGCGTATATCAGCAGTGTCGTGCCGAGAACGACGGGGATCATCTGCAGAATACGTCGCAGAAGATATTTTCCCATCGGCTATTCTCCTTTGTCATCCGCGACCGGGATCGGCATGGGGATCGGGGCCGCCGCAAAAATTCTTGTTTGAGTCTACCAGCACACCTCAACAGGGGTGTAAGAACACCAGGGCCGGCGCGGAGTAAATCCTTCCGCGCCGGCCCGGGCGGTGTCAGTTTTAAGGTGCGGGATTCAGGCTCCCGTCACCTCACTTGCTGATGTTGTAGTAAGCGGGGACACCCTTCCAATTGAAGGAGAATCCCTTGATGTTCTTGGCGGCCACGCCGTTGGAATTCTGGTAGTAGAGCGGGACTGCGGGCAGGTCACGGAAGAGCAGCTCCTCGGACTGCTGATAGATCTTGTTGGCCTCGTCAATACCCTTGGCGGAGGCTGCCTTGTCCATCAGGTCGTCGAACTCGGGGTTCTTGTAGTCGCCGTCGTTGGACCCGTTGCCGTTGGCGGCCGAGCTGGCGAAGTTGCTGGACAGATAGCTCTCAGGCGAGGGGTAATCAGGCTGCCAACCGGAGCGGAAGGCCGAGTCGGTGAACTTGCGGTTCTGCACGTTGGAACGGAACTCGCTAAAGGTGGGCAGAGGGTTGCCCGAAGACTGGATTCCCAGGGCGTTCTTGATGGAGTTGGTGACGGCGTCGTAGATCTCCTTATGGGCACCATCGGCGTTGTAGGCGATCTTGAAGGTGTCGCCCTCGCCCCATGGGGAGATCTTGTTGGCCTCGGCCCAGAGCTCCTTGGCCTTGGACGGGTTGTACTTGAGCACGTCGGATCCCTTGATGCTGGTTGAATAGCCGGGGATAACAGGGGCGGTGAAGTCGTGGACCTCCTTGGCGGTTCCGGACAGCACTTTTTTGATGATGGTTGGCCGGTCGATGGACATGGAGATTGCCTGGCGACGGAGCTTGCCCTCCTGATCCTGGCCGAAGTGCTTCATGTAGGTAGGAATGGTGAACATCTGGATGACCGAGCCCGGGTCGTTGATGGCCTGGACCGTGTTGTCGGTCTGGAAGGTCTTGCGAGCCGAGGCAGGCAGGGTATCCAGCACGTCCAAGTTGCCGGCCTGAACGTCGCGGTAGGCTGCTGTGGCATCGGTGTAAGCGCGGAACTCAACGCCGCCGTTCTTGACCTTGACGCCGCCCTTGTATGAAGAATCCTTGACCAGCTTAATGGACTTGTTATGCTCCCAGGACTTGAACTTGTAGGGTCCAACGGTCACCGGCTTCTCGCCGAAGGCCTTGGTGTCCTTGTAGAAGGATTCAGGTAGCGGCGCGAAGGCGGTGTAGCCCACCTGGATGGGGAAGGTGGAAGAGGGCGAGGTCAGGTCCACGGTGAAGGTCTTGTCGTCGATGACCTTGAGGCCAGACAACTGGGCATCGCTAGGGGTGCCCTCCTTCTGCAGATCGTCATAGCCCTTGATGTTGGCGAAGAAGCTGGAACCCAGCTGCTTATTGGCGATGCTGGATGCCCAGGACCAGGCCTTGGTGAAGGACTGTGCGGTGACCGGGGTGCCGTCCGAGAACTTCCAGCCGTCGTTGATGGTCACCGTGTACTGGGTGTTGTCCTCGTTGGCCTTGATCTGCTTGGCGATCTCGTTGGCTGGCTTGCCCTTGTCGTCGAAGCGGACCAGCTTGGAGAACATGACGTCGATGGGGTTGCCGCCGCCCACCTCGTTGGTCATGCTGGGGATGAGTGGATTGGCCGGCTCCGGGTTGAAGACCGAGATCATGGCATCCGAGCTACCACCGTTGGTCCCCTTGGCTGAGGAGTCGGATCCGCCGGAACCGCCGCAGGCGCCCAGCGTGAGCGCCATGACGCACAGTCCGGCGCCAGCAATGGTCAGGGCCGATTGCTTCTTCATATATACTGCTCTTTCCTTTAGTTGGTTTCCCGAATCCGCTGCCAGTACATAAGACCCGGGCGCGAATCCGCTTTGGTGTGGATCCGGCCGGGTCAGCGACGACGGATTATGCCGTTTCCGGCACGATCATCACTTCTTCTTGGTTAACTCCGCGAAGTTTGGATAGCTGTTCCAGCCCAGAGTCAATCCCTGCACATTCTTGGCAGACGCTCCCTTGTTATTGGCGTAGTAGAGCGGCACCGCAGGCATGTCCTGCAGAAGGATCTCCTCAGCCTGCTGGAAAAGCTTGTTGGCCTCACTGGTGTCCTTAGCCTTGGCTGCCTGCTTTAGCAGATCATCGAACTTGGGGTTCTTGTAATCGCCATCATTGGACCCGTTACCATCGGCCGCAGAACTGGCAAAGTTGCTCAACAGATAGCTCTCAGGAGAAGGATAGTCGGGTGACCAGGCCGACCGGAAGGCCGCATCCTTGTAGGCGCGCTTGTTGACGTTGCCACGGAACTCGCTGAAAGTGGGTACGGGAGTGGCCTCGGCCTTGATCCCAAGCGTGTTCTTGATGGAGTTGGCCATGCCGTCATAGAAGTCCTTGGCACCGCCGTCGGCATTGTAGACCATTTGGAAACTCTTGTCAGCAGGCCACTTGCTGATGGCATCGGCCTTGGCCCAGGCATCCTTGGCCTTCTTGGCGTTGTACTTCAAATTATCGGAGCCCTTGAGATTCTTGGAGTAGCCAGGGATGGTCGGCGCGGTGAAATCGGTGGGCTGCACCCCCAGACCGCCCAGAACCTTGTCAATCAGCATCTTGCGATCCAGAGCCATGGAGATGGCCTGACGACGCAAGTGGCCCTCCTCATCCTGGCCGAAGTGTTCCATAGTGGTGGGGATGGTAAACATCTGCAGAACGGAACCAGGCTTGTTGTAGCCCTGAACCAAGTTGTCAGTCATGAAGGTTTTCTGGGCCGAGGTGGGGACGGTATCGATCGCGTCCAGGTTGCCTGCCTGCACATCGGAGTATGCCGAACCGACATCGGTGTAGACCTTGTAGTCGATGCCGCCGTTCTGGACCTTGACATCGCCCTTGTAGGCGGTGTTCTTGCGGAGCTTGACCATGGCGTTGTGCTGCCAGGACTCAAACTTGTAGGGACCCGAGCTGACCGGGTTCTCCCCATAGGCCTTGGTGTCCTTATAGAAGGACTCAGGCAGCGGCGCGAAGGCGGTGTAACCCACCTGGATGGGGAAGGTGGACGAGGGCGAGCTCAGATCCACGGTAAAGGTCTTGTCATCCACAACTTTCAGGCCGGACAACTGCCCGTCCGCGGGCGCGCCCTGCTTCTGCAGATCGTCATAACCCTTGATGTTGGCGAAGAAGCTGGAGCCCAGCTGGCCGTTGCTCACATTGGCTGCCCAGGACCAGGCCTTGGTGAAGGACTTGGCTGTGATGGGAGTGCCATCCGAGAACTTGCGCCCGTCGACCAGTGTGACCTTGTACTGGGACATGTCATCGTTGCCCTTGATCTCTGAAGCCAGATCATTGTGGGCCTTGCCCTGGTCGTCGAAGCGGACAAGCTTGGCGTTAATGGCGTCCACGACCTGCCCGCCGCAGCTCTCAACTGTGTTGCTGGGAATGAGCGGCTTGGCAGGCTCGCACCCATGGATCGAAACGACGGTATTGTTGCCTGACTGGCTGCTGGACGATTGCTGTGCGCCCTTGGTGTCTGAACCACCACCGCAGCCGCTTGCCAAAAGCGCCAAAGCACAGATGGTCGCGGACACGAGCGTAAGCTGTGAACCTTTCTTCATTGCTGCTGCTCCCTATATTTATATAATTTGCTGAGTGTCAACATAACGTCTCCAACCAAGGACACTAGGATGACCGAACCTCAAAGATCCCTGACAGACGTGTAAGCCACAATACGCCATATTCTGGTACGAAGATGTTTCGTAAGGCAAGTCTCATCTCATTAGCCGGTCTCAGGCCCGTAGCTGCTCGACGGAAACTCTGGCGCACATAGGGCTGTTCGCAATCATCACTGGTCCTTGGAAAGCTCCGCGAAGATCGGATAACCGTCCCAGCCCAGACGCATCCCGTGGACCTTCTTGGCGGACGCGCCATTGTTGGTGGGGTTGTAGAGCGGCACCGCAGGCATGTCCTGCAGAAGAATCTCCTCGGCCTGCTGGAAGAACTTGTTGGCTTCATTGGTGTCCTTGGCCATGGCAGCCTGCTTCAGCAACGAGTCGAACTTCGGATTCTTGTAGTCACCGTCGTTGGATCCGTTGCCATCGGCCGCAGAGCTGGCAAAGTTACTCATCAGGTAGCTCTCAGGCGAGGGATAGTCAGGCGACCAGGAGGATCTGAAGGCCGCATCATTGTAAAGGCGCTTTTTGATGTTGCCACGGAACTCACTGAAGGTGGGTACAGGGGTGGCCTCGGCCTTGATGCCCAGCGTGTTCTTGATGGAGTTTGCCATGCCGTCATAGAAGTCCTTGGAACCGCCATCGGCGTTGTAGAGCATCCGGAAGCTCCTGTCAGCAGGCCACTTGCTGATGGCATCAGCTTTTGCCCAGTACTCCTTGGCCTTCTTGGCGTTGTACTTCAAATTATCGGAACCCTTGAGGTGCTTGGCATAGCCTGGGATAGTCGGTGCGGTGAAGTCGGTGGGCTGCACACCCAGACCGCCCAGAACCTTGTCAATCAGCATCTTGCGGTCAATTGCCATGGAGATGGCCTGACGGCGCAGATGACCCTCCTGATCCTGTCCAAAGTGTTCCATGGCGGTGGGGATGGTGAACATCTGCAGACCGGAGCCGGGCTTGTTGTAGCTTTGCACCATGCTGTCGGTCATGAAAGTCTTGACAGCAGAGGTTGGAATCCTGTCGATCACATCCAGGTTGCCCGCCTGCACATCGGAATAAGCCGAACCCATGTCAGTGTAGACCTTGTAGTCGATGCCGCCGTTCTGAACCTTGACCTCCCCTCCGTAATCGCTGTTCTTGCTGAGCTTGACCATGGTGTTGTGCTGCCAGGAATCGAACTTGTAGGGACCCGAGCTGACCGGCTTCTCCCCGAAGGCCTTGGGATCCTTGTAGAAGGACTCAGGCAGCGGTGCGAAGGCGCCATAGCCCACCTGAATGGGAAAAGTGGACGAGGGCGAGATGAGGTCCACGGTGAAGGTCTTGTCGTCGATGACCTTCAATCCGGAGAACTGGGCATCCGCAGGCACACCCTGCTTCTGCAGATCGTCGAAGCCCTTGATGTTGGCAAAGAAGCTGGCATTCAGCTGGCCATTGTTCACATTGGCAGCCCAGGACCAGGCCCTGGTGAAGGACTTGGCCGTGATAGGGGTGCCATCAGAGAACTTGCGTCCGTCGACCAGGGTGACCTTGTACTGGGACATGTCATCGTTGCCCTTGATCTCCGAGGCCAGATCGTTGTGGGCCTTGCCCTGGTCGTCGAAGCGGACCAGTCTGGAGTTGATGGCATCAACGACCTGCCCGCCGCAGCTCTCCACTGTGTTGCTGGGAATGAGCGGCTGGGCCGGCTCACACCCATGGACCGAGACCACGGCGTTGTTGCTGGACTGGGTGCTGGACGACTGCTCGGCACCCTCGGTGTTGGTACTGCTGCCACTGCCGCAACCGCTTGCCAAAAGCGCCAAGGCACAAATGGTCGCGGACACGAGCGTAAGCTTTGAACCCTTTTTCATTGCTGCTGCTCCCTTTAACTGGTTCTCAACCTCGCGCATACACTTCGAAGGTACTGGACTGACGCACCTTGACTGACATGTAGGCTGCGATACGCCACATTCTGATACCAGGATGTTTCACAGGACAAGACTTGTCTCATTTGCCGAATCTCAAGCCCGTGGAAAAGCCTGCCTGTACCGGGCCCGCAACTGCTCGATGGAGACGTGGGTGTAACGCTGGGTGGTCCGCAGGGAGGAGTGACCCAGCATCTCCTGAACCTCGCGCAGGTCGGCTCCCCCATCCAGCATATGCGTGGCTGCCGAGTGACGAAGGGCATGGGGGGCTATGTCGGGAACCCCGGCCTTACCAGCCGCCTGATGAACCACCTTGCGGACCTGCCGCTGGCCAACCCTGCCGCCCAGCTGGCCCAGAAAGAGGGCTTGACCTGCTTTGCGGGCCGATTTGGCCGTTGCACCCGCCAGGACCGGCCGCCCCTCCCCCAGCCAGCGATCCAGCGCACGATCGGCGGGAAGACCATATGGCAGAACCCGCCCCTTGGAACCCTTGCCCAGGACCTTTACAGTGCGGCTGTGCCGGTGCACATCATCCAAGTCCAGTCCGCAGAGCTCGGCAACACGCATACCCGTGGCGTACAGCAGCTCCAGCATGGCCGCATCACGCACCTGCAAGGCCGCTTGAACTTTCTCATCCTCTCGGGGTTCAACCGAATTATGGTCGACCGTATCCATCAGGGTGCGAGCCTGATCGTGTGTCAGGATCCGTGGAAGGTGCTCGGACTGCTTGGGACTGCTCAGGGCCAGGGTGGGGTCGGCCTGGATCCGGCCGTGCCGGCTCAGCCAGCCAAAAAAGGACCTCAGTGCGGCCGTCTTTCGGGCCATAGTCGAGCGGGCGTGGGTCGATGCCTCGTGGGCCAGCCAGGACCTGATAGTGGCCAGATCGATCTGCGAGGGGTCATCAATGCCATGCAGATGCATCAGGTGCAGAAAGCCCGCCAAGTCGGCCCGGTAGGAGCGCACGGTGTTGGGACTCTTGCCCGCCACCCGGGAAAGATAGTCGGTGAAGTCCTGCAAATCCTGGTCCACTGCGGGCACTCCCTTCGCTTGGCTGCCTTTCATCTCCATGCAGTATGTGCAATACAGTCTAGGCGCTTTCGCCCTCGTCGCAGCCGCAGGTGATACTGATTCAGGAGGTGGATGGCCATGCGTTTGCCAGCAACCATACCGGCCGGAGCGCGGCTGGTGGTCAGGATTGCCCTGGGGCCAGACCCGGAAGACGGAAGGCCCAAGTTCCGCGACTACATAGGGCATGTGGTTGACTGGAACGGACGGCGGCTGATCCTGGACAGGGATCCAGCGGCCAACGGATCGCGTCCCGGGGAGCGCGTGACCCTCCAAGCAGAAGACATGGTGGCACTGAAGCCGGTCCCGGAACGCCGTTCGCCTCCGGACCCTCAGAATTTCAGTCGATGACCGGCGGGTGCAGCACCCGGGCCCTGCTGGTGGTCAGGAAGGCCGAGACCTGCTCGCCGCGCAAGGCCGAATCCAGCAGCTCCTGCCGCCAGTTGCCTTCCTGCGGATCCAATTCCAAATCGGTTGCGGACATCTGCTCCTGGTCGACCATGGCTGCCTTGTAGCGCCGGAAGGGATCGGCCTGAAGGAAGAAGTCCCGACGCTTTCCATCGGCCTCTGGCTCCTGGTCCCTCAAAAGAGAAGTTATGCCCTGCAGATTCTCGACCAGAACATCCAGAAGATCGGCCACTTGGTCGGCGTTCTCCTCCACCATGGCCCGGGTCCGTTCCGGGTCGGTCAGGGCTACACGGGTCATGTCCCGCCAGGATCCGGCCGCCAGAGCCGAGGCCACACGACGGTCAGACGATCTCGTCAGCATGTTGGCCAGGGCGGTGGCCACCACATGAGGCATATGCGAGATCAGTGCCGCAGCCCGGTCATGAGTGGCATCGTCCAGAGCAATCAGTCTGTTCCCCAGCCCCTGGGTGACCATATCGGCTACGGTCAGGAAGCGGCTGTAGTCCGTACGCTCATCGACGCAGAGGGCCCAGAGGGCATCTTCCAGCAGGGCAGGGTCCGAGTCTTCATAGCCGGAGCCCTCGCTGCCGGCCATGGGATGGGCGCCTACATAACGATCGGCCAGACCTGCCTGCTCGACCTGACGACGGACCGGACCCTTGACGCTGCCCACGTCGGTCAAGGTGGTGCCACGGGTCAGCACCGGCGCCAAGGCCTTGAGCACGTCGGGCATGGCACGCAAGGGTGTAGCCAGTACCAGCACGTCTGCTTTGCCCTTGGCCAGCTCCTCCAAGGTGTCCACGCAATGGATCCCTTGGCTGCGGGCCTGCTCGTAGGGACGGTCGTTATGGTTCCACGCAATCACGAATCGACCCCGGGCGGCGAGGCGTCGGGCCAGTGATCCGCCGATCAGACCCAGCCCTGCAACGGCAATCTTGTGGGCCGATGTCAGCACTGGTGAGGCGGCCATGCCCGCTATCGGGTGCATGTGCTCGGGCCCAGACAGGTCCATATGTGGGAAAGGCGCGGATTCATCTACCATAACAACTCCTTGCTGATCGTCTCGGAATCGGGGTCCTCACCCCGGAAGGCCCCCGCCCTGGGCAGCATCCATTCACGTATGGGTGGGGCTGGATGCGGGGTGCGCGGATGAACCGCCAGTGTCTTGAGCCAGTCCCCCCTTTCCAGCAGGTCGTCCAACACCTGGTGCAGGCCCTTCTGCCATGGTGCGGCGTCGATGCTGGCTACGAAACTGTAGGTCCCGTCGTGCCCCTTGATGGGCCGGGACATGAATGAGGTCATGTTCAAGCCTGCATCGCGCAGACGGTCCAACAGGTTCGCCAGCACGCCCGGACCCGTATTCAGGGGAATAAAGGTGATGATGGACTCGAAATCCCCGCCCGGCGCCAGGCGGCGTGCCAGCCCGGCGACCTGATTCCGGGGAGCCAACAGAAGAAAATCGGTTCGGGCCCCCTGATAGTCCTGCACCTCACGCCGATAGGTCTCCAGCCCGTAGAGGCTCCCACAGATGCGCGGACCCAGAGCCACCTGATCAGGGCCCAGATCACGGCAGGCCGCAGCGTTGGAGTTGGCTGTCACCGGATTCAGGCCGGTCTCTTTGATGAAGCCCTTGCACTGGGCCAGTCCGTGAGGGTGGGCGCCGACCTGGCTCAGGGGGCCATGGTCGGACCGGACGAAGGCGTCGAAAACGATGGGCAGACGGACCATGCTGAAGCCCGCTACCGCTTGAGCATCAATCAAGGCGTCCATGTTGGGCACCACATGGCCCTCCACGTTGTTCTCCCAGGCCAGCACTCCCCAGCCTCGGCCCTCCTCCACGGCGGCCACAATGGCAGCTGCATCCGTACAGGGACTCAGATCAGCCTGGCAGCCCAACCTTGTCTCCATGAGGTTGGTGGCCTCAAGGGCGGCCTGATGGGTGAAGGTCCCCTCGGGTCCCAGGAAGTGCAAAGGAATACGATCGGGCAGAGTCGCCGGTGATTCTGACAGAGCCTGACTCATGCGGACCGCCCCTGACGACGCAGGGGGCCGTCAGAAAACCAGGAGGCCGGCAGGCAGATGGCCAAGGTCTGGATCAGGACCAGCCCGCCCATCCAGAGGAAGACCGCATACTTGGCAAAGAATGTAGGGAAGTTGGCATAGGGCATGAGCACATCGCCGCCCGGCCCCCGCATGGAGAGCAGCCAGACCGTGACCGTGGAGGCCACCAGATGCAGGGCCAGGCCCATGGTGCCGCTATCGCAACGAACCCACCAGGCGGCCAGGGCCACCAGCAGATAGGCCAGGACCATCCCCCAAGGCAGACCCTGAGCGGCTCCGGAACGCTGGACCAGAGTACCCAGCACGCCCACCGCCAGCCCGATGGGCAGGCCCAGCAAACAACGGAAGGGACTTGCCTTGTCAGACTCCCCCGTCGAATGGGAGACGGTCTGGTCCTTGGATTTGGAAACCTGAGACTTCATGGATTCAAGACTAGTCCGACCCGGTCACCGTGGGGCGGCCGGGTCGCACTGATCCGATTGTGAGAAAAGGTTTACTTGTTGTTGGCCCTGCGCTGACGGGCGTTCCACTTATACCAGGCATCCCGGTCCAGGATGATCTTGCGCACGCGGATGGACTCGGGTGTCACCTCCACGCACTCGTCATCGTTGGCGAAGTCCAAAGACTCCTCCAGGCTCATGTCGATGGGCGGAGTCAGGGTCTCCAGCACGTCGGCGGTGGAGGAACGCATGTTGGTCATGTGCTTCTCCAAGGTGATGTTGATGTCCAGGTCGCCAGGCTTGTTGTTGATCCCCACGATCTGCCCCTCGTAGACGGGCGACTGGGGCTTGACGAAGAACTCACCGCGGGCCTGGAGCTTCTGCATGGCATAGGGGCTGGCCTTGCCGGAGCGGTCGGAAACCATGGATCCGTTCTGCCGTGTCTTGATATCACCTGCCCAAGGGGCGTAGCCAGCGGAGATCGACGAGGAGATGCCGGTGCCGCGGGTGGCGGTCAGCAGGGCGGTGCGGAAGCCCAGGAGGCCACGGGAGGGCACAGTGAACTGCATCCTGACCCAGCCGGAGCCGTGGTTGGTCATGGTCTCCATACGACCCTTGCGATCGGCCATGAGCTGGGTGACTGCGCCCATGTATTCCTCGGGCACATCGATGGTGTCGGACTCCATGGGCTCCTGAATCTTGCCGTCCACGGTCTTGGTGACCACCTGGGGACGACCTACGGTCAGCTCGTAGCCCTCGCGGCGCATCTGCTCAGCCAGAATGGCCAGGGCCAGCTCGCCACGGCCCTGAACCTCCCAGGCGTCGGGCCGATCGGTGGGCAGCACCTTGATGGAGACGTTGCCGATCAGCTCGCGGTCCAGACGGTCCTTGAGCATGCGGGCGGTCAGCTTATGGTCCTTGCCCTCAGTGCCGGCCAGCGGCGAGTCGTTGGTGCCGAAGGTCATGGAGACAGCCGGGTCGTCAACGTGAATCAGAGGCAGGGGGCGCGGATCGTCCTGGTCGACGATGGTCTCGCCGATCATGATGTCCTCAACACCGGCCACAGCCACGATGTCGCCGGGGCCGGCCTCGTCCACTGGGGAGCGCTGCAGGCCCTTGGTACGCAGGATCTCAGTCAGCTTGAAGTTCTCAATGGATCCGTCCACGCGCGACAGGCCGTACTGGCGGCCCTTGGTCAGGGTGCCGTTGTAGATGCGTACCAGACCCAGACGGCCCAAGTAATCGGACGCGTCAATGTTGGTCACATGGGCCTGCAGGGGGGCGCCCTCCTCATACTCCGGGGCGGGGATGTTATTCAGGATGGCCTCGAAGAGAGGCTCCAGATCGTCGTTGTCTGGCACAGCGCCGTCGGCGGGCTGGTTGACGGAGGCCTTACCAGCCTTGGCAGCGCAGTAGATGACCGGCAGGTCCAGGAGGGAATCCAGATCCAGGTCCACTCCCTCCTCGCTCACGTCCTGAGCCAGGCCCAGGAGCAGATCGGTGGATTCTGAGACCACTTCGGAGATGCGGGCATCAGGACGGTCGGTCTTGTTGATGACCAGGATGACGGGCAGCTTGGCCTCCAGGGCCTTACGCAGGACGAAGCGGGTCTGGGGCAGAGGCCCCTCGGAGGCGTCCACCAGCAGGACTACGCCGTCGACCATGGAGATGCCACGCTCCACCTCGCCGCCGAAGTCAGCGTGGCCAGGGGTGTCCACCACGTTGATGGTGATGCCGTCGGGCTCGCCCAGCTTGGCTGCCAGGGGGCCTGTGTACTTGACGGCGGTGTTCTTGGCCAGGATGGTGATGCCCTTCTCCTTCTCCAGGTCGTTGGAGTCCATGACTCGGTCGGGCACCTCCTCCCGCTCGGAGAAGACGTGCGACTGCTGCAACATGGCGTTGACCAGGGTGGTCTTGCCGTGGTCAACGTGTGCCACAATCGCCACATTTCGTATATCGCCGCGTACCGCCATCAAAACCTCATTCTCGTGAATGCTATCCATGCCCCCACCGGCCTAGCTGCCGGCTGGCGTGGTCCAGGAATTGGACAAACAGAGACAAGTGTAACCGCTTTGCGTGACAGGTGTTCACTCCCCCTCGCCCTGGGGAGAACCCAGGGCAGGATCCGAGGATCCGGGCTGCCCAGACAGCTCCTGGCGTGCTTGGGCCAGAGCTGAGTCCTCGTCGGGCAAAAAGGGGGCCAGGGAGGGCAGATCCTCCAAGGATTGCAGACCCATCCGTTCAAGGAAGAGGTCGGTGGTAACCAGCAGCGCGGCGCGGGTCTGCTCGTCCAAGCCCTCCTCGCGAACCAGGCCACGCACCAGCAGGGCCCTGATGACCCCGTCTGAGTTGACCCCGCGAATCTGGCCCACCTGGGCACGGGTCATGGGCTGGCGATAGGCCACAATGGCCAGGGCCTCCAGGGCCGCCTGGGAAAGTCTGGCCGTCTGACCGTCCTTGACGAAAGCCGCCACCACGGGCTGGTAGGCGGCCCTGCTGGTCAACTGCCAGCCTCGGGCGGTCCGACGCAGTTCGAATCCTCGGTCGCTATAGGATTCGGCCAGCGATTCCAGGGCGGCATTGACCGGACCCGGATCCACGGCCAGCACCCGGGAAAAATCCTCTGCGGTCAGCGGCCGGTCCGTGGCCACCAAAATGGCCTCCAGGCAGGCAGTCAGTCCACCGGGGAAGTCCTGCACGTCGAAGTCCACGTATTCAGGACGGGTGTCGGGCGCCGAGGATTGGCTCATGCGAAGTCCCCCTCACTAATCAAGGCAGTTTCCGGCTCCTGGGTCGGCCCAACCCAGCGCAGGTAGAGCGGCTGATAGGGGCCATCCTGACGGTACTGGATCAGCTCCTGCCTGAAGAAAATCAACACAGCCAGGAATCGGGCCACCACCTGCGCCCGGCCCTTGGAGGAGGCGACAAGATCGGCGAAAGCCAACGGCTGCCCGGGCTGCGCCAGCAGGGCTTGGCGAACCTGGTCGGCCTCCTTGTTCAGGTCGACCAGGGGCACGTGCAACTGGTCCAGACGGACCTGGGAGGCCGGAGCGTTGACCAGGGCATTGGCACAGAGCAGGGCCAGATCCTCTGGCTCCAGGGTCCAGACCAGATCAGGCAGCAGATGGACCAGCTGGGGCTCCAGATGGCCGGGATGCGGGTAGCGGCCCGAGTTGGCGGCCAGCCTGGCTCGAAAGTCCTGTCCAGCCTGCTTGAAGGCCCTGTACTGCAGAAGTCTGGCGAAGAGCAGGTCACGCTCACGAAGGGCATCCATGGAGGCCTGGTCACGCATGGATTCGTCCTCCACTGGCAGGAGGGCAGCGCTCTTGGCCTCTACCAGAACAGAGGCCACGTCCAGGAAGGCGCTGGCCTGATCCAGACCCTGACTGAAGTCCAGTGTGCGTACGTAGTCCAGAAACTCCCCAGTGATGGAGGCCAGCGAAACCTCCGTCAGGGAGAGCTTTCGGTTGGCCAGCATGCCCAGCAGCAGGTCGAAGGGCCCCTGGTAGACATCCAGGTCGACGGCGAAGCCGTCCGCTGATCCGCTCACGCCACGATGCCGCGGGCGATCAACTCCCGGGCAACCTCCCGATACTCCTTGGCGGTCTTGTGCTCGGGTGCGAACATAGTGATGGGCTCACCGGCCACCGTGGCGTCGGGCAGCTTGATGGACCGGCTGATGATGGAGTGCAGGACCTTGCCCCTGAAGGCCTCGTAGATACGCTGAAGCACCTCGTCCGAATGCAGGGTCTTGGTGTACATGGTGACCAGAACCCCGTAAACCTGCAGGTCAGGGTTGATGCGGCTACGGACCTTCTCAATGGATTGCATGAGCAGGGCCACGCCGCGCAGGGCGAAGAACTCGGCCGCCACGGGAATGATGACCCCGTCCGCGGCAGTCAACGCATTGACGGTCAGCAGTCCAAGCGAGGGCTGACAGTCGATGATGATGGCATCATACTCCTGCCGCAGGGGCCGGATGGTGGCTGCCAGAGCCTGTTCCCTACCGACCTCGGTAACCAGCTGAATCTCGGCGGCCGACAGATCAATATTGGCCGGGATGATGTCCAGCCCGTCAAAACGGGTGTGCCTGACTACCTCGTGAACATCCAGTGACGGGTCGAACATGGCAGTGTAAATGGTGTTGTCCACGCTGTTGGCATTGATGCCCAGACCCACAGTGGCCGCACCCTGGGGGTCGAAGTCCACGATCAGCACCCTTCGCCCATACTGGCACATGGCCCCAGCGATGTTGATTGATGAGGTGGTCTTGCCCACACCGCCCTTCTGGTTGCACATGGCGAGGACACGGGCCGGGCCGTGCTGTTTCAAAGGCTCCGGGGCAGCGAACGTCTCATACTCGCGCCCTAACAAATCCGTAGGCATGCCTCTACCCTATCAAGTTTCCACCAGCATTCGCGGGTTGGCGGGTCAGCGGGCGCGGGGATGGGCCGTCTGGTAGGTCTCCATAAGGGCCTGGGGACTGACGTGTGTGTAAATCTGTGTCGTGGTCACCGAGGCATGGCCCAGCAGCTCCTGGACCGAACGCACGTCGGCGCCTCCCTCCAACAGATGCGTGGCGAAAGAGTGCCGCAGGGTGTGGGGATGCAGAGGTCTGTTCAGGCCCGCCCGGCGACCGGCGTCCCTGACCACCTGCCAGACGGTCTGCCTGGTCAGCCGCTTGCCCCGCTTGTTAAGGAAGACTGCCCTCAACTCCCTGCTCTTGGTGGCTCGATCACACAGGCTGGCCCGTCCCAGATTCAGGTAGGCCTCCATGGCCTGGCAAGCGTAGGAACCTATCGGCACTAGACGCTGCTTGTCGCCCTTGCCGGTCAGACGGACCACCCGCTCGTCCAGGTCCATGTCCTCCAGGTCGGTGCCAACGGCCTCCGAGACCCGGCAGCCGGTTGCGTACATGAACTCAAGCAGGGCCTTGTCCCGCAGGACCACTGGATCCTTGGACCCGCCCATCGCAGCCGCATCCAGCAGCCGGGTCACCTGGTCCACGTCCAACACATCCGGCAGGGCCGAGGTGCCCTTGGGAGCCTTGACCGTACGAGAAACATCCTGGTCGGTCACTCCCTGCTTGAGAGCGAACCGGTGCCACTCATGAACAGCGGCCATCCTCCGTGAGCGGCTGGCTGGACTCTCGTCGGCCAGGTGGGCCAGAAAACCCTCCACATCGACGGTTTGGATCTGCCCCATGCTGGTGACGCCGTGACCGGACAACCAGTTGATGTACATAATCAGATCGGACTTATAAGCCTTGACCGTGGCGGGGGCAAGACCCCGCTCCAGACCGGTGTAAGCCAGGAACTGATCCAGCAATGCAGTCAGCCCCTCCTGATGATCACCGTCCACTACTGCTTAACCTCCGGTTCTCTTCATCAGTGCTGGTCTTTAGGGCATATTCTAACGCTCCACTCCCCTGTTCCTGTACTTCCAACGTGCTTGGGATTGCGGCGGCATCTCAGGAAACATCCCGGATCAGTCCTTGAATCCCCTCTTGCTGAAGGATCCGTCGATAGGGGCCGGCCTCCCTGCTGATGATTCCGTCAATGGCGTGCATGCCAAGCAGCTCCACTGGCGCATTGTCATCAGTCAATACCCTCCCATTTACTTCCCCAATCGTGTTCAGGCGGGAGCTAACCTGCTTCATCATCTCGGACAGGTCTGGATCAGGGCTGACCCTGGCAGCGGACTCCGCCAGCAGATCGGAACCTGGATAGTCCCTCATGGCCTCCCTCTTATCCCCTCCTGCTCCCGAAAAATCCTCGGAAGCGGGGCGACGTGCAAAAAGCTCGCGGTTGGTGGTCTGGGGCACATCGGCCGTCAGGATGGCATCGGAGCCGAAGACCCTGGTAATGGTATTGGTCAGGGCTGCATTGATGGACCCCTGACCGTCGTCGATCATATTCATGTTGACCACCATGACCCCGCCAGGATTCAGGTGGTTCCTGACCAGGCTAAAGAACTCGGTGGAACTCATCTGAAAGGGTATGGTGATGTCCTGATAGGCGTCGACCATGATCAGGTCGTAGCACTGGCGACTGGCCGCCAGCCAGGCTCGGCCGTCATAGGTGGAAACCGGAACATCAGCTGGCTGGTCGAAATACTTGATGGCCAGGTTGCTGATGGACTGGTCGATCTCCACCCCCTGGATGGCCATCCGCGGATAGTACCGCTTCAGCTGCCGGGCGTAGGTCCCGGTCCCCATGCCCAGGATCAGGGCCGAGCGGGCCTGATTGGCCATGAGCGGCGCTGCCAAAGCCGTGTCGTAGTACATGCCGGTCATCCCGGGGTGCTTCATGGTCACCGACTGGACGCCGAAGAGGACGTTGGTGGAAAGGATGGTTCTATCCGCTAGGGTTTTGACCTGCAGGTAGTTGTAGATGGACTCGCCCTCATATGCCAGGCCCTTCTCCCAGAAGGCGAACCCCGTCATCGGCGACAGGGCGGCCGAGATGACAAAGGCCACCGTGGCCATGAAGCAGGCCAGGCGATGCACGTGGGAGGAAAGAAAGTAGATTAAGGCCACTAGGAGCAGTATTCCGGAGAAGATCAGGAAGGTGACGAAGGTCCCCACGGCCGGGATGGTCACAAAGGTGGGCAGGAAGGTGCCCAGGATGGATCCCACGGTATTGCAGGCGCTGAGCCGGCCGACCACCGAGGCGTTGTCGTCCAGGGAATCGGTGGCGCTCTTGACCAGGCCCGGGGTGATGGTGCCCAGGAGGAAGAGGGGCGGAACAAAGATGATCAGGCAGGAGATAAAGGCCGCCAGGACCAGGAAGTTGGTGGAAACAGCCACGATCAGCAGTCCCGAAACCAGGATGATCAGATACTTGCCGACCAGGGGGATCAGGGCGATCCAGACGGCCGCCGCCATAATGCACAGGTAGAGCCTGTCCGGGTCTGGATTCCTGTCGGCCCAGCGTCCGCCGACGACGGCACCCAGGGCCAAGGCGATCATGATGGTCCCGATTATGATGGTCCATACAATCTGAGAAGACGAGAAGTAAGGAGCCAGCAGACGAGAGGCCCCCAGCTCGGCAGCCATGACGGCCATGCCAGAAAAGAACTCCGTTACATAAAGAAAGATCCGCGACCGAAGGATGGGGCGCGGCTGATTAATTCTGGCCAGTATGGATGTACCGCTGCGAGATGATGGACTGGCTTGACCTGCTGATTCTGCCGAGACAGCCGACGCGTCTAGGCTGTGATCATCATTCATGGCGGCTCCCGGCATCATTGTCGTCAATCAACTTACCGTTCCACCGAGGAATGGTCAAATATGCAAAGAACCCCGCGAAAGGCGAGGTTCTTGCAATACAGTGTTCAGGTCCGCTGATCAGGCAGCGACCGGAGCATTTACGTCGGCAGGCAGGGCCTTCTTGGCCTCAGCCACGATGGCGTTGAAGGTGTCGACGTCGTTGACGACCAGATCGGCCAGGGCGCGGCGGTCCAGCTCGATCCCGGCCAGGCGCAGACCCTGGATGAAGCGGTTGTAGGTGATTCCCTGGGCGCGGCATCCGGCGTTGATGCGCTGGATCCACAGCTTGCGGAAGTCGCCCTTACGGGCCTTGCGGTCCCGGAAGTTGTATGTATATGAATGGAGCAGTTGCTCCTTGGCCTTGCGGTAGAGACGTGAGCGCTGGCCACGGTAGCCTGACGCCCGCTCCAGGACGACCCGACGCTTCTTATGCGCGTTGACTGCCCGCTTGACTCGTGCCATAGATATTCCTCAGCTTTCTAAAATCTCACTCGACGCGACAGCACCCGCTCAGCGGGCCAGCATCCTCTTCATGTTCTTGGACTGGGTCGGAGCGAGCACCTCATCAGTGGACAGGTGGCGACGCTTCTTGGCCGACTTGTGCTCCAGATTGTGGCGCATACCGGTCCCGGCGTGCATGAGCTTGCCCGAACCCGTGGTCCGGACGCGCTTGGATGCGGCGGAGTTACTTTTCATCTTCGGCATTGCTGCCCTCCTTGGATTTCATCTGCTTGGGAGAAGTATTGTTGGAGCCCGCAGTCTCTTTTTCATCGGCCTTGGCAGCCAGATGGGCCGCCTGACGGGCCTTGCGCTCGGCACGGGCCTGTCCGCCCCGCCGACGCTGCTCGGACTGGGTATGGATCTTCTTGCCCTTGGGTGACAGGGTCATAATGATGTTGCGCCCCTCCTGCTTGGGGGCAAACTCGATGGAGCCCAGATCCGCGACGTCATCAGCCAGCTTGCGCAGGAGCTCCACGCCGCCGATGGGCCGTGACTGCTCGCGCCCACGCAGCATGATGGTGACCTTGACCTTGTCTCCGGCGGACAGGAAGCGACGCACATGCCCTTCCTTGACCTCGAAGTCGTGGTCGTCGATCTTCAATCTGAAGCGGATCTCCTTGATCTCCGACATACTCTGGTTGCGGCGCGCTTCACGAGCCTTGATCTTCTCGTTGTATTTGAACTTGCCGTAATCAATGAGCTTGGCGACCGGAGGCTTGGCCTTGGGCGCAACCTCGACCAGGTCAAGGTTGGCCTCCTTGGCCAGGTTGAGGGCGACGGAGGTCGCAATGATTCCCACCTGCTCGCCGTTGGGCCCGATCAGGCGTACCTGAGACACTCGTATATCGTCGTTAATCCTTGGTTCGTCGCTAATGATGACTCCTTCTCAAATACCACAACATCCACTGCCCGGCGAAGAACCCATAGGTTTCGAACATGACCGTCGCAGCCGTATAGCAACGAAACCGTCAATGCCTGCACCGTAATACTGACGGTCAACCGTCACCGGCGCGGGTCGAACCCGAAGCCATGGAAGGCTCCCAGGTGGGATCATCCGCTTTCTTGATTTCTCAAGCCGAGTAGCAGTATAACACAACCCTTAGGACCGGGCCTAGTCAGGCGGTTGCTCCGTCCACCAGGGGCAGGTAGTCTCCGTAACCCTCCTCCTCCATCCGGTCCCGCGGAACGAACCGCAGGGCGGCGGAGTTCATGCAATAGCGCTGCCCGCCACGGTCAGCCGGGCCGTCGTCGAAGACGTGTCCCAAATGGATTCCGGTCTGTGCCGTCCGCACCTCGATCCGAGGACGACCCAGCAGCTTGTAGTCCTTGCGGTTGACCAGCAGGTCGGGATCTATGGGCTTGGTGAATGCCGGCCAGCCACAACCCGAGTCGTACTTGTCCGCCGAGGAGAAGAGTGGCTGCCCGCTGACCACGTCCACATAGATGCCCGGGCGGAATTCCCCATCGTAGGCGTTGGCGAAGGGCCGTTCGGTGGCCGAGTGCTGGGTGACCTCGTAGCTTTCAGGGTCCAGGGACCAGATGCGCTCGATGTAGCGCTGGCGGGAGGCGGCGTTGGCGATGGCCTCCAGGGGAATGTGGCAGTATCCGCCGGGGTTCTTGAGCAGGTAGTCCTGGTGGGACTCCTCCGCCGGATAGAAGTTGATCAAGGCCTCCACCTGCACAGCGGGCTGACGGCCGGTCCTGCGCTCCAGCTCCTCCAGAGCGCGACGGAAGACGGGCTCTTCCTGCTCGCGATGCTCGGAATCCCAGTAGAGGCCGCTGCGGTACTGCCTGCCCCGGTCATTGCCCTGCCGATCCACCGAGAAGGGGTCGATCAGATCCAGCAGAAGCAGGGTCAGGGTCCGCAGAGTGACTGTCTGGGGATCATAGGTCAACCGCACGCTCTCCACAGCGTCGGTGACACCGCTGCAGACCTGCTCATAGCTGGGGTTGGGCACTGTGGACTGGGCGTATCCCACCTGGGTGTCGATAATCCCGTTCACCTCCTGGAAGAACCGCTCGATGCCCCAGAAGCAACCACCCGCCAGGACGACCGTGGCCGGGTTGTTGGTCGAAATCTTGTTCTTGTCCATGATTCCTCCTGCATGCTGGTGCCTATCGCTAGGTTCAACAAGAGCCAGAGAGCGCCTATTCCGCCTCTCTCACCTCTTGACAGCCTTCTCACATTGTCGACCGGCCTGCCCCAGCAGCGCAAAAGGCGATTACGATTGCTGACCATCTCCAAATCGAAGTCAGGAGGCGGGTCATGCCACGAGTGCAGCAAGACGCAGACAAAGATGCTAAGTCCTCCGGGACCATCCTGGGCTCCCTGGCTGTGGCCTTCCCAAGGACCCTGCCCATCATGGCCGGATTCCTTGTGCTGGGGATCTCCTACGGCTTTCTGATGACCAGCCGCGGATTCCCGGTGATATACCCGCTAGCCATGAGCGCCCTGATCTACGCCGGGTCCATGGAGTTCGTGACCGTGGACCTGCTCATGTCCACCTTCAATCCCTGGGGCGCGCTGATGCTGACCCTGATGGTCAATGCACGGCACCTTTTCTACGGCCTGGCCATGCTGCCGGTCTTCCGAGGGACGGGCCGGAAGAAACCCTACTTGATTTTCGGCATGTGCGATGAGACCTTCGCCCTGGAGTCCGCAGATCCTCACCCGGCCGGGACCGACAAGGGCTGGTACCTCTTCTTCGTCACCCTGCTCAACCAGATCTACTGGGTGGGCGGTGCCACGCTGGGCGCTGTGCTGGGCAATCTGGCGAACTTCGACACCCAGGGGCTGGATTTCGTGCTGACCGCCATGTTCCTGGTGCTCTTCCTGGAGCAGTGGCGGCAGGCCGAGGCCCGCGTGCCGGCCCTGATCGGTCTGCTGGCCTCCTTGGCCTGTCTGCTGGTCTTTGGACCTAACCGGTTCATCATCCCGTCCATGGCGGTCATCCTGGCCGTCTTCATCCTCTTGGACTTCCGCAGCCAAAGGGAGGCCTCATGACCACTGCACAGCAACTGATCACCATTGGCATTGTGGTATTGGGAACCATGGCCACCAGATTCCTGCCCTTCATAATCTGGCCGGAGGGACGTCGGCCACCGGCCCTGGTGACCAGGCTGGGACATCTGCTGCCAGCCGCCGTCATGGGACTGCTGGTGGTCTATTCCTTGAGGCACACCAACCTGGTCGGAGGCGACCACGGGCTCTACGAAGCTTTGGCTCTGCTGGTCACAGCCCTGGTCCACCTGCGCTGGCGAAACATGATGGTCAGCATCGCCTGCGGAACCCTGACCTACATGGCCCTGGTGCAAGGGTGGCTGATCTTCCTGATCCGTCTGGTTGGTCTGGGATGATGAGTGTGCGTCCAATAGGCGAGCGCAGAAAGAAGAATCTTATGCAGGATGACGGTCAGTCGGACCGTACGGGCCAGGCATCGCTCTGCCGAATCTGGGGTGCCGGACAGTACTTCGGTGAAGAGACGGCACGCGGCGAACAAGCTTTGGTCATAGCAGCGGATGGAGGACTGGAGCCAGCTCTGGAGCACGGTGACGAACCCGATCTGATCGTAGGCGACTTCGACTCCCTGCCCGCTGGCAGCCGAAAGCTGCGCACAGACATCCCACGCCGAGTCCTGCCTGCTGAAAAGGACGACACCGACCTGCTGGCCGCAGTCAAAGTAGGCTGGCACCGCGATTGCCGACGATTCCTTATATATGGAGGTCTGGGCGGGCGTATGGACCACACGCTGGCCAATCTGAACCTGATCCATCTGATTGCTGCCAGCGGTGGCCGGGCCGAACTCTGGGGCCAGGGAATGCTGGTCACGGCTCTTGGACCTGGAAGCCTGGACTTCCCGGCCTGGGACTGCCCGCCCAAGTCCATGGTCTCCGTCCTGGCGGCCGACGACCAGGCTCTGGGTGTGGTCGAGCAGGGCCTCAAATACCAGACGGACGGCATGACCATGACCAACCAGCAGGTCACCGGTGTCAGCAACGAGTTCCTGCCCAGCAGACCGGCCCACATAGCACTGAAGCAGGGAACAGTGTTCGTCACCTACCCCACATCAGCGCCCGAGCCGGTCTGGAGCACCAGTCTGGAACCCAAGGCCGACCTGGGCCCCTTGGAGACCCGACCCTCCTGTCGTCTGGCCTGAGACCTCTTTTGACTTGAAACCCCACGTGGAAAGGAACAATCTATGACAGCATCATCAACCAAGCAGCCAACGACCCCGACAGCCGAGCACCCGCTCTTCATCTGCTACAGCCGCTGCTCCACCTGCGCCAAGGCCCGCACCTGGCTGCGTGACCACAATGTGGACTTCACCGAGCGCGACATCAAGGAGGACCGCCCCACTCAGGATGAACTGACCGCTTGGTTGGACATGAGCGGCCTGCCCGTCCGGCGATTCTTCAACACCTCAGGTCAGGCTTATCGCAGTCAGGGGCTGAGCAAACGCCTGCCGCAGATGGACACGGAGCAGGCTCTGCAGCTGCTGTCCACCGACGGCATGCTGGTCAAGCGTCCCATTCTGCTGGATGGCCGGCATGTCCTGGTCGGGTTCCGTCAGCAGCAGTGGGAGGATTGGCTGGCCGATACGAACGAAAATTCTCACAATTCCTGATCGTTTTGTTGCGCAAACGAACAACAAAACCTACCATTTTTTTTGTTCGTTTTTTCCTCGGCACAACCCGCGTAATCGCTTGCTTTAAGTACATAGGGTTCTATAAACTATGAGATGTTATCAGTAATCGGCCATATACGGTCCGGTAATTTTTGTGCTGTATACGGCCAATCTCCAAGGGAGAATTGAATGACAGTAAAGATTGGCATCAACGGATTCGGACGTATCGGTCGTCTGGCCTTCCGGCGCATCTTTGAGCTCCAGGCCCGTGGCGGCGACGCCTCCAACATCGAGGTTGCCGCCATCAACGATCTGACCACCCCGGCCATTCTGGCCTATCTGCTCAAGTACGACAGCACCCAGGGCACCTTCCGTCACGACGACGGTACCAATGTCTCGGTCACCTCCACCGACACCGCCATCGTGGTGGACGGCAAGGAGATTCCGGTCTACGCCGAGAAGGATGCCAACAACATCCCCTGGGTCAAGAACGACGGCGTGGACTACGTGCTGGAGTGCACCGGCTTCTACACCTCCTCTGAGAAGTCCCAGGCCCACCTGAACGCCGGAGCCAAGAAGGTTCTGATCTCCGCTCCCGCCAAGGACGACACCACGCCCACCGTGGTCTACGGCGTCAACGAGGAGACCCTGAAGCCTTCCGACAAGATCATCTCCGCCGGCTCCTGCACCACCGGATCCCTGGCCGCCATGGTCAAGATGCTGGATGACAACTTCGGCATCCGCATCGGCTACATGACCACCATCCACGCCTACACCGGCTCCCAGATGCTGCTGGACGGCCCCAAGGGCAACAAGCCGCGCAACACCCGCGCCGCTGCCCTCAACACCATCGAGCACTCCACCGGTGCCGCCAAGGCCATTGGCAAGGTCGTTCCCTCCGTCGACGGCAAGCTGCAGGGACATGCACAGCGTGTGGCCGTTCCCTCCGGCTCCGTCACCGAACTGTTCTGCATCCTGAACAAGAAGGTCACCGTCGACGAGATCAACGACACCGCCAAGAAGGCCTTCGAGGGCAAGGACTATTTCGGCTACAACGACGAGGGCATCGTCTCCTCCGATGTGATCGGCGATACCCACGGTGGCATCTTCGATCCCACGCAGACCGATGTCAACACCTACGGTGACGATCAGATGGTCCGCACTGTTGCCTTCTATGACAACGAGTACGGATTCACCAGCAACATGATCCGCACCCTGCTCTACTTCGCCAAGCTGGGCGACTGAGCATCCGGCCGGTTCTTCCGGCCATAGCGATTTCGGGGTCCGTTCCCTTCGGGGGCGGACCTCTTGCTTATAATCAGCGCCTCCGGGTGAGCGCCCGCATGGCCAAGTCGCAGACCAGGCCTACGACCATGCCCACCAGAAACCCGATGGCCATGACGGCCAGAGGGTTGTTTTCCAGCCAAGAGGCGGCCAGATACCCCAAGGTCCACATATAGATGGACCAGAGCAGACCAGCCAGTGCAGCCAGGGGCAGATAACGGGCCAACGGATACCGCGCCGCCCCGGCAGTCAGATTTACCACGGTCCGGCCCGACGGCACGAACCGCGAGGCTAGTGTGAAGAAGCCGCCTCCCTGCAGTAGCGCCCGGTGGGCCCATGATGTCACAGTCTTGCCTGCTGCACCCCGAAAGACGGCCAGACGATTCAACGGGACAAGTCGCCCCAGCCCATAGGTGCAGGCATCGCCGCCCGCAAAGGCCAGGGCGCAAACCAGAAAGACCAGGATGGGAAGGGGTCGCCCCGAGGCTCGAAAGGCCGAAGCCGTGGCCAGGACCATAAGCTCTGTAGGTATGGGAATGATCAGCGCATCCAGAAAAGCTGCCAGGAAAAGCACGGCCAGCCCCCATCCGCCCGTCACCGCATCGAGCAGCCAGACATTGACAGCGGTCATGGACTACCCTTTCCACGAGATCGCACCAAAGACACCCCTAAGCCTACGCAAACGTTCAGTACCTTAGCATGGAGCCATGAGCAAGAAGAAGCGGGTGGACTCGGATGCCGCGACTCCGGCCATGGCCCAGCTGGAGCGTCTGGGGGTTCCCTTCACCGTCCACGAGTATCATCACAGTGCCGACCACATGGACCAGGGGTACGGCATCGAGGCAGCCAAAAAACTGGGCCTGGATCCGCGCATGGTCTACAAGACCCTGATGGCCGACACGGGTAAGGAGCGGGTCATCGGCATTGTACCGGTGACCGGCCATCTGAACCTCAAGCACCTGGCAGCTGCCGTGGGTGCCAAAAAGGCTCGTATGGCCGACAAGGCCCAGGCCGAGCGGGAGAGCGGATATGTCTTGGGCGGCATCTCGCCCTTCGGCCAACGGACCCAACACCTGACTGTGCTGGACCAAGGTGCCCTGGAGTTCGACACCATTATGGTCTCCGGCGGCAAGCGCGGGATCAGCCTGGGTCTGGACCCGAGGGATTTGATACGGGTTCTCAAGGCCAAGACCGCACCTCTAGCCACCGACTGAGAGATTTTAGCGCTGGGGCTCAGCCCTGCGGCTGTGGAATCTTCTTGGACGCGCGTGTTGAGCGCAGGGCAGCAGGCAGGACGAAGTGCATGTGCTCGTCGACTGCTCGTTCTCGGGTTACCCGGGTGAATCCTCGGGATGCCAGGGTTTCCAGCACCCCCTGAACCAGGTTTTCTGGAACCGAAGCACCCGAGGTAAGCCCTACTGAGTCCATGCCCTGCAGCCAGGTCTGGTCCAGCTCTCCCGCATCGTCGACCCGGTGGGCCCTCTGCTCACCCTGACCAGGAAAGCGCGCATCCAAGGCCTGACGGGCCACCTCGACCAAACGAACCGAATTGGAGGAGTTGGCCGACCCCACTACAATCATGCAGTCCGCCTGACCGGCCACCAGCTTGACCGCCTGTTGCCTGTTCTGGGTGGCGTAGCAGATGTCGGAACCCGGCGGCTCCTCTATCCAGGGGAAGCGTCGACGCAGGGCCGCAGCCAGATCGGCGGTCTCATCCAGGCTCAGTGTGGTCTGGGTCAGCATGACCAGCGGCGTGTCCGGACCGAAGTCCAAAGCCTCGATATCGGCCTCATGCTCCACCAGATGAACCCGGTCAGGTGCCTCCCCCATGACTCCAATAGCCTCGTCGTGCCCCCGGTGGCCTATGTAAATGATCGAGTAGCCGTCCCGGACGAAACGCTGGACCTCCCGGTGGACCTTGCTGACCAGGGGGCATGAGGCATCGACCACGCGCATCCCCCGCCGCTGGGCCTCCTTGACGACCGAGGGGGCGATTCCATGGGCCGAAAAGACCACGGGAACCCCGGCACGGACAGCCTGATCGGGAATCTGGTCCAGCTCGTCCACGAACACAGCCCCTCTCCGGGACAGGTCCTCGACCACATGCCGGTTGTGGACTATCTGCCGGCGCACATAGACCGGGGGCAGACCCTGGTGGGGGTTGTCCGCATCCAGGATGGTCTGCACAGTCTGAATAGCACGGTCCACCCCCGCGCAGAACCCGCGCGGATCAGCAAGGATGACCCGGCCATGCCCCTGCGGGATCGGCTGTTCGCACACGGTGGTCCGAAATCCTGCCACTGCCGCTCCTTATCGATGTCAATCCGGACGGTTCCGGACGCTGCAAATCCATGGTAGAAAGCCAAAGCGGCCCCCGATAGTCCATTCGCCACTCTTTCACCAAGAAGCCAAGACCGCCCAGGCGCTAGGATGGTGGCGTACCAAGCATCAACGGCACTATGGAAGTGGGAGCATGCATACGAACGAGATGATGGGCGGGGCCGTGCCCCGGACAGGACAGCAGTACAGCATCCGTCATGGGGACTACGAGGCGGTGGTGACCGAGCTGGGAGCCATCCTGCGTGTCCTGAAATACCGGGGAAAAGACCTGCTGGCCTCATTTGACCCGAATGGAACCGTACCCTGCAGCAACGGGAACGTGCTGGTACCCTTCCCCAACCGGATCGAGGATGGCACCTACGAATTCCAGGGCCACACCTACACCCTGCCCATCGACGAGCATGACCGGAACACCGCCATTCACGGCTACGGATACCGGGCCTACTGGCGGCTGCAAGCCCTGACCGAGGACTCCGTCAGCCTCTCCTGGCGGGTGCCGGACATGGGCGGATACCCCTTCGACGTGGTTGTCACCGTCACCTACACCCTGGACGACCAGGGGCTGACCATGACCACCCGGGCTCTGAACCTGGGCGATGATGCTGCACCCTGGGCCTTCGGCATCCACCCCTGGCTAGCCAACGGCAAAAAGGGCGTCGGTGACCAGATTCAGAAAGACAACGCTCCCTGCACCCTGTCTATTCCCTGCCGCACCCACGTGGTGGTCGATCCCGACAGGCTGCTGCCCACCGGTACCGAACCCGTCCAAGGGCGAACAGATCTGCGCCAGGGCCCTGCGCTGGGTGAGGATGCGGACTTCGACGATGCCTGGACTGATGTGGAGCGGGACGACGACGGCACTTGCTCGGCCTGGTTCACTAGGCCGGACGGCATCCGAATTCAGCTCTGGGGCGATGAGACCATCACCTCATGGCAGGTCTGCACTGGAACCGGCTTTGACGCGGGCATGCGCCCGGCCGGTGTTGCCGTGGAGCCCATGACCGCCTATGCCAACGCCTTCAGAACTGGTCGGAATCTGGTCATTCTGCAGCCTGCAGCCGTCTACACCACCCAGGTGGGTTACCGGGCACAAGAGGTCTGAACAGCCTGGTTGGTCGACAAAGGTCAGCCCAGTGTGCGATAATCGGCAAGGCTTATAGGTACATCAGTAGCAAAGGAGTCCAATCATGGGCATGCGCGGACGCAAGCGCAGGGATCGCCGCAAGAAGGCCGCCAATCACGGCAAGAGGCCGAACACCTGATCGTCTGCCCCGGCACCAACGGTGCCGGGGTTTTGCATATATACATAAAAAAACCATGGCTGCATAAGCATGACCATGATCCCTGCAATAGCCTGAACAGTCGGATAGAACCGTCGTACCGCCAAGGAATCGACGGGATCTACCTAACTGAATCTACTTGTCCGTAGTGCGTTCCGCGGTCCCCTGCTCCAGTTCATCCATCTGATCGAACATGTGCCTGAGCCGGTCCAGCAGGCAGTCCGGAGCGCATTCGGGACGCAGATACCGACGCAACTCCTCGATGACCATGCGCTCCCGCTCGTCGCAGCAGGAATCCGGATCGAAGCAGTCGCTAGGATCAACGCAGGAGGCATCCTGGTAGATGCGAAGGCTGGTGTGGGTCACCCTGACAGAGCCGCCGTCATCGTATGCGTAGTGACTCATCTCCACGCGTCCGTCCATGCTCCTGCCCACTTCCTGATACCCGATCTTCGGGGGCCCTCAATGCCCCTTGCTGCTGATCTCTTTTTTTATACTAGGCCTGACCTCAACAGGTCCATGGTGTTCCGCTGAGGGCTTGCCTGCAGCCCCGCGCTCCTGCTGGTAGCCACGCTCCTTGGCATACCGCTCCAGCTCCTGGCGTAACTGCGAGCGCGCACGATTCAGTCGGCTCATGACTGTGCCGATCTTGATGCCCTCCTCGTCGGCGACCTGTTGGTAGCTCTTGCCATCGATGGCTGCGTCGATGAAGACCCGCCGGCGTTCCGGACTGAGCCGATTCAGCGCGGCCATGATCTCCTCGGGGGCGAAGGTCTCCATGTATTCCTGCTCAGCGGATTTGAGCCCTTCGGACCCGTGCTCCGATGCCGAATAAATATCCCAGTCGTTGTACTCGCCAGTCGAGTCGTTGGCCCTTTGCGGACGCCGCTTGGCCTTGTGATACTGATTGAAGTAGGCGTTGCGTTCGATGGTGGTCATCCAGGCCTCGAAATTGCTGCCGGGTTGGAAGCGGTCGAAGGCCTTGAATCCGCGCTCGAAAGTGTCCTGAACCAGATCCTGGGCATCGTCGGGGTTATTGGTTAGGCGCATGGCCTGTCGGTAAAGCACATCGACCGCAGGCATGGCCAGGGCCTCGAATTGACGTTTTCTGCTTTCGAGTTTGCTGGTATCTGCCACATCCCCTATTGTGCCATTCCCCCTCGCCCGTCGCGGTTCCGACCCGGTCGCGGGCCGGTCGCTCCTCGGTTACCATAAAGACTGAGGAGAAATCACGCTTATGGAAAACACCGAGTACACAAGCATGGAGCAGGCGCTTCAGTCAGCCCCGCAACAGGAGGGGTCGACACGCCTAGGGGACTCCTGGCTTCTGGGGTTCGACACCGAGACCACGGGCACCAAACCAGGCAAGGACGGCATTGTTTCGGCCAGTCTGGTTCTGCGTGACCCGACCAAGGGCTACGCAGGGGATGTAGTAGCCACCTGGATAGTCAATCCGCATCGGCATATCAGCAAGGGGGCCAGCAGGGTCAACGGGTTCACCGATGATCAGCTGGCCACTGAGGGCATGGAGCCTGAGCTGGCCACCGAGCAGATGGCCGGATTCATCGCCCGCGCCCAGAACAAGCGCATCCCCCTGCTGGCCTACAACGCCCCCTTCGACGTGCAGATGCTGGACGGGGACATCGCCCACTGGTGCTCAGGGTCAGTCAAGCCCCTGAGCGAGGGGAATCTGCTGGTGGTGGACCCTCTGGTCCTGGACAGGGAGATCTCCCACCGGTCGGGCCGCCGCACCCTGGGAATGACCAGCGAGTACTACGGCGTCATCCCCCATGGCAACTTCCACAATGCCACGGCGGATACGGTGGCGGCCGTGGATCTGATCAAGCCCATGACCACCCTCTTCCCCCAGGTGGCCCGAATCACCATGGACTCCCTTATGGACTGGCAGCGGCAGGCACAGGCCAAGTGGCGGGACCAGTTCAACCAGCACCTGATCTCACAAGGGCGCCGACCGGTCACTGACACCTGGCTCTGACCCCGGCCCTGACGTCCACTGGCCTCTGCCTGGAAATGCAGAGCAAGGGGCGGTCATGATGAGCGGCTACCCGCATTTGACCATTCAGTCAAAGGGTCGCCGGACCCGCCTTCTTCGGCCTCAACGGGGTTATAGACTTGGGTCTGGTCTCGGTCAGATCTCCTATCGGGACAGGCACAACCCAACGGACAAGGGGGAAGACGGCATGGCGCTGACGATGGCTTCGACCTTGGAGCTACTGCACGAACATGATCAGCTGCGCGAGGTGATCCAAGGCGACCGGTGGACCTTGGATTCGCCCAAGGATATCCAGCCATCCAGGCCTTTCACCGATGTCACCTACGACACCCGTCAGGCGGGACCTGGCAGCCTGCTCTTCTGCAAGGGACGCTTCCTGCCTGAATATCTGGATTCCTGCGGCCCGGAAGGACCGGCGGCCTACGTGGCTCAGCAGGACCTGTCCGCACACACCAAAGCTACGGGTATCATCGTCAACGACGTGCGCAAATCCATGAGCCTGCTGGCCTCAGCCTTCTATGGCCGTCCCCAGGACCGGCTGACCCTGGTGGGAATCACCGGCACCAAGGGCAAGACCACCACTGCCTACTTCCTGCAGGCCATGCTCTCCAGGCTCTCCGGGGGCCGCGCCGCCCTGCTCTCCTCGGTGGACAACTGCCTGGACGGCCGACACTACCAGGAATCCCAGTTGACCACCCCCGAGTCGCTGGACCTCTTCCGCATGATGCGCCATGCGGTGGATGCGGGCATGCGCTACATGGTCATGGAGGTCTCCTCCCAGGCATACAAGGTGGACCGGGTCTATGGGCTGACCTTCGATCTGGGGGCATTCCTGAACATCTCCCCAGACCACATCAGCCCCATCGAGCATCCCAGTTTTGAGGACTATTTCTACTGCAAGCGCCGCATAACCTACAACAGCCGGCAGCTGGTCCTGGGAGCCGATGCGCGCGGAGCCGACCTGATTCGTCAGGATGCCCGCGCCGCCGGAGTTCCAGTGACCACCTTCGGCGATGGAACCCGACAGGCCGACTTCCTGGTCCGCAAGGCTCCCGGTGAGGGCGACGACTACCTGATAGGGCCCTCCGACGGAGCCCTGCGGCCGGTCAGTCTGTCCATGGACGGGGATTTCAACGCCTTGAACGCGGCCGCCGCCCTGGCCATGCTGACCCGTCTGGGTCTGGAGCCTGATTCCGGAGCCATCCAGGCCATGGGGAACGTCAGAATCGCCGGCAGGATGGAACGCTTCAAGGCCGACAACCGGGTGGTTTACGTCGACTACGCCCACAACAAGGCCTCGGTCACAGCTCTTCTGAATTTTGTAGATGAGCGCTACGGCGAGCGTAAACCCCTGATTACTCTGGTTTCCGGTTCCGCTGGCGGAAAGGCCATCGATCGCAGGGAGGGCATCGTCAGCGCTGCTCAGGACCGTGTCGATCGCCTGATCCTGACCGCCGACGATGAGGACGGAGAGAGCTCGGACCAGGTGGACCAGCAGATGCTGGGCTTCGTGACCAATCCGAACCTGGATGTCAGCATCGAGCCGGACAGGACCCAGGCCATCAAGCAGGCCGTAGGGGATCCAGGCCAGCCAAGGGACCGTTTACGCGTCACCCTGGTCATCGGCAAAGGCGAGGAACGCTGGATCAAGAAGGACGGCAGCCACGTGCCCTATGAGGGCGACGACCATGTGGTAGCTCGCCTGCTGGGTACGAAAAGCTACAATCTGGGAGCCACCGGAACAGCCCAAGGATGACTATCCCGACAAGCCCCGAGATAAAAATCCGATGCCCCGTGGCAGAACGGGACGCACAGCCACCTGGCAGGTGGTTTCAAATAAATCAAAGAATTCCAGCCGGTCATACAGGGCAGAGAAGGATCCCGCCATGCCGCAGCGGCCCATCGTGGACTCTCAGGCGGTCCTGACACAGGTCAACCTTGATCGGGCTCGGACTCTTCGCGACCTGAACGATCCGGATCCTTCAGCCGCTGAGAGATGACGGCCGTCACCCCGTCACCCCGCATGGTGACCCCATAGAGAGCGTCAGCGATGCCCATGGTCCGCTGCTGGTGGGTGATGATGATCAGCTGGGCATGCTCCCGCAGCTGCTCGAAGGCCTTGAGCAGCCTGGTCAGGTTCACGTCGTCCAGGGCGGCCTCGACCTCGTCCATGACATAGAAGGGGCTGGGCCGGGCCGTGAAGATGGCCAGAAGCAGAGCCAAGGCTGTCAGCGACCGCTCTCCACCCGAAAGCAGGGATAACCTGCGGACCTTCTTGCCGGCCGGGCTGGCCTCGACCAGAACGCCGGTGGTCAGCAGGTCGTCCGGATCCTCCAGCCGCAGTCGCCCGCGCCCGCCTGGGAAGAGGGTAGCGAAGATACGCTCGAAAGCCTGGGCGGTGTCGTCAAAGGCCTCCTTGAAGACTGTGACCATGGTCGAATCCAGATCCTTGACCAAGGCCATCAGGTCATCCCGTGAACCTATTACATCCTGACGCTGCTCGTGCAAGTAGCGGTTGCGGGACTCTAGAGCCTCGTATTCCTCGGTGGCCAGCGGGTTGACCTTGCCCAGGGCCGCCAGGTCCCGCTTGGCCTTGGCCAGCCGTTTCTCCTGCTCACCGCGCCGGTAGGGCACTGTTTTGAAAGCTGGCGAATCCCCATCTTCGCCCATCCCCTCCTGGTCCAGGGGCACCGGGTTGCCATCGTCATCCAGGACGGGAACCGGATGATCTGGGCCGTATTCGCGGATCAGTTCCTCCGGCTCCATGCCCAGGTCATCCTGGATGCGCTGACGCAGACGACCATCTTCACCTGCCAGACGCTCCCGCTCCAGGTCCAGACCGTGCTCATCCTGGCGCAGACCGGCCACCTTGGGTTCCAGAGCGTCCCTGCTGGCACGCAGATCTGTCAATTCCTTGTCATGGGCCGAGGCCTTGGCCCTGAGCTGATCCCGGCGGCGGGCAGCACGCTCCATCCTCTCCTTGATCAGCTGGGCCAGCAGGTCTGCCCTGAGAGCGATCAGCCCCAGGGAAGCCATGCCAGCCTTGCGCCGACGATTCTCCTCACCTATTCGCTGACGATGGCGTTCGGCCTGCTCGGCCTGATCCCGCAGCAGATCGATCTGACGCAGCAGGGAGGCATGCCGCCGATCGCTCTCGGTCCAGGTCAGCTTGGCTTCCATCTCGGCGGTGCGGGCCTGGTCCAGATCCATCTCCAATTCATGCTGCCGGTCTTCCATGCCCTCCGGGTCGTCAGAGTCAGACTCCCCGTCCTCCTGGGCACGGGCCAGGCCGGCCTTGAGATCTTCCAGTTTGAGTTCGTGGGTGCGCACCTGGTCGCGCACCTGGGCCAGCCGGTCATCCAGATCCTTGACTCCGGCCTGGGCTCGATCAGATTCCTTGCGGGCTGCCGCCAGCTCCCTGGCGGCCTGCTCGGCCTTGACCCGGGCCTCAGTGCACTGGTTGCGCGCCTCCTGAAGCTTCTGCTCTGCCTGCTCAAGGACGGCACGTGCCGCTTCCATCTGAGGCTGCAGTTTTTTGGATTCCTCCTGGAGGGCCTCCACCTGCGCCAGGGCCTTATCCCTACGCGCGGTCAGCGCCAAGTCGCTGGTAGCTGGAGCGGATCCGCCTACGGCGCCTACCCGGTCGTAGAGGTCGCCTAGGCGAGTCAGCGCCTGTTGCCACCCGTCCTCCAGGGCATGATGGGCCTGATCAACGTCATCGACGGCAGCTGTAGCAGCCAGCAGACTGCGGATAGCATCCAGCACCCCCTGGGCCCGGTCAGGATCGGCAGGATGTTCCCGCAGGGTTACCAGATCAGCGGCCGACCGCCATGGGCCGTCACCAGGCCTTACGCCTGCGCCCTTGATCGGGCCTGATGCCGAGATCAGCGCGGCGCGTCCCAAGCGATCCTGACGGGCCCGCTCCAGGATCTGGTCGACCGTCTGCTCATCCTTGGCCACCAGGGCCGAGGCATAGTCATGCAGGGCCTGGGCCAGAGGCTCCTCCCAGCCGTCCTGTACTCGGACGAAGTCGCTCAGCAGGCCCAGCAGGGCCGGATCCCCGGCCTGGGACAGGGCCTCGCCGGCGCCGCGATGGTCCAGCGTGTCCGCCAAGGCATCAGCCTTGGCCTGAGCAGAGATGGCATCGGACTGAATTCGACGTTCCCGCTCCTGAAGATCGTTGAGTCTGCTGCGGGCCTGGTCCCTGACCTGACCCGCCTGATCCAGGGCCTGTTTGCCGTCCTGCTCAGGGTTTTCCTCCTGATTATCCAGGTCCCGCACCCGGTCTCTAGCACGCTCCAGGCCTTCCCTGACCTGACCCTGCTGGCGGGTCAGGTCGCGCTCACGCTGCCTGGAAAGTTCCAGAGCCGATTCCTCCTTGGCCACCAGCTGCGCCAGATCACCAAGCCGAGCCTGTCGCTTCCTGGCAGCCTGCCGCAGCTCGGTCATGGTCTGCCGGTGAGCGGCCAGCCGCCGCTCCAGATCCGCACGGGCTTGAACGCAGCCATCCAGGGCGATCCGGTCGGCTCCGACCTGGCCCTCCTCCTGGTCGGCCTGGCCCTTGAGCTCGTCGGCCCGCCGCCTGAGCACCCCGGGATCCTGACCCTGATCGGCCACCATGCCCGCCTCCAGCGAACGGCTGCGCTCCCTGGCCAGGGATGCCAGGGATCCGGCACGCTCACCGAGCTTGGTCAGGTCATTCCACTGCTGGTTGACCGCATCCAGGGCCGGACTGGACTGCCTATCCAGCCCCTCCAGCTGTTCGATGCTCAGCTTGACCCTGGTCAGGTCCTCCTGTCCCCTGGCCAGCCGCCGCCGGGTCTCAACCATCTGCGAGCGCAGATTCTCCAGCTTTTTCTGCGAAGTCAGAGCATCATCGGCATGGATACGGGCCTGGGCGTCCCGCAGACTGACCTGGATCATGTCTGCTCGGCGGGAGACCTTGGCCTGGCGACCCAGCGGTCCCAACTGCCGATGAATCTCGCCAATCAGATCATCCAGACGGGAAAGGTTGGCCTCGGTGTTGGACAGCTTGTGCAGGGCCCGTTCCTTGCGCTTGCGGTGCTTGAGGATGCCGGCCGCCTCCTCGATGAAAGCCCGATGGCCGGCGGGATCAGCCCGCAGGATGGCATCCAGCCGCCCCTGGCCGACGATTACGTGCATCTGCTGGCCCAGCCCGGTGTCGCTGAGCAGCTCCTGGATGTCAAGCAGGCGGCAGTCGGAACCGTTGATGGCGTATTCGGACCCGCCGTTGCGGTAGATGGTCCGGCTGATGGTGACCTCGGTGTAGTCGATGTCCAAGGTCCGGTCGGTGTTGTCGATGGTCAGGGTGACCTGCGCCCGGCCCAGCGGCGGCCTGGAGGAGGTGCCTGCGAAGATGACGTCCTCCATGGATCCGCCGCGCAGGCTTTTGGCCCCCTGCTCGCCCATGACCCAAGCCAAAGCGTCGACTATGTTGGATTTGCCTGATCCGTTGGGGCCCACCACAGCGGTGATGCCCGGCTCGAAGCGCAGGGTAGTAGCCGAGGCGAAGGACTTGAAGCCCTTGAGGGTCAGCTCCTTGAGATACATCAGGCGCGCTCCGCCTTAGGCTTGGCCAGATCGGGGTTGGGACGCTCGGCCAGCAGGGTGCGGGCATCGCCGGCGGTGACGAAGCTGCCACAGATCAGCACCCCACGGCCATAGCCCACGCCGGTCTGATCCTCGCTGTCGACCATGTCGACGGCCGTCTGGATGGCATCGGGCATCCGGTCGCGCCGGACCACCCTGTCGGTTCCGAAGACCCGTATGGCGACCCGCTCCAAATCCTCAGCCGGCATGACCCGGCCCTTCCAAGAGTTCTCGGTTACCACGACGCTGTCCAGCACGGGCTCCAGTATGCCCAGATAGTCCTCCACCTGTTTGTCGGCCATCATGGAGATCACGCCCACCAGCTGCTTGAAGTCGTAGTTCTCCTCGATGGCCGCACGCAGGGACTGGGCTGCGTTCAAGTTGTGTCCGCCATCGATGATGATGGTGGGCGAGGTGCGCACCTGTTCGATCCGTCCAGGAATGCGTACCTGGCTTAAGGCCTCGGCCACCAGATCCTGATCCAAGGCCCCATTGACGGGGATGACCGTCTCGGCTGCCGCCAGGGCCGCCAAGGCGTTGTGGGCCTGGTGCTCCCCGAACTTGTCGATGGGCACATCCTTGTAGAGCCCCTGGGGTGTGCGCAAGGTGGCCACTTGACCACCCACTGCGGGCATGCGGGAGACCACCTCCAGCTCGTTGCCGTCCCTCAGCAGGGTGGGGGCACCCTGCTCGCGCACAGCCTGCTCGATGATGGGCATGACGGCATCCTCATGAGGCTGTGCGCCGACGATGACCGTGGACTTGGGCTTGATGATCCCGGCTTTCTCCCCCGCTATCTGCTCGACCGTATCTCCGAGCCACTGCATGTGGTCCATGTCCACCGGCCCGATGATGGAGGCATCGCCATCGAGGACGTTGGTGGCATCCCAGCGGCCGCCCATCCCCACCTCGACAATGGCCACATCCACAGGGGCATCAGCGAAGGCCCAGACAGCCATGGCGGTCAGAACCTCGAAGAAGCTCATGGGAGCCCTGCCCTTCTGAGCGAAGCGGTCGTCCACCATGGCGATGAAATCCTCGATCTGCTGGTAAAGGTCTACGAAGTCCTCGTCTGAGAGCTCCTTGCCGTCGATGGCGATCCGCTCATTGATCCGCTCCAGGTGGGGCGATGTATAGAGCCCGGTGCGCAGACCGTAGGCCCTCACCAGAGCCTCGGCCATCCGCGCGGTGGATCCCTTGCCATTGGTCCCGGTGACATGGATGACCCGGAAGCTGTGCTCAGGGTGGCCAAGCAGGTCCAGCATCATCCCCATCCTGTCCAAGTCCAGATTGGGGCTGTCATGCTCAGCGGGACGCGCCATGATGGCCCGTTCGACATCGCGAATATTCTGACCCTTGCTATTGGGGTGTTCGAATGACATATTCTGCCTGCGCCTCCTGCTGGCTGTGGATGCTTCCCGCCTATTCTATGCGCGACCGACCCCGATTGAAGGCCGAAACAGCCGACTGTCACATCGGCCAAACGCACTACCATGGAACCAACATAGTAAGAACCGAATTTCAAGGAGGCCGGACGTGACCGCATCCGCACAGGAGCATCTACAAGGAGACACCGATCCCAAGAACGTGGACCTGGATGAGCAGAACATGGACGATCGGGTGAACAACCGCACCCTGCGACCCAACTCCCCCGCCTTCCAGAAGTTCATGACCACCGGCTGGCAGGCCCAGGAGCCCCAGATCGAGCCATTGGAATCCAGCAAATACACCGAGCGCCGCCTGCGTGAGCTGGGCCGGCGTTTCCCCGGTGAGCGCCTGGTCATCCCCGCTGGTTCCTACAAGACCCGAAACAACGACAACGACTACGCCTTCCGCCCAGACACCACCTTCGCCTACTACACGGGCCTGGGCGAGGACTATGAACCCGGAGCCATCCTGGTCCTGGACCCTGTGGACCCTGACAGTCCTGAGGCCGCCAAGGGCCTGACCCATACCCCTGAGCTCTTCGTCCACCCCCGGGCCGATCAGTCCACCCGCGACTACTACCGGTCCGCTCAGTACGGAGAGTACTGGGTGGGTCCCCGGGCCGGTCTGCGGGAGCTGGCCATCATGACCGGCATCCCCACCAAGGACATTGCCTCCTTCCCTGATGCCATCGCCAAGGATCTGGGACCGGACCAGGGAGCGGTCAAGCTGCGTGTGATCCGTACTGCAGACCAGGAGGTCCTGAACCAGGTGGAGGCCGCCCGCAAGGCCAACGGCATCGGCGGTCCGGACCGCAATGAGGAAGCCGACGACAAGCTCGAGGAGTTCACCTCAGAGGCCCGTATGATCAAGGACGACTATGAGGTAAACGAGCTGCGCAAGGCCATAGCGGCCACCAAGGACGGGTTCGACCGGATCCTGACCCATCTGCCTCAGGTGGTAGGCAAGCCCCGTTCCGAGCGGATGCTGGAGGGTGTCTTCAACGCCAACGCCCGTGAGAAGGGCAACGACGTGGGCTACGGTTCCATCATCGCCTCGGGCAAGCACGCCCCCATCCTGCACTGGATGCGCAACGATGGGACAGTCCAGAAGGGCGACCTGCTCCTGATCGATGCCGGCGTGGAGGTCAACAGCCTCTACACGGCTGACATCACCCGCACCTTCCCTGTAAGCGGCACCTTCAGCCCCCTGCAGAAGCGGATCTACCAGACCGTGCTCAAGGCCCAGCAGGCCGGCTTCGAAGCCGCTAAGCCCGGCGCCACCTACTCGGACATCCACCATGCCATCATGCGGGTGCTGGCCGAAACGCTGCACGAGTGGGGCATCCTCAAGGTCAGCGTGGAGGAGTCCCTCTCCCCGCAGGGCCAGCAGCACCGCCGCTGGCACGCTTGCGGATGCGCCCACCACCTGGGCCTGGACGTGCACGACTGTGCGGAGGCCAGGTACGAGTCCTACCAGGGTGCCCCCATCGCCCCTGGGATGATCTTCACCATCGAGCCCGGACTCTACTTCAAGGAGAACGACCTGCTGGTGCCTCCGGAGTTCCGCGGCATCGGCGTGCGCGTGGAGGACGACGTGCTCATGACCGAGCAAGGGCCCCAGTGGCTGTCTGCAGGCATTCCCAAGACCGTGGAAGAGGTGGAGGCCTGGATGGCGCAGCGGGCCGCTCTGGCCGACCCGGACCGGGACTGATACATGCCCACTCCTGACTTCGTGCTCAGCCTGCGCAGGTCCATAGGTCATGACCTGCTCTGGCTGAACGGCGTGACAGCCTTCGTCACTGACGGCCAGGGCCGCGTCCTGCTGGGCCGGCGCTCTGACACCGGCCAGTGGGCCCTGGTCTACGGGATCAACGAACCCGGAGAGGACCCGGCCGACACCGTGGTCCGCGAGGTCAAGGAGGAAACCGGGGTGGATGTGATCGTCTCTGACCTGGCGGCGGTCACATCCTCCCGGCAGGTGGTCACCTATGCCAACGGTGACCGGACCATGTACATGGATCATCTATTCATCTGCCGGCCTGACCCCAACGGCAATGCCGACCCCTATGTCGGTGACGAGGAAAGCCTGTCAGTCGGCTGGTTCGACTCCGACCAACTCCCAGCCCCGCTGGCCCAGACCACTGTGGAACGCATGGCTCGAGCCCGAACCTATCTGAAACGCCTGCATGGCGGAGATGCCCATGCCCTCTTCAAGGTCGGTGGCAGACAGCTGCCCGCCAATTCCGACCAGTCGTAGGCCGGCCGTTGAACCCTTGGACGGCTCAGTCCTTGGCAACTCAGTCCTCAAAGAAATCCAGCGGATTGTCGATGAAGCGGCGCAGACCTACCAGCGCTGCTCCCTTGAGGGCCGGGTAATCGGCCTGGGTGGGGATGAGCACACGGATGTCCACGGCATCCCGGCCCAGGGTCAGCTGATTGAGACGATTCTGCAGACGTTGGGCCAGATTTCCCCCGAAGTGCGACCAGAATCCCCCCAGGATGACTGTATCCACATCCACAATGTTGATGGCAGAGGCGATGACCGAGATCATGGCATCGAGCCCACGGTCAATGGCATCAACGGCTTTGGCGTCTCCCTGCTGCCAGCGCTGGTAGAGTTCCTCCATGGCTTGAGGCGTGACCGCCTCGGCTCCGGTGGCGATGCCGGCTGCCTCAACCAGAGCCCTGCGCCCGGCATAGGTTTCCAGGCACCCACGGCGACCGCAACGGCAGGTGGGCCCGTTCAGATCCACCGAGGCATGTCCCAATTCGCCAGCGAACCCGTGATCCCCTGTCTCCACGGCTCCGCGGCGCACCACAGCCCCGCCGATGCCTATGTCAGTTGAGATGTAGATAAAAGAGTCTGTGGGTGAAAGCGGTCCCTCATGCCCGTCAGCGGGACGCTGGGCAGCGTAGCCGGGAATCTGTGCGAGGGCTGCCAGACGCGCCTCGTTGCCCACTCGGGGGGCCAGACGGCGAACCAGGGGGAAGTCCTGCAAATCCAGACGTTCCCATCCCAGATTGCGGGCCATAAGCAGGGTGGTGTCGCCACCAACCAGACCGGGCAGGGCCAGGCCCGAACCCACTGTACGGTAATGGCGACGTGACAACTTACGTTCGATGGGCTTGGCCAGCTTTTCCAAGTTGGTGAAGACCTGATCGGGCTCCGCCTCGTGCATATCGTCCTTGACCCAGGCTGAATCGATTAGGGTCCCATCCAGATCCATGGCCAGACAGCCGTAGCCGTCGGTATTGATCTGCAAGCCCAGGCCGGCCCAGCGCCCGTGTGCGATGGACAACGGAGTGCTGGGTCGCCCGTGGTTGCTCTGCGAGGTCTCAGGCTCCTGCTCGCGCACCACCCGATTCCTGAGCAGGAGCCCCGCCAGAAGCGACATGGTGGCCTTGGTCAGCCCTGTGGCCTTGGCCAAATCCGCCCTGCTGAGCAAGGTAGGCGACCGCAGAATGGTGTCGATGATGACCGAGAGGTTGTGGTTCCTCAGATCATCCTGATTGATAGAGCGCAGGGCAGTCACGGTTCAACAACCTTTCATGAACGAACACAGACCCGCTAAATTCTAGGCCTCTTCAATATCTTACGTTCCACTCTGACGGCAGGTCAGCAATTGAGAGGCCCACACCAAGGACATTTAGTTTATCGATTTAATAATTGAGATACTATGATGGGGTACTCCAATGACCGGAGCCTGGAAAGCAAGGAGGCTGACATGAATGAGATCCTGGTGGCGGGAGTGGACACATCGACCCAGTCCTGCAAGGTGAGGGTCACCGAGGCCCGGACCGGTCGGCTGGTCCGCTTCGGTAAGGCTCAACACCCGGCAGGCACCAGCGTCAATCCTATGGCCTGGTGGAAGGCCTTTCAGGAGGCTTCAGCCCAGGCAGGAGGTCTGAACGATGTCTCAGCCATCAGCGTGGGAGGCCAGCAGCACGGTATGGTATTGCTGGACCGTCAGGGGCAGGTAATCAGGGATGCCCTGCTCTGGAACGATACGCGTTCGGCTCCTGATGCCGACGATCTCATCATCCGGCTAGCCAAGTCCAAGACCGGAGAAGCTGAAAGCACCGAAACGGAAAACGACGGGCCAAACAAGGACCCGAATTCGGATCAGGACCTGGCCATGCGCGGCAAACAAGCCTGGGTGCGGGCTGTAGGCTCCTCCCCCGTTGCCTCGCTGACCATCACCAAAGTGGCCTGGGTCAGCAGGGTGGAGCCGGATAATGCCAGGGCTATCGCGGCCATATGCCTCCCCCACGACTGGCTGAGCTGGGTCATCGCCGGTCATGGTCCCGCAGCCGACCCGGAGACCGAACCAGGGCTGGAGGATCTCTTCACCGATCGCTCCGATGCCTCCGGCACCGGCTACTACGACCCCGCCGCTGACTGCTACCGGCGTGACCTGCTGGCCATGGCCCTGCCCGAGGGTATGGCTGCGCGTGTGATCCTGCCTAAGGTTCTTGGCCCCCACCAGGTCGGAGCCAAGGCTGACCCCCGCATCGCCGGCAGAGATGTACCAGGCGGCTGCATCATCGCACCGGGCGGCGGCGACAACGCCATGACGGCGCTGGGCCTGGCAATGCAGGTGGGCGACGTCTCAATCTCCTTGGGAACCTCGGGTGTCGCCGCAGCGGTCAGCCCTGTCCCCGCCTATGACATGAGCGCCTCGGTGACCGGATTCGCGGATGCCACCGGCCACTGGCTGCCCCTGGCCTGTACCATCAACGCGTCACGCATCCTGGACGCAGGTCTGGCCGCTCTCGGGACGGATTATGACGGTCTGGCCGAGCTGGCGAAGAAGTCCTCGCCGGGGGCCGAAGGAATCACTCTGATCCCCTACTTCGACGGCGAGCGCACCCCCAACCGCCCTGATGCCCACGCCAGACTGGAGGGGATGACCCTGGCCAACACCACGCGCACCAACCTGGCCAGAGCATTCGTGGAAGGACTGCTCTGCTCCCAACGCGACTGTCTGGAGCTGCTGAAACGGCTGGGCACCACGGTCTCCAGAATTCTCCTGGTCGGCGGCGGCGCCAAGTCTCCAGCAGTCAGAGCCTATGCCCCAGGAATCCTAGGCATGGATGTGCAGTTGCCGCAGCCGGACGAGTATGTGGCCATCGGTGCGGCTCGCCAGGCAGCCTGGGCTCTGACTGGAGAAGAGGAGCCCCCCGTCTGGTCGGTGAACATCGACACCACGCTGACGGGAGCCCCCTGTGAACAGGTCTACCAGCAGTATCTGCGCTGGCGGGGTTGAAAGGCCCCGCCAGCCTTGGTTACTTGGAACGGACCCGCAGGTGCAGTCCGAAGACCAGATCGGTTTCATCCAAGCGGTAAGCGGGATCCAGCTCGGGTCCGCAGCTGTTGGAGCCTACGCCGCTTGTTGCATAGTCCAGGCAGAGCACGGTCGAGCCGCACTCCTCCAGCTCGTGGTCGTGCCCCTTGGCGGTCAGCTCCTCCTGGGTGTAGGGGGAACAGTTGAAACTGATGGGCCCATCCCCCGCTGCCTGCAGCAGGGAACGGTCATCCTCCACCAGGACGTAGTCGCAGCCATAATGGGAGCCGTTCTCCTGGGGACGCAGGTAGTGCTCTACCATGCCTGACGCAGTGTTGCGGAAAACGCCGTAGTGGCTGGCACGGTGCATGTCCCGGTAGCTTTCATAGGGCCCATAGCCGCAGTAGGTGACCCGCTGCAGGCTCTTGGGCAGGAAGAGCCGCAGGCCGAACCGGGGCAGATAGGGGAACTCAGGATCACGGTGCAGTTCCATCTTCAGATCCAGCCCACCCTGGTCGCTCAGTGTCCAGGTGGCAAGGATGCTGCCCATGGGCTGAATGAAAGGTGCCACCAAGGACAGTTCAGCTTTAATTGTGGTCAACCCCCGTTCCTGATCAGTCTGCAGCTGGCAGGATAGGGCCCTGGTACTAGCACGGTCGTATTCGGCCTTGCGCCATTCCTGCTTGATGGTGGCATCATTGTCGGTGGGCGCCCGCCAGAGGTTGATCTCCATAGGAGCGGTCAAGAGCGAACGGTTGTCGACGCTCATTGATTCCACCATGCCGGTACGGCGGTTGAAGATGTAGCGCCAATCAGCCCCCTCCACATCGAAGCGGGCATCAGTCTGCCTGACCACCGGCCGGTGGGCACCCCGGGCTCCGCTGCCGGGGTCGGCACTGATGACCCTGGCCACGCCATTGGGACGTTCAGGCATTCCCATATCGGCAGCTTCAAGCTGATCGAAGCCGAGCAGATGCCCTTGTGGAAGCACTGGATCGGCCTTGGCCAGGGCGTACTCCACCAGCAGGGTCAGACGGCCCTTCTCGGGCGGATCCATCGTCGGCAGACCCACGGTACCCTCGGCATGGGGGGCGATGTGCAGGCCGGTCCCTCGGCCGAGCTCCGGCGTTCCGGAGGCCACCGGCTCCCCATCGCACAGAAGGGTCCACTTCAGGCTCAGGTACTCATCCAAGAAGGTGAAGTCCAGATAGTTGTGCAGGGTGAGCAGCCGGGTCTGGGGATCGTAGCCGACCAGACGGGCCGGGCGGAAAACGTTCTTGAACTCCCTGAGGCCAGTGTGGGGCCGCCGGTCGGGGTAGACCAGGCCGTCCATGCAGAAGTTGTCATCATGGGGGTACTCACCGTGGTCGCCACCATAGGCATAGATCCGACGGCCCTTGCGGTCCCTGCCCTGATCGATGGCATGGTCGGCCCACTCCCAGATGCAGCCGCCCAGAAGCCCTGGATAGGCCTGAATGACCCGGAAGTAGTCCTCCAAATCCCCTGGGCCCAGTCCCATGGCATGGCAGTATTCACAGAGGAAGTAAGGCCGACGGCCTCCGTCTCCGTCATCCCCGTGGCTGCTGATGCCGTGAGGACCCTCCGGCGTGAAGTAATCCTTGATTTGCTTGATGCTGGGATACATCCTTGAGGTGATGTCCAGATTGCTATAGTCCAGATCCTTCCGGGGCGAACCGTGGATGGCCGACTCGTAGTGAGTCAGACGGGAGGGGTCCCGAGACTTGGTCCAGGCCAGAGCCGCCTCGATGCCGCAGCCGTATCCGCTTTCGTTGCCCATGGACCAGATCAGAATCGAAGGATGGTTCTTGTCCCGCTCCACACTGCGCTGGACCCGATCGACGATGGCCTTGGTGAAGCGCGGCTCGTCAGCGATGCAGCCATTCCAGTAATCGGGTTCCTTCCAGTCCGGACTATGGTAGAGGGTCTCGATGCCGTGGGTCTCCAGGTCGGCCTCGGCGATCAGGTAGAAGCCCAGCTGGTCGTAGAGGGCGTAATACTGGGGGCTGTTGGGATAATGGGAGGTGCGGATGGCGTTGACGTTGTGCTCTTTCATCAGAGTCAGGTCGCGCATGATCTGCTCCTGATTGATGGCAAAGCCGGTGCGTGGATCCCCGTCATGGCGGTTGACCCCATGAATCTTGATGGGACTGCCGTTGACCTTGACCACCTGGCCGTCCACACTGATGGTGCGAAGACCGATGTACTCGGTGATGACCTCGTCGGGATGCTCCCCCGGCATGGACTCAGCAGAATCGCCGGTGTCAGATGCGCTGGACCTAGTCGACAGCGTCAGCCGGTAGAGTTCAGGATCCTCAGCATTCCAGAGGCGAGGATGGCTGACTTTCAGGGCAAGTTGCGCAGGCTCCTTGCAACCTGTCAGCTCGGCCCGGGCCACCTCCACCCCATCGGGGTCGGCCAGCAGAGCCTGGACATCCACAGCAGCATCGTTCTGGCCCGATACGCCGGTCGGATCCAAGTCCAAGGTCACCTTGGCATGACTCATGTCCTCGTCCAGGTCGGTGTGGACGAACCAGTCACGCAAACGTGCCTTGGGCCGACGCAGGATGTACACATCGCGGAAGATGCCACTCATCCGGAACTTGTCCTGATCCTCCAGATAGCTGCCATCGCACCACTTGAGCACCAGAACAGCCAGCTGGTTGCGGCCCGGCCGCAGGTGGTCGGTCACATCGAACTCGCTGGTGGCGTGGGAGACCTGGCTGTAGCCGATCAAATCACCATTGACCCAGAGATAGAAGCAGGAGTCCACTCCCTCAAAATTGAGCAAGGCCTGGGGCGCCGAGGAATCAGGCTCGTAGTCGAAAGCGCGCAGGTAGATGCCACAGGGATTGTCGGCAGGCACCCTGGGCGGATCGTATGGGAACGGATAACGCACGTTGGTGTACTGGGGGTTGTCATAGCCCTGGGTCTGCCAGACTCCTGGCACATGGATGGGCTGATATACCCCTTGGCCCGCATCCCGAGAAGGGCTGTAGTCGGCCTCGAAAAAGACCGGATCCTTGGCCTCGTTGGCGGACTGAACCTCGGCGTCCAGCTGGTCGATGCTGGCGTAATAGCGAAAGTCCCAGTCTCCATCCAGATCCAGGTACCGATCAGAGCGCCTTCGCAGGTCCCCACGCGTGTCCATGGAGGCGCTGGCCGGCACGAAGTAGGCACGGTTGGGCTCGGTTCCCACATGCAGTGTGGCTGGATCCTCGTAATAACGTGGTATGAACATGACGACTCCATCCTCCTCGGTGGCCTTGGCAGCAGACGTTTCACAGGTATGACTGTTTACGCTCACATGCGACCATGATACCGGTGCCATAGCACAGACTTACCGGCGGTTGTCACGGATTTCATCGCACTGGACGTGCCGTGCTCTCACGGATGACCAGCTTGGGGGTCAGAATTCGGCGGTTGCTACTAACTGCACCGCCGTCGAAGACCTTTAGCAGCAGATTGGCGACCTTTGTACCGTAAAGCCCTGCATCACGATGTACTGCGGTTATCGATGGACTGGTGGACTGACAGATGAAGCTGTCCTCGAAACTGACGATACCCGGAAGCGCATCAGTCCTAGCTGGAAGATCTACAGCGGCGTCATCCGAACGACGCATATTTAGGGATCGCAGGCTTGCAGCCGCCAGAATTTCATTCTCATAGATAAACGCTGTATAAGGGTGTGTGCCCGAAAACAACGATAAGGTCTGGTTCACGGCTTCATCCGGATCGAAATCCGTGAATTTGACTATAGCTGAATCCAGGCCATTACCTTGCGCAAAATGATGGAATGCTGAGGCCCTAGCCCTGCTGTAATCCAATTTTGGATCTCCGGAAAGGTAAGCAATACGCCTATGGCCTTGAGATCTCAGATGTTTGAGAATAGTGGTCATGGTTTTGGAATCATCAATCGAGAGTGAAGGCAGTTCATGATGGGTATCGGGACCACCCGCCAAGACGGCCGGCATTCCCAGAGCCTTGAGCCTGCCCGGTCTCGGATCGTCAATCAACGAATCCACGAGGATGACCCCGTCAACTCTTTTGCGTCGAGCCCAATCCTCGTATGTTGTTAATTCCTCCTCCAAGGAACGGCAGGGCCGAAACAAAAGGCCATACCCGTGATCGCTGAGGGATGCATGAATTCCAGCCATGAAATGCAACATGAAAGTTTCTGTCTGGAAAGCATCTATCGATCGCGCTGGAGCAAACCCAATGGTCATGGTACGAGAGGAGCCCAGGGCCTGGGCCGCATACACAGGACTCCAACCAAGCCTGGCCGCTGCATCCTTGACCCGTCGCTTGGTGCGCCTGGATACGCCAGGCTTGTCATTGATCGCAAACGAAACAGCCGTCTGGGATATGCCAAGCTCTTTAGCAATATCCTTCAGACTGACACGCTGTGGTTCCGAAGACGAATCCTGTCGCTCCATATCTGTTTTGACTCGACTCATACCCTTCCCCCGCTCCATCGCCAACTGACCGTCACCTTACCCTGAACGTTCAGATAACTTACTGATCCCTAAGGAAAATTTCCTCCAGACCTCGTATTACCTCCTGCGGCATGTGAGATTGGAACCAGGAAGGTTCACCATAATCTCCAGGAGGCATTTCGAGAGTATGAAGTGCCGACACTGCTTTGACGCCAAGATTCCTGACTTGATCCCAGGCCTGCTCCTTAGTGAAGTAGAACATTTGTGCACCTTGCAACAATTGCAGAGCATCATGATTCATAGGGTTGTGCGCAACTTGTGGTCGATCATTGAAGACCAGATCAATTTGTGAGGTACACGGCAGACTTCGTAAGGATACAATCAAGCTGAGTCGTTCCTCATCGTAGGTGCAGGAAAAAGGAACCGCCTGACCGTCTGACAGTACAGTGATCCTCGATGCGTCCACTGGGGCTAGGCCACGGAAAGTCAGTGTCCAATCCCGGCGCTTTGGCACTACGAGCCCCGGGTCATTGGACACCCCCGCTGCCCCCTCTTCCGGACATACTTGAGCCGGACTGATAGTGAACTTTCCCTCTTTCCAGTTCAAGTCCAGATCAGTCCGCACCCATGTAATCCTGCCCTGGGGCGCCCCGTCATCCTCCCAAAGGGTGAAATGCCCATCATCGCCAGGGAAAATACGCAAGTCTAGACCTTGAGGGTTTTCCACTGTGTTCAACGAGTAATCGTAATCGTCATCAGTTTGTCCCTTGTGGTCATTGTGACTCTGAAGCGGAACAATACCTCCTGCCTTGGCAAAAACCGGCATCCGGTCCAGCCCACGCCAGACTTCCATGTTGCGCCCATTCTTCCGTTCTGCGTCATAATGGCGGCCATCAAACCAGTCGAACCAAAGACCATGTGGGAACCAAACTTGTGCTTTGGCTTTCTGCAAGGCACGATCAGCCGGTTCCAGGATGGGAGAGACAATTAACTCGGTGCCGAACATGAACTGAGTGGGCACATTGCCGCCGGAATAATGCCAGTACATCGGTTCCACCAATGGCAGATCCTCATATGCCGCACGTCTATTCATGGAATACAAATATGGGATCAACGCATGCCGCAGTCTGAGGGCCCCGACCATACTCTGAGCAACATCCACGCGGAAGTTCCAAGGTTCCTTGCCATTGAAAGGCGACGAACTCGAGTGCAATCGGTTGATGGGGCTGAAGGTCCCCAACTGATACCACCGAGCTTCCAACTCTTCATCACGGTAACCAAACATATGACCGCCAATGTCATGACTCCACCACCCATAACCGATATTGCTGGCCATGGCAGTGAAGTATGGCTGGAATCTGAGTGATTTCCAACTAACAACAGTATCGCCAGAGAATCCTACCGGATAACGGTGCGAGCCGGGACCGGCATATCTGGAGAAAGTCAGTGGTCTACGCCCCGGCATATGAGCCGAATCCAAATAATGCAGATGATTCAGCAGCCACAACGGATCCAAATCCTTCTGCTTTGCAACTGATCCCTGTTGCCAATCAATCCACCAAAAATCAACACCCTGTTCTTCCATCGGGTGCAAAAGGGCATCAAAATAAGCGTTCATACTTACGGGCGAAGTCACATCAAATTCGACTGTTTTCTTCGATGCAGGATCGATTCCGGCGGCTCTGGCTACACGCTCATATGGTTCTTCAAACGACCTAACCCCATCACGCGGATGTAGGCTGAGCGTGGTTCGCATGCCATGATCGTGCAACCAATGCAGAAAGTCTTTTGGATTGGGGAATAGCTCCTTGTTCCAGGTATAGCCCGTCCAACCTGAGCCTAAGTTGGGATCAATGTCGACAAGATGCCAGTCCATATCGATGACGGCTACGGTGAATGGGATGCCTTCATGGTTGAACCGTTCCATAAGCTGTTCATACTCATCCTGCGAGTACCGATGGTATCGGCTCCACCAGTTACCCAAGACGTATCTAGGCAAGAGCGGAGTGTGCCCGCTCAAATGATAAAAATCTTTTACAGCCTCGGTTATCTTCTGATTGTAGCCAAAGAAATACCAATCCTGGCTCGGCCCTTCCTTAGGAAATACCCAGGTACCGAAAGGATTGGGCTTCCCTCCTACCTGATCCGCTTTGCATATCAGGCTTGTTCGGCTATCGTCAATCACTGCCCAGCCATATTTGGATATCAGGCCTGGATCCAATGCAGTGGAGCCGTCGATTTGATCGAGAGTTCTGGTGGTTCCTCCCAAATTGCCTTTCTGCTCATCTTCATAATGCCAGGTACTCTCTTGAGCGCCTGAATGCTTCATATAGATGTACAGTCCCTCAGGACTGAAGGGCTGCCCGTCGTAGAATATTCTTAACTCTGAAGTTTCAATTTCCAACGAACCATCGTCATTGCGCGTGACTGTGTAGTCCGGAACTGGCTCGAATCGCCGATTAATGGCCATAGTCGTGGCATCGTCGACAAACACCCCAGTATCTGACCACTCGAAACGTATGAGCGCATCCGTAAGAATGCCTATTCTCCATCGGTCGCCCTGCACAACCGAACCTTCGCACATCCGAGGATGCGCCCCCATGCTCTCCAACGAGAACAATCGAGAATCAACCATCCGTGTATCTCCCTTTGTTTACTTGCTTCAAGTGGGGATCCTTCGTTCGTTCTCGAAGGATCCCCACTGTCGCGCTCCGAGTTAGATTCAATCCGATCGGGCTACATTGCTGTACACATTCCCTGTACGAAGCTCAACTGGCAGGCATTCATGTATGCCCCTTGCATTCAGGCTCTGCTCGTCATGCACACAGGCAGATGTGACCACTGCAGGATGCTCTCCTGAGCGCGACAACTGCATCCAAGCTTCGAACACAGATCCTCCAGGAGCCAAGGAGCCCCGCGACAGCGGCAATCCCTGCTCGTCCACATCGACTATTACAGCGACCTGTCTATTGACAACCATAGGCAAGGGCTCAGCCACTATCTGAGAAAAGGCTTTGCCGACATCCGTTAGATTCCCTTTAAGATCGAACAGGCCCAGGTGATGCTCCAATTCCGGAAAGTCAACAAAACGCCCATCGACATCGTGGGAACACCACCATGTAATACCGTAGAGATCGCTGCAACGCAGCATCCTCTGGATTGAGCGACTGCAGAAAACCCCAGATTCACTACTAGTTATCACATTATTCGGAGCCCCAATCTCTTGGACCCATACCGGCCGATGATCATGACGTGCGAATGCTTTGGACAATTCGACAAGGTATTCAGCATGACCAACACTTTCGACGCTCAGAGCACCGTAATGCTGGGCAGTGCCGTTGAAGACCCACGAATGGATAGCTGTCACGTCTCCCAGATTCGCTGCCTGGTCGGGAGTAAATGGATGACCGTCGGCATACCAGACCTCATCATTCTCACTGTGCAGAAGTACTCTCCCATCGTGGTGGGCACGTTCCTGCAAAGGCAACAGCAAAGCGCGAAGCCAGGCATCGGCCTGCGCCTTTGTCAGTGGCATTGGCGAAGGATGCGTCATACTCGCGAACTGGTTGCATTCATTGCCTAGAGTCAATCCGGCAAAGCCTTGAACATCAGCCATAGCGTCATAGATGGCTATAACCAGCTGGATCTGAGCCTGTACAGCTTGAGCATCGACAAACATATTGCGAGAATGCCAAGAGCGCAGCCAGGATGGAAGAAAATCAAAACTGGACAAGTGCCCCTGAAGCACATCTACATAACAATCCAAACCTGCTTCCGCTGCCAGTTCCCCCATATGCCGTAAGTCATCCAGCGCTTGAGGATTGATATAGTTTCTGTTCGGTTGCAGAATAGGCCATAGAGGGAAGATCCTTACATGGTCCACCCTAATCGAGGCTATCTGTTCCAGATCTTCTCTGATACGTCCCCAATCAGGATGAAGCCATGTATAGAACCAACCGGCGGATGGTGTGTAATTAACGCCGTATTTCATGAGTATCTGTATTCCGTTATTCCTTAACCCCGCCGACTTCCAGTCCGTGGAAAATATAGCGCTGGAAGACGAAGAAGAAGATGAGAATAGGCACCAGGGCAATGACAGTCCCTGCGGCTACCAATCTGGGATCCGAGACAAATGTTCCCTGCAAACGAGACATCCCTAGCGTCAATGTGTAGTGACTGTCGTCTGTCAGAACAATCAGAGGCCAGAGGAAGTCATTCCACGAACCCATGAATGAGAAGATAGCCACTAGAGCCATGGTCCCCTTGACCTGCGGCGCACAAATCATGGTGAACCTTTGCCAAACGCTAGCGCCATCCATTTCCGCAGCCTCAATCAGATCTCGAGGTATCGCACGAAACGCATTAACGAACAGCAGAATGTTCATCGCGCTTACAATGCCGGGCAAGGCGACACCTATCAAGTTGTTCTGTAAATTCAAAGAACGGATGATCAGGAACTGCGTAATCATAACTGTTTCTCCAGGAATCAGCATGGAGAGGAACAGAATTCCTACTACGATCCGCTTGCCTTTGAACTTGAGCAAAGCAATGGCATAGCCGGCCATAGTACCGCTGATGACATTGCCGACAATATTGATAGCAGCCACGACCAGTGTGTTTAAGGCATAGCCAACTATAGGCAGACGCCTGAAGACTCCGCTGAAGTTACTGACCGTAGGGTCGCGAGGCCAGAAGTATGGCGGAACTGCATACATATCATCCTTAGGACCCTTGAAAGCCAAGGATATCTGCCATAGCAACGGGCAGGCAAGGAAAAGGAAGAGCAGGACCAAGACGGCATACTTCACGACCTTGCCCACTGTTATATGCTTACTCGTCATCAGAGGACCTCGATTCCAAGAACCATTCGAAGAGAATCAGAGCACCGAGCACAAAGAACATAACCAGACCCAATGCCCCGGCATATCCGGTTCGGGCATTGATGCCAGTGCCTTCGTTCTTGATTAGCATTGTCATCGTTATGTCGGCCCCGCCGACTCCACCGCTGCCATTAGTCAACATGTAAATTTCACCAAAGACTCTGAAAGCTGACATAGAAGACAGCAGGGAGATCAGAATCATAGTCCAGGTGCATCCAGGTAGGGTTACATGGATGAATTGACGAACTGCGCCTGCTCCGTCAATTTGTGCAGCCTCATACAAGACCGGGTCAATATTGGCGATAGTCGTCAAATAGATAATCATGTAGTAGCCCAGGCCGGTCCAAATGGTAATAGTCATGGCGCTGAACAAGAGCAACCAACGATCAGTGAGAAATGGAATGGGCTTGCTTATCCAGTGCAAGGCACGGAACAGACCGTTGACCAGACCCTTGGAATCCAGCAGGTTGGTCCAAATCAATCCGACCACCACACTGGACATGATTACCGGGACATAGAACGATGTTCTAAAGAATCCCATTATTCTGGTTTTTTCGGCCACCAACGCCGCAAGAATCAACGGCAGGATAATCATGAAGGGCACAACGCAGACGACATACAGAGATGAGTTTGTCATTGCCGTTCTGAAATGTGGATCATGGAACATATCGATGAAATTCTGGAATCCGATGAATTTTCCAGGACGCAACAAGGTCGAATCCGTGAAGGACAAGCGGATTGTGTTCAGGAACGGCAACAAGGAAAAGACCAGAATCCACAAAATCGGGATAGTCACGAAGAGCCATGGAGCGACACGACCGCTCCTGTTGGCTCCCAAAGGGTGCACATAGGTGCCGTCAGGGTTAAGGCGCCGGGCGCCGGCGGAACCGACGCCCTTATGCTGTCTATGAGACGACTGGACCATTACTTCAACCTGCCGTTGGCGTACTCAACAACATTGTCCAGTGCCTGCTTGGGAGTCACCTTGCCCTGCAGGGCCTGGGCGATTTGTTCTTGAAGTCTGGTGCCGTCTACTGCAGTAAACTGCGGAGGACCCCATATACGTCCTTCACGCACCTGCTTGGCGACCATTCTCATGCCTACAGCATTCATATCGTCACCAGATGGGTTGAAGAATGGATCATCAATGGTGCCCTTAGAGGATGGGAAGACATTGGCTTTCTTATCGAAGGCCAGCTGGTTCTTGGAGTTGGTCACGAATTTGGCCAGCTTCAGCGCCATATCCTTATGCTTGGAATTGGCATTGACAGTCATCATTTCCATCATCATGTTCGGATGAGTGTTGGCGACCATGCTGGTAATGCCCATATGCTCATAAACCTTGGGGGCATTCTTTTTCATATCGTCAATGCTGTACAGGCTGCCATTGAGGAAAACCTGTGAGCCTGAGTTGAAGCTCTTTGACTCGCCGCTATTGGAGGTGTTCAGCATCTCGTCAGTAAAGGCCTTGGCCTTATACATGTCCACATAATGCTGGACAAAGGCCACTCCCTTAGGGTCATTAAAGGTGAACTTGGTGTGATCCTTATTCATCAGGGGAACGCCGTACATACCGAAATCCTGGATGCTGGGAAGGCCAGTGGTCATAGCATACTTGCCACCACACTTCGGCCCGAAGATTTCAGCATTGGCAAACATTTCATCCTGAGTCTTCGGCACTTTGCTTGAGTCAAGCCCGCACTCATCGAGCAAGGCCTTGTTATAGAGGGTAGGGCCTGTGTTCAGGTACCAAGGCAACCCATAGGTGCCCTCCTCCAGATGGGGGCCTTTGAAAGTGGCTGATTGCCATGCAGCATCAAGATATTGATCCTTGGCGTTTGGCTCCTCCTTGGCAATGTTGAGCAACGCACCAGCACCAGCCAAGGTATACGCAGCCTCAGGCCCCATATCAATTACATCGGGCAGGGAATTTGCAGCGGCATCGGTTGAGAGCTTGTCCTCATAGTTGTCAGCCGGCTGATCAACCCACTTAATGTGGACGCCTTTGTTCTCCTTTTCAAACTGCTTGATCAGATCCTGGAAGTATCCTGTGAACTTGTCGTTTTTGAGGTTCCATGTCTGGAACTTCAGTTCGATAGGACCAGACCCGGAGGATGTGCTTCCCCCGCATCCTCCGAAGCTCACGACTGCCGCTGCTGAGCACAGCAACGACAGCGCCGTTTTTATAGTTTTGTTCATTGTGATTTCTCCTTTACTAATTCATCCTTGAATTCCGGCTTGAGAAAGCCGAAGAGTAGCAATCTGGAAAGGTCCCAGATCAAGCCGAGCCCCCTCAGCAGCCCCAGGCTGTTTGAGAGCATCAGGCTCACCCTGATAGTGGCGGTCCCGCTCCAGCAAGTCGGTCTCATAGACCTGTGCCCCCACCATGGGGCCATTCACTGCCAGCGATGCAGATGCCGGTTGGCCGTTGGCCTCGTAGATACGCACTATCAAATCACCTGAGCCATCGTCAGCCATCTTGATCCAATCGACGACAGGCAAGCCCTTCACATTTTGCAGACCAATTAAGGGCTCCATATCAGGCACATCCTTCAACACTGGTGCGTTGATTTCCGCAGCTGCAGCCAAGGTCGAATCCAGATCATGACCAGGCACCAGAGCCCAATCAAACTCATGGTGGCCCAGATCTGCATGGGGGTCTGGTGCTTTAGGAGCACCTACCAAGGTCAGGCGTACCTGAGTGCCGACTTCCGGACCATTCTCTGGTCCATATATAGCGGACACATCGGATCCATAAGTCGATCCATTGACGATGCCAACGCCAAATTCTTCATTAGCTATGCGGACGAAACGATGCGTGCAACTCTCGAAACGTGCCTCATCACCCTCGGTATTCTTCACGATAGGACGTTCGATAAGGCCGAATTGTGTTTCATACTGGGCACGGTCTGCTCTGACAGCAAGTGGAAGAGCAACCTTGAGCAGCTTTTCCGGAACGAGCCAATCAACGTCAGCATGAAAATCAAGCTGCCTCAAACCGGGACGCAAACTGATGCTGGTCCGAATAGTGCTGGCGCGGTACTTATTGATCACATGGACGTGAACAGTACCGTCCTCGTCAGTCTTCACATCTTCGATTTGGCCTTGATCCAAATCAGAGACAGCCAAGAATGCATCGCGCTCTACATCCCAAGCATCAAAGACGCCGGGCTCATCTTTGAGTACCTGATAAAGCCCACAGGATTGGCCAGGTGCCACCATTTCTCTGCCGGTTGTCAGATCGCATATGGATGTCACTGCTCCAGATTGAGCAATGACAACGCGCAAAAGGCTGTTGTCCAGAATCAACTCGCTGTTTGCATTATGAGATACAGCGACGGCTGAAGCATTCCTGACTATTCCCTTTGCATTAACCGGACTCCAGGATGCCTGTCCTGATTCAGCTCGTCCGACCTGCATGATTCGTGCCTCAGGCCGAATTCTGGTCTTAGTAGATGCTTCGACCGCACGCAAGGCTTCGGCGGTCAACTCCCGCAGCCGGACTATATCTTCTGCATACTCCTTGCGAGCCACTCGGTATATCCATGCGATACCGGATCCAGGCAAAATGTCATGGAACTGATTGAGCAACAAGGTCTTCCAAATTCTGTCAAGCTCTTCTCGCGGATAAACATATTCCTCATTGACCAATTCGGCATAGGCACAACAATATTCCGCCATGCGCAGCCATGATTCCTCTTTGCGACAACCACGTTTCATGTCCTGCTGGGAGGTCAACGTCTTGCGATGGAGCTCGAGATACAACTCGCCTTTCCAAGTGGGCATCTCACTGCCAGCCTGGTCAGCCATATCGTGATAAGCCACGTCAAAGAAATGATCTGGATTGTCATATTCCACTCGAGGAAGACCTTCGAAGCTACGAAGCCGCTCAGCCCTCATGGTCATCTCTCTCGTCGGTCCACCACCGCCGTCTCCATAGCCGAACAGCAGAATCCCGTGATCCGACAGATCCTTATCCTTAAAATTCTGTTCCGCATAGTGCAGGTCCTTGGGGGACATGTCAGAATCGTACTTATCTGCCGGAGGGAAATGGGTGAAGATCCTGGAACCGTCAATCCCTTCCCACATAAACGAATGATGCGGCAATCGTGTTGTATCGTTCCAACAGAGTTTTTGCGTCAGGAACCAACGTGCTCCCGATCGGCGAGCGATTTGGGGCCATGAACCTGAATATCCAAAACTGTCCGGCAGCCAAACCCCATGGGTTTCGACGCCGAACTTTTGCTTAAAATACCGTTGCCCATAAGAAAGCTGACGAATCAGCGACTCGCCTGAGGGAACCATTCCATCCGATTCAACCCACATGCCTCCTACAGGTATAAACCTTCCCTCCTGTACGTAGCGCTGCACACGTTTGAACAAATCCGGGTGCCGTTCCTCGAGCCAGGCATACTGCTGGGCAGAACTCATGACGTAGCAGAACTTTGGATCGTTATCCAGGAGGGTCAGCACATTGGCTATTGTCCGTCCTACCTTGCGTTTGGTCTCACGCACAGGCCAAAGCCAAGCTGAATCGATGTGAGCATGCCCCATGGCGGATAGCTGCAAAGCAGAAGGTGCGGAGGGTTTATTCATCACCGCTTCCAGCGCTTCACGCGCAGCAGGCAGGGTGGCTCTCACAGTCTCTTCATCAGCTCCATCAAAGATGTTCATGGAACGCTGCAGCGCCTTGGCCAGCTTCCAATACCGTGGCGAACCGGCATCCAACTGTTCTACAGCGCCGCTGACGATGTCGAGGTCTATCCAGTATTCGTGGACTTCGTGATCATATTCGGCGATTTGCACCGATTCAAAGACGTAACGCTCATCCGCCTTGCCCGTGGGGGCATCACCGAGACTCGTAACCGTGAAAGACGGGACGTTAGGATTGTATGCCGCTTCAACGTAGACAGTGAAGGCTCCGTCATGATCAACGACTTGGTCCGCTTTGCCTTGATCATCAACCAATGGAATCCAGTAGTTACGTGGATGGATGGCCTTGATCACCGAGCCATCAGGCCGATACACCATTCCTTCGATGTGTCCGCCAACTGGCCAATCCAGCCAACCCAGGTTAAAAAGCAGTTCAATCGGGTGTCCATTGCCCGAGCTCCGAGGCAATTGTCCAGTCACTTTCATCCACGTCGTCCCCCATGTGGTGCCCCATGGCTCACCGACGGCAAGAGGGGTGAATGCCACACCGCCATGCCGTGCTTCATCAAGGAACGTTGACGGATTCACCGGTTCCCCCGTATAACAAACAGCCTGTACATCGCACTGGGCGAGCACATGGTGGATATGAGGGCGTACCCGCTCATTCATGACCCGCTTGCAGCGATCAACCTCACGCTGTACTTTAAGCAACATAATCAATGACCCTTCATTGTTCTTTCGATCTTATTTGCCGGTAATTTGTGATTGATGCAGTCTGAGGGTGGTGAATTGGAAAGGCATAAACTCCAGAGAGGCACCTTCAGCATTCACCTCACCTTTATCTACCAATCCATGACGCAAATCGTCAGGCAAGGGCGACTCCTCCAAGGAATCGGTCTCTCGTACCGTAGCTCCCTTCAGCAACGGCCCCAGTTTCAGACGACCACGGGCAGGAGAGGAATCAGGGTCATACACACGAATCACCAGATCACCGCTGCCATCGTCAGCCATCTTCATCCAGTCAATGACTAGCCTTCCAGAGATGGTGTCCAAACTCACCAGAGGCTCTGCGTCAGGCAGACCATCTAGGAAGATAGGAGCATTAAGCCGATAAGCTTGGGCTAGAACAGCGTTTTGGTCTTCGTTAGGAACCACGGACCAGGCAAACTCATGATGACCCCGGTCAGTATCCGGATCAGGGAAAACAGGTGCAGAAAGCAGTGTCAGGCGAACTAAGGTTCCTGCCTCCTTACCATGAGCCGGATCAGCTGGAATAGGTGTGGTATCGCCGCCATAGGTCGAGGCATTTACCACGCCAACGGCTAGGTCGTCATCCCTAACCCGCACAAACCTGTGGGTGCAACTTTCGAATTGCGCCTCTTCGGCCGCATTGTTCTTCTGTATAGGCCGGTCAATGAATCCGTATTGACATTCAAACTGGGCATAACGTGCTTGGATAGCCAAGGGAAGATCCACTTTCAGCAACTGCTCATCCTGATGCCAATCCACGGAAGCGGTGAAGTCCAGCCTCCTGGCCCCAGGCGACAGGCTGATGCCAGTAGTGATCCGCGTGTCACCGTGGTTTCGAACCACGTCCACCCCGGACTTCTTTGCAGTGATCTGAACAGGGTCATCCACCGGCATGGCGGTAAGAAGGGCGTCACGTTCCAAATCCCACGCATCCCACATAGTGGGCTCATCCTTGAGCAGTTCGTAGCCACCCATTGTTGAACCCCTGGGAATCAGCTCTCGTCCGGAAACGACATCCAGCAAGGAGTGGACTGTGCCATCAGTCCCCACAACCGCCTTGATAAGGCCATTGTCCAGAATATATCCCTGCTCGTTAGCAGAAACTTGGACCATAGACGTTGGACCGCCTGTCTTGGGCACTGACGGTACAGCCCGCCAAGCGTCGTCCCCGTCAGTATCCATTGGGTTTATTAGAGCAGCAGGCACACGTTGAATCCCCCTCTGTACTCTGGCGATTACACTAGCGGCCTCTTGACCGATTTCTCGCAGGCGATCAATGTCACGCTGATAATCCTCGCGAGCGAGTCGATGAACCCAAGAGATGGCTGAACCGGGCAGAATGTCGTGGAATTGGTTCAGCAGCAAAGTTCGCCAGATTTGATCCAGCTCAGCGTGAGGATAGTCATAATTCGCATCAGCCAGGGAAGCATAAGCGCACAGGTACTCCACAGTACGCAGCATGGCTTCTTCCTGCCGGCAGCCACGCTTCATATCCTGCTGAGAAGTCAGTGTCTTACGATGGAGCTCCAGGTAGAGTTCGCCTTTCCAGACCGGCATCTCTCGACCAGCGCGCTGATGAATCTGTTGACAGGACTCACGGAAGAAATCATCTGGAGTCTCATAACGTGCCTTTGCAACACCTTCCACATCACGCAGACGGTCAAACCGACCCAGCATTTCGCGTGTAGTGCCGCCGCCTCCATCACCATAGCCGCACAGGACTATGGCTCTATCGGAGAAGTCCTTGTCTTGGTAGTTTTCTTCAGAATGATTAAGCTCCCGGGCAGTCATGCTTGAGGAGTAGGTATCCATCGGTGGAAAGTGAGTGAATATAGGCGTGCCATCGATACCCTGCCAGTCAAAAGTATGATGAGGGAACTTTGTAGTGTCATTCCATGAGATCTTTTGCGAAAGGAAGTAACGCATGCCAGCACGCCGGGCAATTTGAGGGAACTGACCTGTATAGCCGAAACTGTCAGGCTCCCAGACTACATCGGTATCTACGCCTAGATGCTCACGATAGTAGCGTTTTCCATAGCTGAACTGGCGTGTCAATGATTCGCCCGCTGGCAACATCCCATCAGATTCGACCCACATGCCACCCACAGGAATGAAGCGTCCCTCTTTGACGCGACGCAAAAGGCGAGCAAACAGATCTGGATGATCAGCCTCAAGCCAGGCATACTGTTGTGGGGAACTCATTACATAGATAAAATCGGGATCTCGCTCCATCAGCGCCAGCATATTAGAGACTGTACGGGCTACCTTTCGGCGAGTTTCACGCTTGGGCCAAAGCCAGGCCGAATCAATGTGTGAATGACCTACCACTGCATGATCCAAACTGCTCGACACAGCCGGCAGGCTGAGTTCTTCGGTCAGGGCCGTACGGGCCTGCTGCAGACTAGCTGCATCACCCTCCCGATAGCTGTTCAAGGAAGTCTGCAGGGCCTTACCCAGCCTCCAATAGCGTGGCTGCTTGGGGTCGCACTCCCGGATGATCTGGCTGACCGCTTCCAGATCCATGGCATAGTTCCACATCTCATAATCGAAATGACAGACATCCAGTTGATTCAGAGCGTTAGGCTCGTCGGGTCGGCCCGTGGTGCCTTCACCCAAACGAGTCTTAACGAATGGAGGAACCCCGAGAATGAGCGGGTTGCAGGCTGCCTCCAGATAGAGGGTAAAAGTGCCATCGGACCTGATAAGCGAAGGTTCTTCATCAATAGCTGACCCTTTCCAGTCTCTGCCATCCAGGGGAATCCACTGATTCTTCGGGTTGACCGCCTTGATAATGGAGCCGTCGGGGCGGTAGGCCTCTGCCTCGTAATGGCCACCGGGAGAGTCGGGCTGCCATCCAAGGTCCACAATCAGTTCAAGCGGAGCCTCATCTCGATGGCTCTGATCAATGCTTCCCTTGATCTCCATCCAGGTTGTTCCCCAAGTAGTCCCCCAGGATTCGCCAAGATTCAAAGGCTCAAAAGGAATGCCCCCATTGTTCAGGCGGCGGAAGAAGTCCTGGGAGGAAATGGGCTCGCCAGGAATCCGGTAGACCCTGACTGCACAATGGCCGACCGTTCTATCGACATAGGGCAGCACCCGTTGCCTTATGACTCGATCGCACCTGTCGAGTTCACGCTCCACCTTCAGCTGCATCCCGTAAACCTCCTTGTTTGTGCAGATTCCGTTTCAAAACTAAAGCGGTTTAGTAATATTATATCTCTTTTTTATCCAATGACCAACATCAGTTGTAAAGATGTTCTGGCCATCATGAGTCAGTGTGCCCAAACGCGTCGTCATCAAACGGCAAACCTGGCAGAAAATCCGACATCAGCTGCTATACGCCTCTTGTAGCCCCATGGCCGTGCGCAAAATCAGATAACACAAATTGGCAAAGGAACCACAAATGCAAAAGAAAACAGACAATCGGGAAAGCATCTTCCCAATGACAGCTTCGCCAAAATTAAATACCCCCATCTTGACTCCGATCACGCTGTCATTGCGCGCCGTCTTCAAGATGGGGGTATGGGGGTGGGTCAATCACATGAATCGATCTACAGACCTTTTACCGTGTAACCCTGTTCATTGCCATACTTAACCAGGTCCTTCTGGAAGGTCTTCAACGCATCCTCGAAACGGACCGAGCCCTCATAGGCCTTACCAATCGAATCATTCACGATCGAATTGGCGTAGACCTGATAGGGCAGGAACTGCCAGCCAGACCGAATATCCTTGGAGCTCTGATTAAAGACCTTGTTGACCTGTTGGCCGCCGAAGTAGTCGGCTTTCTCCTCCAGGAAGTCCTGAGCATTCAAATCCTTGACTGTGCTGGGGAAGCCTCCTGAAGCCGTGGCCAGCTCAATGGATTCTCGCGAGTTGTTCAACCACTTGACGAAACCAGCAGCCAATGCGGGATTCTTCGTCTTGGCATATACGGCCTGCGACGAACCGCCATAATTGGCCGAGGCCGGTTTCCCGTCATATGTAGGCATGGGAGCCACTCTCCAGTCCCCGGCACTTTCCTTTACCGAGGTCTGCAGGGTGTTGCGAAGCCACGAGGCTGAAATGATGGATGCCATCTTCCCCTTGTTTGCAGCCTGGTACCATTCCGTGCCCTGATTGGCCACTGTGGTGATCAGATGCTCTCCAATCAGCTTGTCCCAGACGGCAGCCCACCGCTGGGCGCCGGGGTCACTCAAATTGATGGTTACATTCGATCCAGAGACCTTGAAGGCATGGCTGCCGGCCTGCCAAAGCAGAGAGGCCACCAAATTGCCTTGACCCGAGTCGCTCGTGATATGGACGGTTGGATCCTTCTGTTGCATGATCTCGCCGTCCTTGACGAACTCATCCCAGGTTTTTGGCGGCTCACTGATGCCGAACGAGTCAAAGACCTTCTTGTTGTAATAGAGAACCATCGGACCGGTATCCTGAGGAAGTCCGTAGACCTTGCCTCCAACGCTCACCGAGCTCCATGCGGACGCCGCGTATTGATTCTTGAGCGAGGCAAAGCCATAAGGTGCCAGATCCAACAGGTTACCCGGAGTATAGAACTGAGACAGGGCCTGATACTCGATCTGCATGATGTCGGGTACATTGGACCCCGACTTTATGGCGTTCATCATCTTGGTATATGCCGCTGCACCGCTGCCAGGGTTGACGACCTTGACATGAACCTTGGGGTAATGCTTCTCGAAGGCCTTGACCTGGGTATCAGCGGACGATGTCCAGGTCCAATAGACCAGATCGCCTCCTTTCTCAAGCGCCTGTTCCACGTCATTTGCATGACCGCTCTGGGTTGTTGAAGAGCTACCTCCGCAAGCGCTCAACAAAGTTGTCGCAAAAGCCGCCACCGTGGCGACAGTGGCGAATTTCGTCATTCTGCTGTGTTTCATCACCAATCTCCTTTGATTTACATGCCGACGAATCGACGATGCCTACTTATCCCCGTCTCTTCTGCAACCTCCAAGACGAGGGACTTTCTCCATGACCTCCTTGTCACATCGATGGATCACTGCTTGACGCTTCCAGCCGTCAGGCCGGATTCCCAGTAGCGTTGCAACATTAGGAAAATGACAATAATCGGTATGACCGTAAGCAAGGAACCAGTGATCACCAGGTTGTAAATGGGTTCTGGCGTCGACGAACCCGTAGCTTGGTCATTCCATTCATTCAGACCTACAGTCAGCGGATACCACCGCGGATCGTTGAGCATGATCAACGGCAGGAAATAGTTATTCCAGGTCTGTACGATAGCGAACAAAAGCACCGTAATGATGCTGGGCGACAGAAGAGGCACCACAATCTGTGCAAAGATTCTGAATTCCCCCGCACCATCCATGCGTGCCGACTCAATGACGCTGACTGGCAGGCCGGTCCTCGAATAACTCATGACTAGATAAAGGCCGAAGGGACTCACCAGCGACGGAAGAATGACAGCCCATGGTGTATTGGTCAATCCCAGCTTGGCAAAAAGCAGGAATGTAGGAACGACCAGCGCTGTTCCCGGGATGGCTATGCCTCCGATAACCGTGGCAAGAATGCCTTTCTTGCCCGGAAAGTCAAAGATCGCCAGCGCATATCCCGCCATGGTCGCCAAAAAAGTCGCACCGCCGGCTCCAATCAGCACGTATAAGAAGGTATTGAGAAGCCATTTGGCGAAAATCCCATTCTTATAAGAAAAGGTCTCCTTGATGTTGTCTATCAGGTTGAAGCCGTGTCCGAACCACAGACCGAACGTTGACATAACGTCAGCCTGGGTCTTGGTGGCATTGATCAACAGCCACAACAATGGAATCAAGGAATACGACGCTAGCAGCAGCATAAAGATGAGCATGGCCGGCGAGTGTCGGACAAGACTGTGGGCGCCGGTAGACCTGTTTGATCCGAAATGTTTGACGATACTCATCGATCAGCCCTCCTTTTTGTAGCTCGGGATGCCTTGGGCTTCTTCTTATCGCCGCTTCGCGATCCCCGCTCCTGGGTGATATAGGTGATCACCCCTGTGATCAGTCCCATAAGAATTGCCAGAGCAGCTGCATTGTTGTATTGGCTTCCGTTAAGAGACAGGTTGTATGCCCAAAGGTTGGGCGTATAGTTGCTTGATATTGCGTTGGGTGCGGGCGTCTTCAGCAGCTGTGGCTCACTGAAAAGCTGGAAGGTACCGATAATGGAGAACATCCATGTGATCAGCAACTGCCCCCTTATTGCCGGCACCTTGATGTAACGAGCGATTTTCCATTCGCTGGCTCCGTCCAAGCGGGCGGCTTCATACAGCTCGGTAGGAATTGTTTTCAGTCCGGAGTACAGAATCAGCATGTTGTATCCCAGGAACGACCAGGTCATGATGTTGCCTATGGACCACAGGATGACGTTTTTGGACAATGGATGCATGGCTATGTTGAACCAGCTGTTGATGCTGGCAGTCAACCCGAATTGATCGCCGTACAGGAATTCCCATATCAGTACTGCGACAACGCCTGGAACTGCATACGGCAGGAAAAGGATGATTCGGAAAAACCCGTGCCCTCTGAGTCGCCCGGAGTCGATGCACAGAGCCGCCAGGAGAGCCAGGCCCAACATGATCGGCACCTGGATCAGGAACACCCGGATCACACGCCATACCCCGTCCCAGAAAGTACCGCTTTTGAGCAGCGATATGTAGTTGGCCAATCCAACGAAATGGCTGCCGCCTATGAGCTGATCCCGGAAGAGGCTCAGGTACAGAGCATAAATGATAGGTAGTATGGTAGCTACAAAAAAGACCAGCAGGAACGGCAGGACAAATCCTAAGCCGGCCCACCTGCTTTTGCTTTGTATCCTTTTTTTCCATCGATTGGATGGATTTACATCCCTGGGTTTTGGTGATGACAGGGATGTGGGAGATTCTGACATCGTAGTCATATCGCCCTGCTTTCTTTTGATGTTGTTGTGTACATAAGCGCCCCGGCAGTCCTCATTGGCCATGGCCTGGGCGCCGAGCCCATCATGGTCGAATCCGTAACGTCGTTAATTGGTACGGGCGCAGGTTAAGGTGCGCACCTTGCAGAGGAATCCAAGCGCCTTCCAGGGCGGATGGCATGCCGTGGGTCGCCCCGGCTACTTCCAGCAGATCCGTTTCGCATACGGTTGCCTCGGCGATCAGATCATCCGCAAGAATGTCCGCAGTTGCGGATTCCCCGACAGGTTCATACAAACGAACAATGATGTCCTTCGACCCATCATCGGCCGGCTTGACCCAATCCAGAATCACCGTGCCTTTCCCCTGACGCAATTGAATCAGCGGCCTGACCTGCGGCAGATGAGCAATCGTCGGTGCGTTGATAGCACCCGCCTCCTTGACCGTATCCGCCACATTGGCACCCGGAAGGACCTCCCAGGTGAATTCGTGGCTCCGGCCGACATCCGTATTGGGGTCAGGGAATGTGGGCGCGGAAAGCAGCGACAACTCCAAAAGGGTCCCTGTTCTGCCACCGTTATCCCCGTCGGACTCCACCGGGAAGACACTGGAGCCATATGTGGATTCGTTGACCAGCCCAACTCCATATCCACCCTCGTGAAGGTGTACGAATCTATGGGTGCAACACTCAAAGGCCGCCTCCGTGTCTGCATCATCCCTACAGACTGGACGATCGACTGTACCGTATTGACACTCGTAAGTAGCCATGGATGTCTGGACATTCAAAGGGAAATCCACCTTGAGAAAGCGATCCCGCTCCTGCCAGTCAACGTAGGCATGGAACCTAAGACTTCTGTTTTGACCATCCAGAAGAACCTGAGTCCTGATAGTTGTTCCGGCGCCTATAGCCGTGGTGATCTCCACGCCGGCCGAAACGGATGAGCAAACAGGTTCAACCTTGACGACCTTGCCTCCATCAATGGGACCCAGGAAGGCATCTCGGTCCAATTCCCATGCATCACGTTCGCATGGCTTGTCGATCAACAGGCGATAGGAGCCTAGAGCGTGATCTGAAGCCACCAGTTCGCGTCCAGCCTTAAGGTCACGTAAGGATACGATCAGCCCTTCGTTGTTGATGACAACCCTTATCGAAGCATTCTCCATGACGAATCCATCTTTTTCAGCATGGACCTGAGGAGCGGAATCATTGCAGGAAAGACAACCGTCATCCACAGCGCAGTCGTCTGGGAGACTTGGATGCACCAGCCAATCCTTTTGCGCAATATACCCTTTTTGAAGCACGGGAAGATCAGGATCAGCCTCGGCCACAGTATCGGCAGCCGACTGAATCAACCTGCTCAGCTCGGACATATCCTGCTCATACTCCTGACGAGCTTCACGGTGCACCCAAGAAATCGAAGAACCTGGGAGAATGTCGTGAAACTGGTTGAGCAGAAGACGGTGCCAGATGAATTGAAGCCGATCGCCGGGGTAACGATATTCCGCATGACACAAGCTGGCTAGGCAACCCAGATATTCCATGGTTCTGAGCATCCCTTCCTCGCGACGGCAGTCAGCCTTCATGTCCTGCTGCGCCGTGAGCGTGGCTCGATGCAGCTGCAGATATAGCTCACCGTGCCAACGCGGCCTCTCAAAGCCATCACAACGATTCATCTGATCCGCAAGCGTCTGGAAGAAATCGTCAGGCGACGCGGAAGTACAGGTGGGCACGCCCTCAAGATCGCGCAACCTGGAGAGCCTGCCCAGCATCTCCCTGGTGGGACCGCCGCCACCGTCACCGTATCCATAAAGCAGCAGACCCTGGTCGATCCATTCCTTGTCTGCTGCATTCATCTCCGAGTAACGCAATTCACCGGGAGTGATTTCAGCGGCATAAGTATCAGTAGGAGGAAAATGAGTCAGTATCGGGCTGCCGTCGATTCCCTCCCAGATGAAGGAATGATGGGGAAACTTGGTTGTGTCATTCCAGGACAATTTCTGTGAGAGGAACCAGCTGTATCCAGCCCTTCTGGCAATCTGCGGGAAAGCACCTGTATACCCAAAGCTATCGGGCAACCAGATGCCTTTTGGACTGATGCCAAGATGGTCTTTGAAATACCGACGGCCGTTGGTAATCTGCCTGACAAGAGACTCACCTGAAGGCATCATGGCATCTGCTTCCACCCACATTCCGCCCACAGGAATGAATCGACCCTGGTCTATCCGTTCCTTTACGCGTCTGAAGAGATCAGGATAATCCTCCTCCAGCCATGCAAACTGCTGAGCCGAGCTCATTGCAAAAACAAATTCGTCGTCCTGATCCATCAGGGCCAGGACATTGGCAACAGTCCTGCCGATTTTTCGCCTTGTCTCGCGCTTCGGCCACAGATAGGCGGTGTCTATATGTGCGTGACCGACCGCATGATCATGGAAAATCGTCGGGCCGTTGGTTTTGCTCAGCACCCCAGCCAATGCATGTCGGGCCTGGCCAAGTGTTTCAGCACGGTGATCATCATCATAATGATTGAGCGAGGTCTGCAGGGCCTTCATCACCTGCCAATATCGCACTGAGTTCTTGTCAATGACATCAAGCAGGCCCGTAACGACCTCCAGATCCCTGGCATACTCCCAAAGTTCACGATCAAACCGGCACAGACTGATGCCATGGAAGGCATACTGTGCACACACACGCCCATCGGCCTCTTCGCCCAAATCCGTGGAACGCTGTGGAATATTCAACAGCATGGGATTGCACCCGGCCTCAACATACAGGCGGAAGGCGCCATTGTCGTCACACAGACCCGCCATAGCACCCTTGCCTTGCAAGCGGACCCAAGCATTCATTGGCTGAACGCCCTTGATCGCTCTTCCATCCTTGGCGAAGACCAATCCCTCGCACTGCCCCCCGGAAACGCTGGAATTCCAGCCTAGGTCAACAATCAGATCAATCTCCGTCTCGTGACCGGACTCCGACATAGGCAACCTGCCATCAACGCGAAACCAGGTCGTGCCCCAGTTCGTCCCCCACGCATCTCCACGATCAACAGGGTGGAATCGAATCAAACCGGCCTCTGCACGACGAATAAAGTTTTTGGGAGGTTCAGGTTCCCCTGAGTTGACATAAGCGGCGACAGTGCATGATGAAAGTTCCTCTTCGATAAAAGGACGTATGCGATCTCTGAGGAAGCGCCTACACTTGTTCAGCTCTCGATCAACCTTGATTTGCATAAACCGAGCACCTTTCCATTACAATACAATCCGCTTTGATTGCTTTACCTGGCACTGTGAACTCTTGCGATATGTCACATGAGGGATGCAAAAATCCTCGTCCGCGTACCGACCCGCTTAGCCCCGGGCCGAAGACTGGTTGGTCATTTTTATCCTCATTTCTCGAAAAGGGCATTGATCTCAGGAATTTCACGACGATATCCGGCCAGCAGCTTTCTGGCCAACGGAACGGACTGCACGAGAGGATGCAAGGCGAAAGCCAGCAAAGCCTCATGGGAGGATCCCTCGATCCCAGCCCGAACCGCATGCCTTTCCGACTGACGCACCTGTTGCATAAGGCCGATCTGGTCCATTGTGGGCTGCTCTCCCACATTCAGAGGATGGATTCCGTGAGAGTCCACAAGCGAGGGAACCTCGACAACGGCATCATTGGGTAGGCTAGCTATTGTTCCCCTGTTGCGCACATTGAGAATCATGACCCGACGCTCATGTCGACTGATTGCATTCATAACGCCCAGAGCCACTCCTGCATAACCCAAATGGGCAGGATCGAACTCCTCCTTGCGGTTGCTGGTGGGGGCACCTTGTACACCTCCCAGAGCCTCAGCCATATAACTGGCTCCACGTTCCTGCAAGGCATCGGTCCAGATACGGTCGGCTTCGTTCCCGGCCGTGGCTGCTTGTTTGTAGAAACGCGTCTGGGTCTTGAGTAGAAAGTCGCCGCGGGTCATGGGAGACTCCATGATACGACGGACGGCATCTCTATCGCAGTAGTAGTAGAAGAGATACTCATTGGGAATCATCCCCATCTGCCGCAACCAGTCCGGATCGAAGACCTTGGCCTCCTCCAGCCCCGACAGCTTCTCCTCATCGGCAAGCAGGTCCGGCAGCAGATCATGATCGCCGACCAGCACTCTTCGCATCCAACCCAGATGGTTGAGGCCGACATAATCCATGCTGACATCCTCTGGATCATGGCCCAAAGCCGCAGCTATTCTTCTGCCCAATCCGGATGGCGTGTCACATATGCCGACCACACGATCACCCAATACGCTTTGTAATGCCTCGGTAATGATGCCAGCTGGGTTGGTGAAGTTCAAAAAGTATGCGTCAGGGCAGACCCTGGCAGCCATACGGGCCATCCGCAGCATAACCGGCACAGTACGCATGGCGTATGCGAGCCCGCCGGGCCCAGTGGTTTCCTGACCAAGCAGGCCCAGATCCAAAGCCACATGTTCATCGCAGCATCTGGCCTGGAGACCTCCCTCACGAATCGCAGCAAAAATAAAATCGGCACCGCTCAGGGCCGGCTCAAGCTCCGTGTATGTGCGGATTCTAGGCTTGTGACCGAAGCCCTGGGCCTGGACACGCATAATGTTCACCATCGTATCCATACGCGACTGGCTTGTGTCATACAGAGCCAGCTCATCCACGCGCGGTTCGCCTTGATCCCTGATCAATGCCTGCCAGATGAACGGCGTACGGAAGCCTCCACCACCAAGAATCGTTAATTTCATACGACCACCACCTTCTTGCCTTCCTTGGCAAAGCTGTCTTGTATTCCCTTCCCGGACCCCGAAGTCGTGACGAGAGCATCCAAATCAGCCAATGAGCACAGTTTGAAACTTCCGGTTCCAGGGAATTTGGATTCATCCGCAAGCAGGACTGTTTGCTGGGACGCCTTTATGAAACCCTGACGTATCGGGGCTTCGACGGCCATGTTGTCCACCACGGCATTCCCCCGCACACCGGTACAACAAAGAAACATCAAGTCAGCTGAAACATCGGAGATCATCCGTTCAGCCAGCGGGCCAACCAAACTGTTATGATGATGCCGCACCGCACCGCCTATGAGCACCAGATCAACTGCTTCATCATCACGAACCTGATCAAGTACGGCCAGATTCGATGTGATGATGGTCACCTTGTGTCCGCGCAGATTGCGTGCAATCAAAGCCGCTTCAGGGGCTACATCCAAGATGATGACCGAGCCGTCCTGAACCATGTCAGCAGCAGCCTTGGCCATGCGTTCCCAAAGTTGCATCTGCGCATCAGTCGCATCGACGACGCGGTCCTGCTTGCCAGAGTCAGTGATGTCGGCCCTATTGCCCTGGGTCAGCATCGCACCACCATATTTGCGCTTGAGGCGGCCATCCTGCTCCAGGAATGTGAGGTCCCTTCTGATAGTGGATTCACTGACCCCAAGACCATGTGACAAGTCCTTAACTGACTGTCCATGCTCGGCCAGCTGATCGAGAATCCGTTGACGGCGTTCATCCAAAAGCATGACTTCACCATACATGAAATGACAGGATTTGACAAAGTTTGCTCATTTTGAGTGTTTCTATCTAGAATGAGCAAACATGAGCAGAATCAACAATGAGACGATGACCTATAAGGCCAGTCCGAAAATCTTCGACGTAGTGATTGCCGGGAAAACTTACCTGGATCTGGTTTTTTCGGATGTTGATTTCCCACAGCCTGGAACCGAAGTACTGGCCGGCAACCTGACTATCTCTCCGGGAGGAGCGGCCAACAGAGCCGTGGCTGCCGCAAGACTTGGATCCGAAGCAGGTCTGCTCACCAACCGCGGACACGATCAATTATCGACTTTATTGTTCAAAACTCTCCAAAAGGTTGACCATCTCAATCTTGATCTGTGCACCACCAGCGCGGCATACCGCAATCCGGTCTCAGTGGCTATCAGCACTGGCAATGATCGCGCATTTGTCACCTATGACCATTCAGCACTTGTCCTGGATTGGCCTGCCGGCAAACTGACCAGAACGCTCTTCGTCAGCCTCTCTGAAGGATTGCCCACCTGGTCACAGCCCCTACGAGACCAGGGCACGATCATATTCGGCGGCGTCGGCTGGGATTCCTCCGGCCGCTGGCCTAGACAGATCCTCGAATCCGCCAGAGGAGTCGATGTCCTGCTGATGAATGAAACCGAAGCAAGACACTTCACTGGTCAGAAAACGACAGCAAGTGCTCTGAAGATGCTGCGTGAATTTGTATCAACGGCTGTCATCACGCGCGGCGGTCTGGGATCTTCTGCCTCTGACCCGACCGGCTTCATCGAAGTTCCGGCCCCTTCCGTGGAAGCAAAGGATCCGACTGGCGCCGGTGACATTTTTGCAGCCGCTTTAATGACAGCCTTTACACGGTCATGGCCATTGCGCCATTGCATGGAGTTGGCGACCGCGGCATCCGCCTACTCAGTGCAGACCCCTGGAGGCGCCCTTAGCGCACCCGACATTCCCGCTATTCTCGAATTTATCCAACGCTATGAAGGCCCCTACGACTGGTCCTGGCTCATCGACAACCTGCAGGCGCACGGTCTTAATAAATGATTCGTCCCCATGCGGTGCCAGCAGCACCGCATGGGGACGAAAACAGAATGTTCTTATCATCAGGCCTGGGCCAGAGCCTCGACAATATAGTTGTTGATGGTGGCCTTGACCACTTCAAGATGGTCGGACTTGTCGGCGGCGATCAGTTCGGCCTGTGGCTTGTCAAGGCTGTACTCCTCCAGGGAGGCCAACGTGGCCGTGCCGTCCTCAACAGTGGCGCCGATGCCGGATTCGAAGGAGGAGTAGCGCTCCTGCTGCAACTGCTCGATATAGCCATCCTCATGCATCTTGGCAGCGACCAGTAGACCGGCGGCATAGGTGTCCATGCCCACGATGTGGGTCCTGAAGAGGTCCTCAGGCAGGAAGGAGGAACGGCGCGGCTTGGCATCGAAGTTCAAGCCTCCGCGGGGCCCGATGCTCCCATTGGCCAGCACCTCCCACATGACGGCGGTGGCATCGTAGAGGTCCGAGGGAAATTCATCCATGTCCCAGCCGATCAGCTTGTCGCCCTGGTTGGCATCCAGGGATCCCAGGAATCCAGCCTCTCGGGCCACGCGGACCTCATGCTGATAGGTGTGCATGGCCAGGTTGGCGTGGTTGCCCTCGATGTTGAGCTTGAAGTTATCCTGCAGGTCGTAGGTGCGCAGGAAGTTGATGGTGGTGGCCGCGTCGTAATCGTACTGGTGGAGGGTGGGCTCCTTGGGCTTGGGCTCGATCAGGAACTGCGCGTCGAAGCCGATCTCCTTGGCGTAGTCCACGCACATATGGAAGAGGGCGGCCATATGGTCCTGCTCTTCCTTCATTCGGGTGTTCCAAAGGGATTCGTAGCCCTCACGACCACCCCAGAAGACGTAGTTCTCAGCACCGAGCCGCTTGCCGATCTCCAGGCTGTGCTTGAGCTGGCCTGCCGAATATGCATAGATATCAGCGAAAGGCGAGGTGCCGGCACCGGCCTCAAAACGAGGGTTGGTGAAAAGCGACGAGGTGTTCCATAGTAGCTTGACGCCCGTGTCCTTCATGGCGGCCTCGATACGGTCGATCACCTTGTCCAAATTGGCATCGGTCTCGCGCAGGGTGTCGCCCTCGGGAGCCAGGTCACGGTCGTGGAAGCAGAAGAACTCGACCCCCAGCTTGGCGAAGAGCTCGAAAGCGTAATCCACCTTGGCCAGCGCCTGATCCATGGGATCGGTGTAGCGGTAGTAGGGCCTCTGAGCGGTGGGATCGCCAAAGGGATCCACCAGACCCTGGTTGAAGGTGTGCCACCAGGCCACGGCGAAACGCAGCCAGTCCTTCATGGGCTTGCCGGCCACCACCTTGTTCTTGTCGTAGTAGCGGAAGCCCAGGCCTTCCTTGACGCCCTGGCGACCCACGTATTCGATTTTGTCAACGTCCCACAAACCCATCCGAAATGCTCCTTTGCCTATTGCATTTGCCTTTACAGCGTTCACAGGGGAGGAAACCAATTCCTGCCTCCTGAGCAACAAGAGTAGAGGGATGAATCGATTTTGTCAATTCGTTGAATTATATAGAATCGGCATCACTACCCCTGGTACTACTCAGCTGATTTCGAGAAGCTCCTTCGCCGTATAAGACCCAGTGCTCAACAAGTACCCAACGATGAAAGCCGAACGTGTCTTGGTACGACAATTATCCTGCCGGTTTCAAGCTTTGGCATAAAAAACCGGCCAAAGCTTGAAACCGGCAGACGAGGCACAGACCATTTTCCTGGCTCGAGATTTATGCAATCCTAAGACTTCGTGCAAGAAACGTCCAAAAAGCCGCAGAGCCATGCTCTACTCATTGATGATCATTCTCGCGCTCTTCCCGCCTTTCGATATGAACTCGCAATCGATCCGATCAGGAGTTCGCTCCCTTCCGAAGAATGTCGGCGAAGCCCCAAATCACAGAGGCGATCCTTCCCAACTCCGATTCCCGACTGACCTGACGCCAGACCGTAGCGTAAGACTCAAACCAGATCTCAAAAGCATCGGCCAGGCCCCGATCGCCTTCTGCATCCGGAGCTCCAGGCAGAACGCCATAGCGAACGGCCAGACTACGACCCAGTGCGTTAAAGAGGCGTTGACCATGGACAGCTATCAACTGAGCCTGCAAAGTTCTGCGCGCATCAGCCCGGCATCCGGCGGCCGCCCTGCCCATGCGTACAGCCGCGTCGACCAGCAGAGCGTCACGCTGATCCACCTGCTCAAGACGAATGCGCAAAGCCTTAAGCAGGCTCCGGCGAGCTTCGTCGAGATCGGCAGACGAATCCAGCGCAGGCACGCCTGCGCCCGGCAATGTAGAGGCCACATCCTGGTTGAGGCCCCCATGTCCGTCATCAAGCTCCCAGTAACGCACCATATCGTCCCAGCCGAAGACCGCACTGGAGCCAGCTTGGATCAGTGCCGGCAGATAGTCCCCCGCCGCATCCCCATAGACCAACAGGCCCAGATCCCTGTCCACCCGGTCTCGATCATCGTCATTGGGGTTCCAGAAGCACTGCGCGGCGTAGGCCATGCCAGGCAAGCTCATGCGCGGATCGTTGATGTGCCCGTAATCACCCCAGTCGGTGACCATGGCTCCAACGGCACCGTACTGGATCCCATATTGACTCAGACGGCTGATGTTCTTCCAGGCATTGTCGATTCCAGGAAGGAGAAGATTCCAGGCATGAACGGCCGAGCAGACTACCTGTCGGGCCCCCGTCGAGGCTACAAGGGCAACCTTGTCCGGCCCTACCTGCGGATCATAGAGCCAGTTGAGCAGCGTGCAGTCCTCGGGCAGCCTGTCCAAGACTTTGGGCATGGACACGGCGACATCGCCCCAGAACATGGGATGGCGGCCCTGCGCATGCAGGTGATCGCACAGGCTGATCAGATAATCGGCATACATGTCAGCAGGATCCTTACTGGAACCATCCTGCCGCGAACGCCCCTTGCCCAGATCGAAGGTCTCGTCTCCGCCGATATTGAAGTTACGCGTACGCATAAGCGGCGCATAGGCGTCAATCAGCCCAGTGGAGAATGCCAGGGCCTGTGGATGGTTGACATTGATGGTGTGATGCTCCTGGCGCTCTATAAAAGAGTAGGGCCGGTCCGCCTGCTCGGGAAACTCGCCCAGATCCCTGAATCCGCGAGTGCGAAGGCTGGTGTAATGGTGGCCGAAGGTGGAAATCGAAGGCACCAACTCGATGCCCAGGCGGGCGCAATAGTCATCGAAGTCGGTGATCTGCCCGGGCTCCAGAGGGCTTGTGCCCCTCCAGGCCTCGCTCATGCCCGGGAAAGCCATCGTGTGCTCAATGTAGAGCTGCAGCTGATTGAACTTATACAGGGCCAATATGTCCGCCCAGTGCCGCAGCCATTCCATGGTGGGCACCCGACCGCGGGTCACATCCAGACTGTAGATGCGCGTTGGATAGGCGGGGCGGTCCTGAATGTGCAAGGCGGGAAGCACCGGACCGCATTGCATGATGACCTGGCGGAGGGTCTGTACCCCCCATCGCAGTCCCTGACTGTCGCCGCCGCGGACATCCACAATCGGGCGGCGCTCCCCCTGATCGGCGATGCACAGAAGATACTCTTGAGGACCAAGTTTTTGGTCCAGGTCCAGACTGATTGCGCCAGTCCAAGCCCCCCCTCGCGAATGATCCCAGACCATTCCCGTAGCCTGCTTTATGGTACCTGCCAACTGGTCACTGAGAACTGAACCCAGCTCCTGGTCAACTGATGAACCGCAGACAATTCTGCCCGCCACTGGCAACAGCAGCTGACCCCGATCCCTTTGCATGTGAAGCGGCCGAGGAATCAAGGCCAACGGTCGCTCCATCGACGGATCGACGACGGCGTCGATACCATTATCAAGACTCATGATCCATACCTTTCCTGTAACAGGCTGATGCCACTGACGACCGCGTCCTTGACATGCTCCAGCCATGGCCAGCGATGGCCACTTCATCAGTCTACCCATACGCCGGAGACGAGAAAAGATTCCGGTGTTTAGGGCGAACGGGCACCGGCAGAGCCAGATATCCACCGCACAAGCAGCTCGCTTAGGACTGCGAGCCTACAAGAACCTGCTATCCATCGCACTGGTGAAGAAGCAGAGGCTGATGAACTTCTTGGCTGCGATGAAGCGGCCAACGACGGGATTGTCTTGTCGAGAAACCTTGAACAACTTTGAAAGTTTGTGCAAGGATAATAAACAGTGTTAATATATAAACGTTGTTCATAAAGTGCACGAAGATCGTGAGACTGTACTACTCAAGGAGGAGGTCGACATGCGCGGCAGTCCATACGCCAGCACACCAAAGGCCCTCTCCGAACTCAATCAGTCACGCATCGTCCAATATCTGCATCAGCACGGCACCAGTTCACGAGCCCAGATGGCACGGGACCTCAACCTGACGCCGGCGGCCGTAGGCAAGCTGGTGGCCCGCCTAATCAGCTTGGGCCTAATCAGCGAGACCGGGAGCATGGACTCAGAGGGCGGCCGTCGATCCATCGGCCTGGCCCTGAACGCCGACCGCTACCAGGTCATCGGAGTCAAGTTCGCCCGCAGTTTGGTCAGCATCGGACTCTTCGACATCAGCGGTCATCTCCTGGACTCGGAGGAGCTGCCCCCCGTCGATCCCGATGACATCCCCGGCACAGTAACTGAAGTCAGAACACGAGTGAGAAAACGTCTGGAGACAACCCCCACCATCGTGGCCGTGGGCATGGCTGTGCCGGGCCCCTACCTGCGAGAGACCGGCCGCATCGCCCTGGTTACCAGCATGCCCGGCTGGCGTGGCGTGGACTTTATACATGAATTCGGCCAGGCTTTCCGCGTACCCACCTTCATCGAGCAGGATGCCCGAGCCGGTGCACTGGCCCAGAGCCTCTTCGACCCCCGCGTGAGCGCTTCCAGCATGGCCTACTTCCTGGTGGGTGAAGGCGTGGGATTAGGAGTCATAGACAGAGGTGCCCTGGTGGACGGCAACCAGGGAGCGGCCACCGAAATCGGCCATGTCAGCATCGATCTGAATGGCCTGCCCTGCGAGTGCGGCAACCGCGGCTGCCTGGAATGCTATTGCTCGGCGGTAGCCATCCACCGTCGCATGTGCCAGCCGGATATGCGGGATCACTTCCCTGGAATCGAAGCCATGACCCACACCAAGGCCTGCACAAGTCTGTTCGATCAGGCCCGCTCAGGCCAGCAGGTCGCCCAGACCTTAGTGGATCTAATAGCCGACTACGTGGGCTATGGCTGCGTGACCATCGTAAACGCCTACAACCCTGCTCAAATCGTCATCGGAGACATGGTGGCCGCCGCTGGTTCCCACCTACTGGAACGAGTTCGAACCATAGTATCCAAACGCGCCCTGCCCGGCTTGCGCGAGCACACGCAGATTCTGCTCTCCCGTCTTCCAGCCGATGCCACACTGACCGGAGCCGCTGCGGTGGCGGCCAGCCAATTTTTGGAGCACCCGGCCAGCATGGGCCGCACAACTGTGAAATCAGCAAACACAAGGCGGGCACATCGCCCGTCGTCAGGAAAGGAACACCATGACCAGTAGACCCATGGTCCTCAGCATCGGCGAGATCCTCTGGGACGTCCTGCCAACAGGCAAGCGGGCCGGTGGAGCACCGGTCAACTTCAGTTATCATGCCGCAAAGAACGGGGCGGAAGGCTATGCCTTCAGCGCCGTGGGCCGGGACGACCTGGGTCGGGAGCTTGAGGAGGCGGTCCAGAAGGCCGGCGTCGATGCCTTCCTACAGCACAACGACCACCCCACCAGCACCGTCGAGGTCCAGCTGACCGAGGGCATCCCCCAGTACGTCTTCAAGCCTGATGTGGCCTGGGATCATCTGGAATACACGGATGACCTGGCCGGGCTGGCCAGCAAGGCCGACGCCGTCTGCTACGGCACGTTGAGCATGCGCAGCAGTGGGTCCCGCGAAACCTGCCTGCAGGTCCTGCGCCACACTAAGAGCCATGCCATGCGCTTCTTCGACATCAACCTGCGCGGCACCTTTTACAGCAAGGATCTGATCCAGGAACTGCTGGACATGGCCACGGTTTTCAAGCTCAACGACGAGGAACTGGTCACTCTGCGCGACATGTTCCACATTCCTGGAGCCACCGACGACGAGCTCTGCAGCTGGTTCATGGACCAGTGGCATCTGGACACCATCGTGCTGACCGCCGGCAGCGACTACAGTACAATCTACCTGGCGGACGGGCAGTCCTCACACCTGCCTACGCCTAAAATCACCGTGGCTGACACGGTCGGGGCCGGCGATGCCTTCTCCGGCACCTTCGCAATCAACCGCCTATTGGGGGCCTCCCTGACTCAGGCCCACCGGGCTGCAGTCAACACTGCCGCCTTCGTCTGCACCCAGCAGGGCGCCTGGCCCGAATATCCTGAGCATATCCCCGACTATTTAGGCCAGCAGGGCCAATGAGTCCCTGTCCTTGAGCATGATTGTGGTCCCGCCAGGTCGAGCCGTCAATGCCGACAGGACGGGACCAAACTTATATCTACGGAATTGGGAATTTACCGGATGCCGATGAGCTGCCACGCGTCGACAGGACTCTGCGACTTGATTAGGATCCAAGACAATGCCCAGGGAGAAGCGGGAATATCCACAGCGTCCATCTGTTGTATACTGACGAAGCTGGTCCGCAATGGCACCAGCAGAGCTTGATAATTCAAGATTGGGGCTGATCGGTTTCGACGGTGACCTGTTCGTCGCAGGGAAGCGTGCCGAGAACGCGGGGGTCCGCTCGTTAATGTCCTCCCGCAAACAACAAGTGCTAAATCTAACCGCACTGAGTTCGCTCTCGCTGCCTGAGCTTCGCGCCAGGATTAACCAGTGAGCAGCTGCTCCGTTCACTCCCCTTCGCCTTCGGGGGGATGCTGAGCGTCATTAAGAAGACTTGCCTGGACTGCCGCGCCACAGGGCGGTTCGGGGACTTTTTCTGCGGCTATGCCCGCCACCGGTTGTCTGCGACACAGGTGGGGGCAGACAGATAGCCACAAAGGCCAGCAGACTACGCACGTAGAAGACTGAGGGTGCGGTCACCGGACCGGGGTTCAATTCCCCGCAGCTCCACAAGATAAGGGTCAGCCCGGGCAACTTGGCTGGCCCTTTTCATACCGTTTTACGGTTCAGGAATCCGCTTTCCCGGATTACTTATTGCGTCGCATTGTCAACAACCTTATTCATGAATCTCTAATCAATCTCGTTTCTTTGCTTGCAAAGTTAAAATGACTCCGCTACAACTCCATTTGGAGTTGTAGTGATATAAATTTGGATCTAATGATGTCTAATAAATCAACGGAAGCGAGAGAGCAATGAAACAGACAGCGAGAATTTAAATTCGCACCAGCGAGGATATGAAGCGTCGAACCTCACAGCTTTTCGAAGAATTGGGCCTAGATCTCGGCACGGCAATTAACATGTTTCTCTCTCAGCCACTGCGTGAAGGAGGACTTCCATTCCGCTCTCGACTTTCCAACTTAGACAGAGAAATAGAGGAAGCTGAGGCTTCACCGGTCACTCACTCGGGTGATGTAGAGAATATGAAAGACACCATCCATCATGTATGAGTTCGCATATGCACAAAAGTTTTGCGCGATGCCAAAAAATCAAGAAGAAGCATTTCGATTTAAGCAAGCTCGATCAGATGCTCGACGACTTGGCTGACCAGAATTCAGCCCTTCTTAAGCGCAAACATCGAAACCACCGGCTGAAAGGCCGCTGATCAAAATTTGAGGAGCTACATGTCGACGCAGACTGGCTCCTGGTGTATAAGCCCGATAAGAATCGAATGATTCTCACTTTGATGACCACTGGCAGCCATGACCAAACACTATGATGCAATCGAAAATCTCGGCAATCGAAGCTGGTTCTGACTGACTCGAATCACTGCAATCAAACTGCTGATTTGTTCACAATCCTATCCATTTCATGGATGATCGTGCGCTGGACCCGCCTAGAGATTGACTTGCCATAAAGAAGATACCCGTCTTTGGGCATTCAGCATGTATTTGTCGTATTGACCAGTGCTGGTCAATACGACAAGGAACTGCCCTTTGATAAATATGTCAATGCTGGCGAGACCGCTCAATTGCACATCGCAGACCCATCAATTAAAGCTTACTACGGATCATTCGCCCATGGCATCTTGCAGAATGGCTATGGGCGAGCGCCCCAATGCGGGTCGTGCCGTCAGCATGGTCGCCAACGAGCCGACGACGATGATCGACAGCCCGCATATAAGGAAGAGCTGCCACTGAAAGGCCGTGGACAGACTGTGGACGAGTGGCCAAGAGACCATAGCTGTGCCCAGTCCGACCAGTCCGGTACAACCCGCTGCGATGATAATACCTGCAGTCATCACGAAGGTGCCGTCTAATACGGATATGGCGGTCAGCTGCTGCGGGTTTGCACCAGCGATTGACAGGAGCACCGGATCGAGGTCACGATTCCGAGCGGCAATGGCAAACCCGCGATCACGCCGACCAGGACGACAAGCAGTGCTGCCCAGAAACCACAGAGCAACTCCAAGGTTCCGCCCGATGCGGCATTCTCTATTCCCGGTGCTTTGTTCATAGCGACGGTACTGGTGCCTCCGGCAGTCGACAGACCGCCGACCAGAAACATGCAGGCAGTCAGAGCTATGACTGTTGAGCCGAATGTGGTGTCTCGACTCCTGACCACAGCCTATGAACGCGCTATCCGCCAAACGGCAGATGATGACGGCACCAGAGCAGTCCAGAGTTCAGTGACCCAGCCTATACCTGCCACCAGCGCGAGCCAAGGCTATCAACAGCAAGAGAATAGCGAAAAGCGGTCCACTTCCGACAGCACTCATAACCGCCCGGATCTGCTTAGGCGTAGCTCCCAGCAGCGAGAGAAGGGCCAACCCCTTTCGACGTTGCCGAATTGATGCCTGCAGGGTCTGCTTGATCACCAGGCATCCGAGCACAATGACTGTGAGGAAGACCAAGCTCAGGGCCGGAGCCAAGCTTTTAACAGAATCCCTAGTCTTGACCGACAAACCCTGGTAATAGCTGTTGACCCCCATGCTCACGCTCATGACACAAAGCAGGGTTTGGGTAACCACAAGAACGATAAAGACGCCAGTCCAGATGCCACTATTGGTTTTCAGATCACGCAAGGCCCAAGTCATGTTTATTCACCTGCCACGTCCCTCTATTGCATAAATAGCCGATCGGCGCTGAAGACCACATCCGGTAAACCCCTGAAGCGACCCTGAATCAACCTTGATTCTTTCTCACAATGAACCGTCGACCTCTCCCCTGCTCAGTCCATCGTCCGATACCCAGAATCTGGTTCAGATTCCTGAACAGCCACAAAACGGGCTGGAAAGGGAACCATGTCCTCGCGTATTGTACTGACCACCGCCCCGGTCAAGTCTCAGGATCCTGAGCAGAATGTGGCTGGACGTATGCGTATGGGAACACAATGAGCCCGCGCGAGGTTTCCATCAAGCCATGGGTTTCAAACGGACCGGCGAACACACATTCACCTTGGGAGATAACATTCAGACCGACTGGATTATGACCACAGTGGTCAATTGATGGCTACCTCTAAGCAAACACCAGGCAGCGGGTGCCGACGCAGAAATCGGCGATACCCGGAATCATCAACCCCAAACACAAACTTGCACGTCTGACACCCGAATCAGAGCATCCAGCCCTGACCCGAGCACCAGACGCGCAAGTCATTCATACACGACAGTCCTGTATCACGGTTCCCCCGCAGAAGATCGATCCTCCGGCAGGGAACCAGTTGCTCAATCCGACATGACCGTAGTATCTATCTTGCCGCGGAAGAGCATGACCGCCACAGCCACGACAATTTCAATGATGCCGATGATCAGCATCAACGGCAGCTGCTGGTCCAGGGTGGTCAGTTTGCCATAAACCAGCAGCATGATGGCTGTACCGATAGCAGCCGACAGGGTGAAAGCGGTCTGCATCTGAGTCTCATAGGACTTGGGCGCGATAGCCGCCACGGTCGAGTTGGCCGCAACACCGTAGGGGAAGCCGCCGAAGTTGGAGACCACATAGTAGAGCAGCAGCCAGAGCACGGAATACCTGGCCGTATGAGGATTGAGCACCACAGTGGGAACGATCAGCAGTAAATTAGAGATGCCGAAGAAACCGAATCCGAACCAGAGGCGGTTGGTGGACTTCCACCGCTTGCCCTTGTCGGTCAGCCAGAACCAGCTGAAGAAGATGCCGGCCAGCATGGCGATGATGCCCACGAGAGTGTTGAAGGATCCCGGCGCGATTTCAATACTGCCGAACTTTCTGTTGATCCGCTGGTCCAGGAACATGAGCAGGGTGGTGCCCTGAATGGCGTAATCCACCCCTGCAACAATCTGCATGATCACGATGGGCACGAAGGCCTTGAGCCGGCGACGCTCCACACCAGCGATCCTCTTGGAACGCCAGATGACCAAGAAGAAGGCAATGGCCACCACAAAGGTGCAGGAGCTGACCGTACTGGCCAGCGCGTTGACGCTGATCTTGTTGGTGACAAGAAGGACGGCGATGAACAGACCAATCACCAACAGCACGCCCAAGGCACCCCATCCGTAGCGTTTACGCTCCTGGCTGTTGAGCGGGCGTGAGGGCTTTGAGCCCAGCGAACCGAAGAAACGATTACCCGGCACGCCGATGATGGCGGCGTAAATAAGCGCGGCCACTGCTCCGATGGCAAATCCGTAATGATAGTTGAGCAGCCCGAGCTGAGCAGAGATGATTGGGGTGATGAATCCGGCGATGTTGTTGGCAATGGCGTGAATGGCGAAAGCGCCGTCACGACGGTTGTCCTTGCGGTGGAAGAGCATGCCGGTCAGCGAGGCGTTCGAAGCCCCCATGATGGGCAGGTTCATAAGGATCATGCCCGTAATGGCCATGGCTCGACCTTGGCTGATGGAGAAGGCCGGTATGGCCAGCAGCCCGCAGGACAGCCCCTTGACAATGTTGCCGATGACCAAGGCCTTGCGCGCCCCGAACACCCGATCCGCCAGCCAGCTGCCCACGATGCCGAACATCGAATTGATAGCCCCCACGATGGCTATAAGCTGCGCCGCCTCCCCCTGGCTGAATCCCAGACCCTGGGTCCACGGCTTATAGAGGTAGTAGATCATCACGGCCCCATAAGAGGCCCAACAGATCGAATTGAAGAAATTGCCGCCTGCCAGAGCGCCGATGCCCTTGGGATAGCCGAAGAAGGAGCGGTCCGCCCTCAGCTGGTTCAGCTCCTCCTCCTGTCGTCGGTCAACCTTGAGGCCGGATTCATCGACCACAATATCCGGTTGCTCGCCGCCATTTTTCGTTGGTGTTGCCATACGTTTCTCCTCGCTTCTCACTGGTGCCTACCCTCGTTGTACGGACACCCTTTTGCTCTGCGTGGAACCACAGGCTGTTCCACTTTGACGGTAAATCCTCAGCCCGTCGAACGTAGGTGCAAAGAGAACGGAAAAAGGTGGATATTTCTCGGTAATGCTATGTGGCCACTACTCGACAAGGCTTCCCAGTCAGGTAGTTCCTTGCTCAGAAAGCTTGCCATTGCAAGGATTAGGAAGAAATAGAAGCCAGCCAGAACAACTCTAAGCCAAAGACACAAGATTGTCCACCCATTCGACGATTTCCCCCACCTTCCTGATCGGGCTTCCGTCCATAGACTGATGAGGTAAGGCGCACGAAGGCGTCGGGGCAGAGCGGCGCCGACGGATCGGAGACGACCCGACGGAAACCATGACCGGCCAGAATCCGCCTGTCAGCGGAGGAAGTAGGTAATTCATCATGACATCATCCATGCACACTGATCAGGACTGTGTTGACGAGGCGGCCCGTCAGATCTACATCGGCAACACGGGCACCGTGGACTTCGACCTGAAGCTGCCGACCGAGGGGGCAGAGGGAACCACAATCGAATGGGCCAGCAGCGACGATCGATGGGTCAGTCCCACAGGCAAGGTCAATCAGCCTGAATACGGTCGGGGCGACCGGAACGTGACCCTGACCGCGACCGTCACCAAGGGCGGTGCCAAGGCGCAGCGCAACTTCGATGTGACCGTGCTGCAGATGCCCAACAAGATCGAAGTGCGCAAGGTCTATCCCATCGAGATCAAGGCGCGCAAGGGCGCCACCTACTATCTGCCCATGTTCACGGCCGTGCTGACCAAGGACGGCCAGAAAGTCTCCCAGCGGGTCAACTGGGACGAAGGCGTTGAGCAACGGGACGAGCAGACCGGCGAGCACGACTTCCAGGGATCCATCGACGGCAGCGACATCCGTGTGCAATGCAAGGTTCAGGTGATTGACGAAGATCCCGAACAGCCAGTGGATTCCAGCCCCAAGGTTCGCCGCGTGCCCATCTCCCGGGTGCGGCTGACCGGTGATGGCATGCTGGCAGGCAACCAGCGCCGACGGATAGCCTTCCTGAAGACCCTGGACGACGATCAGCTCCTGGTGGAGTTCCGCCGGGCCGCCCACCTGGACACCAAGGGCGCCAAGCCCATGATCGGCTGGGACGCTCCGGACTCCAACCTGCGCGGCCACACCACCGGGCATGTCCTGTCCGCATATGCCCTGGGGTATGCCGCCACCGGCGACGAGGACATTCGGACAAAGCTGACCTATCTGGTCGACGGGCTGGCTGAGGTCCAGGCCGCCTTTGCAAAGAGCGGGAACACCAAGCCGGGCTTCCTGTCGGCCTACGACGAGAGCCAGTTCGACAAGCTGGAGCAATACGCGCCCTACCCCACCATCTGGGCGCCTTACTACACCTTGCACAAGATTCTGGCCGGGCTGATCGATGCCTACCATTTCGCGGGCAATGAAACGGCTCTGCACGTGGCCTCGGACTTAGGCGACTGGGTCTATGACCGCGTCCACCGGCTCCCCCACGAGCAGCTCCAGAACATGTGGAGCATGTACATCGCCGGCGAGTTCGGTGGCATGAACGAGTCCCTGGCCCATCTGTATGCCATCACCGGCCGTAAGGAGCATCTGGATGCCGCCCGCCTCTTCGACAACGACCGTCTCATGGTCCCCATGCGCCAGAAGGTGGATGCCCTGGGCGGGCTGCATGGCAACCAGCACATCCCCCAGGTCATCGGTTCGGTGGAACTCTTCCGCCAGACCGGTCTGCCCTACTACCTGCAGCAGGCGGAATTCTTCCTCAAGTCGGTCATGGGCCATCATATCTACGCCATGGGCGGCACCGGGCAGGGTGAGATGTTCCAGCAGCCCGACGTGATCGGTGCCCTGCTCAAGGACAACACCGCCGAGTCCTGCGCCTCCTATAACCTGCTCAAGCTGTCGGCGCTCCTGTTCTCCTTCGATCCGGATCAGGAGTATGCAGACTACACCGAGCTGACCACACTCAACCACATCGCCGCCAGCACCGACCATGTGCCCCAGGGCGGCAGTCTCTACTTCTTCCCCACCCAGCCGGGCGGCCGCAAGGAGTTTGATGAGGAGAACAGCTGCTGCCACGGCACCGGCCTGGAATCGCACTTCTACTACGCCGACGGAGCCTTCTACACGGACGAGACGACCCTGTGGATTGAGCAGTATCTGCCCTGCAACCTGAACGACATCGATCAGAAGATGGCCCTGAGCGTGGGCGTGGACGACCGCCACCCCGAGAAGGTGACCATCACCATAGAGGCCCTGGACAGACCGCGCCTGGCCCTTCGCATTCCCGCCTGGACCCGCGGCAGGGTCCACATCGACATCGACGGAACCCCGGTGTCCCAGGCTCTCATGGGCACCGACCCGGCTGTGGCGGTCCTTGATGCGAGCGCCTGCGGTCTGAATTCCTGGTCAGCAACCACCATTACGCTGACATTCGACCCGACCATCCGGCTGATCGACACCCCGGACCGGCCTTCCCTGGCCGCCGTGGCCTGGGGGCCCTACGTGCTTGCCGCCTTGAGCCCCAGCACCGATATGCAGAGCCTTGACATCGACCGGAAGGATCCTGGGTCCGCCTTCGAGCGCCAGGGCGAGAAGCTGGTCTTCCGTCACCGGGACAGCGGCCTGGAATTCGTCCCCCTCTGGACCATTGACGAAAACCAGCCATATCATGCCTACGTCGAAGTGGCCAGCCACTGACCGCGTCCTAAGGCCAAGGTTTCAGCTACAGGGAGGACGGTCAGCACGGATCAGGCAATCATTACCAGTTTCCCCAACGATGCGGCGGTCTTCAAATCCGCAGGGCGCTTCATCGGCACCCCCGGATGGATCCACGAGCGCCGCATCGTCGACAGCTTTGAGCTGATTCTGGTTGAAGAGGGCCTCCTCCCGCTGACCGTAGCCGGACGGCATCATGATCTGAAGGCAGGCGGCCTGCTGCTGATCCCGCCCGGCACCCCTCATGAGGGCAGTCGACGTCTGGGACAGGAACCTCTGACCTTCTACTGGGCCCACTTCACCTTGCCTGACTGGCAAAGGGTTCAAGGCCTGCCTGACGAACAGAGGGATGGAAATGACCAGGGCGCGGCACGCGTGGTGCTGCCCCTGGATTTTCGTTTGGCAGACAACAATCGGCTGACCGTCATGTTCAACCAGCTGCTGGACATCTACCAGCGCACCTACCCGGATCCCAGCCCCTACTGCAGCTATTTCATGACCTGCCTGCTCATGGAAATCTCCATGGGAAGGCCCGCGCCCAAGGACCGTCAAGAAGCTGACGACGAGGACAGCACCCTCCAGAAGGTCCAAGATTGGATCCGTATCAACGCCTGCGACCGGATCAGTGTTGCCAGCGTAGCAGAAAACTTCAACTATTCGCCCTCGTACCTGTCGACCATCTATAAGCGGCGGTTCGGCATCGGTATCACCGGACAGATCAGGCGGATCCGCATCGAACGAGCTCAGGAGCTGCTCCTGTCGACCTCCATGGGCATCAGACAGATAGCCGAAGCCTGCGGATATGACGACCCCAAATATTTCATGCGCGTCTTCAAACGGTTCTCCGGCCTGACCCCAACCAGATACCGATCCAGCTTTTCCCAGCGACACTACAACAACGCCTGAAGTCCTTAGACTGGAACCATGAGAATCGTCATACAGCGGGTCAGCCGTGCCCGGGTCGATGTGGTCGATGAGCAGGGGCGGCCGGATTCCGATTTTAAAGCTCAGAGCATTGGCACGGGGCTCTTGCTCCTGGTAGCCGTCCAGGATGGAGACGGGGTTGAGCAGGTGGACTATGCCGTCCGCAAGCTGACCCGGATGCGCATCTTCGCCGACGAGGAGGGCCGGATGAACCGGTCGATCCTGGACTGTGGCGGCTCCATCCTTTCCATCTCCCAGTTCACTCTCTACGCGGACCTTCGTCGCGGCAACCGTCCCAGCTTCATGGCTGCGGGAGAGCCCCAACACGCCCAAAGCGTCTGGCAGGATCTGAACCGGGCCCTGACGGCAACCGGTGTGCCGGTTGCCGCCGGACGCTTCGGCGCCCACATGCGAGTGGATCTGGTCAACGACGGACCGGTGACCATCCTGCTGGACACCGACAGATTGATGAAGCCGGCAGCTCCTTCAACGACTATTTGACAATGGGCCTAAGGGGCGCCGAGACATCCAGCTGATGCTTATCGCCAATCTTGGACGGATCGTTGATGATCTTGTCGACCACGGCCTGCTTGAGCTTCAGATCGGAGCCGTCGCCCCAGATGATGACATGTTTGCCCTGGTCCAGCTCGGTGGTGATGGAGTCTTGAGTTTTCGCAGTCACCTTGGTCACCGAATGGCGCATGGCCTCCGGCATGGTTGACAGAATCCGCAGGGTCTGCCTGACCGCCTGATCCTGCTGGGCACGCTTGACAGTGGCAACCTGGATGACCGGCACCCCCTCCACCGGCTTGGACACAGTATTGAGCACCCTGCCCTGCCTGTCTACAGCCGTCAGTTTGTGCTGCGCATCCTTGAAGACCGCAGTAGGCTCCTGGGCATCGAAGGTCACCTCCAGACCGTGCGGAAAACTCTTACGGACCTTGGCATCGGTCACCCCGGCCATGCCGCTGATATCCTGCTCGACGCCATTGGTGGAAATCAGCAGCAGAGAGCGATCACCCTGATTGGCCACGATTGAGACCACTCGATCGTTGGACACCCAAGCATTGCCGCCGCTGACATCGATCTTGTCGGTCTGCAGGCGGAAGACCGGCGAGAGAAAGAGCAACCATGCCAGTCCTGCTATCAGAGCCATGACCACGACGACGACACCCGTCCGGATCAGGACCAGCCTACGGCTGACCTTCTTCTTCTCGCGCACCCGAGCCTGAAAATCCAGAACCTTGGGCCGAACAAAAATCCCCAGCCCCTGATCTTCCTGATCAGTGCCTATTCTGCCTGAGACGGGTCGGTCCGGCGGTATGGCCCGGGCATCGACGAATCCTCCGGCCGAACTTGTCGAGCGTGAGGTCGCGGACTTGGATGCCGCAGACTTGGAGACTGATACGCTACTGCCTTTTATCAGAGCGCGGGAGGATGATGAGGCAGATCTGGCGCTACGAGTACGTGAACCGCTTGTATTCTTGGAACGACTCGGACGACCCCTGAAACGCTTCGAACCTTTGAAACGCTTGGACCGCTTAAGGTGCCTGCCCTCACCACCTGTTTTTTCCACCTTGGACCGGCTGGCCTGTGCCGAAGCATCGGAGGCGGCCGGCTTGCCCGATCTGGCGGTTCTACCGGTCCGCTGCTCCTCTTCCGAAGGCCTGGTGCGCCCAGACCGGGCAGTCCGTGCGGCCTTTGCGGCCCGGACTGCCCTGGTTCTGGACGAGGCTCGACTGGAGGCCCTGCGACTCTTGCCGTTCTTCACTGCTCAACCCGTTCAGCCAGCTTGTCGAGAATGACCGGCCCCATGGCCGTGACATCGCCGGCGCCCACGGTCAGGATCACATCCCCAGGCTCCGCTCGTTCGGCCAGATCCAGAGCGGCCTGACGCATGTCCGAACAGGCCCGGAAGACGGTCTCAGTCGACTTATGCCCTGAGTTCTGGGGCTTGTGGTCCGATGCCTTGCGGGCGGCGGCAGGGATGGTGCCGGCATCCACGCCCGGAAAATCGCTGGCCAGCTCACGGGCGGGGAAGATGTCAGTTACCGTCACATCGTCCGCCAGGGACAGAGCGGCAGCGAACCGGTCGGCGAATATGGCGGTGCGCGAATACAGGTGAGGCTGGAAGAGCACCCTGATGGTCCGGCCCGGATAGCGTCGCCTGGCGGCGGTAAGCAGGGCGGCGATCTCCGTGGGATGATGGGCGTAATCGTCCACTACGGTGACCCCATGCTGGCATCCGCGGACCTCGAAGCGTCGAGAGGCACCACGGAAGTCGGCGGCGGAAGCGGCGGCCGTATCAGGATCCATCCCCAGCAGGACGGCGGCGATGACGGCTGCTGCTGCATTGCGGGCGTTGTGGATGCCGGGAATCGCCAAATCCACCTGCAGATCGAGCGGCTTGCTGGCATCCAACCCTGCCGCCTGAAGCATCTGCACGGGGAGAGCCAGACGGCAATGTTCACGGCCGCTGCCGCTGCTCTCGGACTCGGACCCGATGCGGACCAAGCCCAGAACCCCAGGCAGGGAGTCAATGCTCAGCTGGGGATCTGATGCATAGACGATGATCTTGGCGCGGCAATCCCCTTGCAGCCGCCGCAACACCTCCAGGGCCCCCTGGTCGTCCCCGCAAACCACCAGGAAACGTCGGGCATGCCGGGCATGTTCCACAAAGGCCTGGTGGAAGGCATCAGCCGTGCCGTAGTGGTCCAGATGGTCGGGCTCCACGTTGGTGATGATGGCGATGTCGGGAGTGTACTTGCCAAAGCTGCCGTCGGACTCGTCCGCTTCGGCCACTAGAACCCGTCCGGCTCCCACGTGCCCGCCGTCCATAGGCCCCTGGCTGCTCTGGAGGCTGCCCCCGATGGCGTAGCTGGGATCAGCCAGATCCCCTCGGCCGCCTTTGGTCAGCAGGTGGGCCAAGAGTGCGCTGGTGGTGGTCTTGCCGTGGGCTCCGGCCACGGTGACCGAAATCCTAGAGGCCATGAGCAGGGCCAGAATGTCGCTGCGATGGACCAGCCGGGCGCCCGCGTCACGAGCTGCCAGAATCTCGGGATTGTCAGGTTTGATGGCACTGGACCAGACCACCGTGCGGGCCCCGGCCACATTGCTGGCTTGTTGACCGATGACGACCCGGATTCCTAGCTGACGCAGGCGTCGGGTCTTGTCCCCCTCAGCACGGTCGGATCCAGAGACCTGCACCCCCTCCTGGTGGAGCATCTCGGCCAGCACGCTCATTCCGGCCCCGCCGATGCCGATGAAGTGTGTGGGCCCCAGATCCTTTGGGTCGCACACTCCGGCCTGGGCAAGAGCAGGCAGGCAGGGATCCAGGACCGGCAGGGACCTGTCACCGCCGTCCTGCCGACCGGGCACTGTATTCAATTCATGCTTGGGCACAGTAGTTGCATCTCCTCCAACAGTTCAGGACCATTCAGGACGGCCGCCCGTCTTCTGCCTCCATTATGCCCGATTAGTCCCTCCCAGAGTCCTTGCGGGCAAGGTGTTGGTCGGCCATGGTCAGAATCTGCTCGGCCATCACCTGAGCGGCATCGCGAATCCCGTACCGCCAGGCCCGGCGGCACATGTCAGCCAGCCTATCCCCGTTGGCCATAAGGGCAGGAACGTGGTCTGCTATCCATTTAGCATCCAAGGCCGCATCATCGACCATGAGCCCTCCCCCGGCATCAACGACCGGCTGGGCATTGAACCGCTGCTCACCATTGCCGATGGGCAGGGGCACGTAGACGGCAGGCACGCCCAGGGCCGCCAGCTCGCTGACAGAACCTGCGCCAGCCCTGCAGACCACCAGATCAGCGCAGGCGAAGGCCAAATCGATCCGCTCCAGGTATTCAGCCATGTGGTAGTCCCCCTGGCCCCGGTGAGCCGGGTCCAGATCGTTGACAGCCGCATCGCCCAGGTCAGCCGTCACCTGCTCCCTGACCTGGTCGGCCTTGCCACGGCCCGTCAGATGGATGACCTGTGTTCGATCCAGCAGCTGCCGGGCTGCGCCAGCCACCGCCTTGTTCAGGCTGAGCGCTCCCAAGGATCCTCCAGTCACCAGCAAGATGGGCTTATCGGGATCCAACCCCAGAGAATGCGCAGACTCCCGGCGGGCTCCTGCAGGGTCAACCTCCATCTGCTTGGCCAGTCGGGCGATGGTCGGCCGCAAAGGCAGACCCACGCGGCGCACTGGTACTCCGGACCGGGCCCGTATGCCTGTATTCTCATAGGCCGTACCTACGAAATCAGCCCAGCGGGCACCCAGCTTGTTGGCCATGCCCGCCCGGGCGTTCTGCTCGTGGACGACGATGGGCAGACCCAGGTTCCGTGCGGCCCTGTATGCCGGCGCCGAGGCATAACCGCCAAAGCCGACCACCAGATCGGCTGACCGATCCTGCAAATACCCTCGGACTCGCTGCACCTCACGCCGCCAACGCCGGGGGAAGTCCAGTGCGGCCTTGCCAGGACGACGAGGGAAGGGCACCTTCTCAATAAGGTCAAGGGGAAGTCCGGCGGCCGGCACCAGGTCGTGCTCCAGCCCGACAGCAGTGCCAATTACGCTGACAAAAGCCTGCGGGCAGCGCCCCTTAATAGCCTCAGCCACACTGAGTAGGGGGTTGACATGCCCTGCCGTCCCTCCCCCGGCCAGCACCAGATGGGGACCAGCACCTTTCCCGGAATGCTCCTGGGCATCCCCAGGCATCCCTTTCTCGGTCCTCGTCGCTGTCGTCATCCGCGAATCCGCTTCCTTTCCGCCATGTCCATTCCGCATCTCAGGACCCGTCTGTGGCCGCCATCACGTCTGGTTGGGTCCGAATCATCTTCAGAGCCACCCCGGCCGAAGCCAGGCAGGAAATCAAAGCGGTCCCTCCAGCCGACACGAAGGGTAGGGGTAGCCCAATGACCGGCAGCAGGCCCAGAACCACACAGATGTTGATCAGGGCTTGGCCCACCAGCCACACATCCAGGCAAATCAGCACCATACCCGCATACCGGTTCCTGGTAGTCAGGGCGATTCTCAGCATGCACCAGCCCATGACCACGAAGACCAGAATAAGCATAGCCGCCCCGACAAAACCCAGCTCCTCGCCAATGACAGCGAAGATGAAGTCATTGTGCGCCTCGGGCAGGTAGTTCCACTTCTCCCTGGAGTTGCCCAGACCGACCCCGGTCAATCCTCCCGAGGCCATGGCGTAGAGCCCATGGATGGACTGGTAGCAGACTCCCTGGATGTCATCCGCCGAGCACTTGCCATAGGCGGCCATGATCCGCTGGGTTCGGTTGCTGTTGCCGTAGACCGAAAAGCCGATGACCGCAGCCATCCCCAGAACCGCCAGGCTGAGCAGCCATCGCAGGGGGAAGCCCGAGACCAGGAAGGCCACGAAGCCGATGATGACGATGATCATGGCGGTCCCCAGATCCTTGCCCAGCATGATGAACATAAAGCTGATCAGAAAGCCGAAAGCCGGCTTGGCATAGGCCTTGGCCAGGCTCTTCAGATCGGAATCCTTGCCGACTTGCCGCTGGGCTTCGATCAGTGCCTGGGGCAGCCACAGACACAGGGCCAGCTTGAGCAGCTCGGCCGGCTGCATGGAGATGCCCCCTATCGAGATCCATCCCTCGTTGCCGTTGGCGGAGCGCCCGAGCGGGGTACGAGTCAACAGCTGGATGCCCTGGCTGGCAATCAGAAACCAGGTGCTCCAGTTCCGGTAGTGATCAATGCTGATCCTCACGGCCAGAAGGGCCAGCAAGAGCCCCAACACTGCGTATATGGTCTGGCGAATGACCTGACTCCAGGGTGAGCTGCCTTGGGCCACCAGATCCACAGCCGAAGAGGAGAATACCATCATCAGGCCGAAGACCGTGGTGGCGACGACTGTGGCCAGAAAGCCGTAGTAGCACCAGAGCGGGTTGAGAATGGCCCGCCAGCCCCGGTAGTCTCCCTTGCCGCCAGACCCTCGTGAGTGGGCCTTGCTCGGATCAGTGTCGCGTTTCATGCTCGTGGACCCACTGTTTGGCCTGTTGGGCAAACTGGTCGCCCCGGTCAGCATAGGAGGCGAACTGATCCATAGAGGCGCAGGCAGGTGCCAGCAGAACCACCTGGCCGGGCTGAGCATAGGAGCCAGCCGCACGAACAGCCCGGGCCATGACCTGATCTCCAGCACCAGGATCGATCAGGGTAACCGGCAGATCGGGCGCCTGGTCCTTGATGGCTTGGACCATGGGCTGCTGGTCCTGACCGATGACCACGGCTGCGGCCAGCTTGGACCTGCGGGACCGGACCAGATCGTCGAAGCGGGCGCCCTTGGCCAGTCCGCCGGCCAGCCAGACCACCTGGCCGTCATGGTAGCTGGCCAGGGAAGCCTCGGCTGCATGGGCGTTAGTGGCCTTGGAATCGTCTACAAAGCGGATGGCCTGCGCACCCTGGCCCAGGGATGCCACGGTGCTGATCCTGTGGTCGCCGGGCGTGAAAGCGCGCATGGCCTCGATCGCCGCATCGACCTTGGCTCCAGCACCCAGTGCCAGAGCCAGGGCACAGAGAGCGTCGGCCAGCAGGTGAGGGTAGACCGTGCCGTCAGGCTCACACAGATCCGTAAGGTCGGCCACCCGGACCAGCCTGACGCCCTCATCACGGTCCTGACCGGTCATTCCGCTGCGGTCCATGACCCAGCCGTCCTCCACGCCCAGTTGCCCAGACTCAGGCCGGCCCAGTGTGAAGCCCACCCGTCGGCAACCTGGGGCTGGCTGCGCCTGTCTGGCCAGGTTGGAGACCCGGGAGTCATCGACGTTGTAGACCAGGGCCTTGCGCACGCCCCGGTAGATGCGCGCCTTGTCGGCCGCGTAGGCCTCGAAGCCCCCGTGCCAATCCAGGTGGTCGTCGGCCAGATTGGTGATGGCCGCGCACTCCAGGGCCGGCGAGAAGGTGAAATGCAGCTGGAAGGAGCTCAGCTCCACGCAGAGCATGTCATTGTCGGGATCCAGGACGGCTGTGGAGACGGCCTTGCCGATATTGCCCACCGCAGGGGCCGTGAACCCGCTGGCCTGCATCATGGCGGAGACCATCCTGGTGGTCGAGGTCTTGCCGTTGGTGCCGGTGATCCCGATCCAGGGTGCCGGCTGTCCTGTCCGGGCTGAGGGTACCCGTAGCAGCCAAGCCATCTCCACCTCGCTAACCACGGGGATGCCCCGACGCTGCGCCTCAAGGATAAATGGGGTGCGCGGATTGAAGACTGGCGAAGCCATGACCAGATCCACCCGACTCCAGTCCACCTGGTCAAAGTCACGAAGATCGGCCTGCGGGGCGCGCTGGTCCACAGTGGTCACTCCGGCCGCCCGATCTCGCAGGGCTGCGGCTACGCTCCGTCCGGAAATGCCCAGTCCGGCGACCAGTACGCGCTTCTGGCTCAAGTCCATATCCATGAACACCTCATTCCGCTAGCTCCGGCATCTGCTTGGCATGATACCGGCTGCCGAAAGTCCGGTACCGTGAATGGACGCACTCAGATGGGCAGCCCGGAACGGACCACCCAGTCTGCATAGAAGCAGACCAAGGCCAACAGTACGAAGATCAGGTCCACCATCCAGAACCGGACAACCACCTTGGACTCCTGCCAGCCCATCAGCTCGAAGTGGTGGTGGATGGGCGCCATCTTGAAGACCCGCTTGTGGGTGAGTTTGAAGTAGCCCACCTGGATGACATCGGAGGCGGCCTCTCCCACAAAAAGCCCACCCAGGATGACCGCCAGCAGTTCGGTATGGGTAGCGATGGACAGGGCTGCGAAGAGCCCGCCCAGAGCCAGGGATCCCGTGTCTCCCATGAAGATGGAGGCCGGATTGGTGTTGTACCAGAGGAAGCCGAAGCAGGCCACAGCCGCGCAGCAGGCGATGATGGCCAGGTCCAGGGGGTCCGAGACAGCGTAGGCATGGCCTGGATGGCCGCCGCCCTTCAAGTGGTAGCTCTCCCAGAAGGCGATGATCGTGTAACCCACGAAGGCGATCATGGAGGAGCCCGACGCCAGCCCGTCCAGGCCGTCAGTCAGGTTGACCGCATTGCTCCAGGCCGTCATCAGCAGATTGACCCAGATGATAAATAGCACCACGGACAGGACACTGCCCGCCATTCGGAAGTCGATGATGGGCTGCTCCACGAAGGATATGCCCGCCTGTGCGCTGGGGTAGCCATTTTTGGTGGGCAGTTTCAGGGCCAGCACCGCGTATATGGTGGCCAGAATAAACTGGCCGGTGAACTTGGCCCTGACCGACAGGCCCAGGTTCTGCTTCTTGCGCACCTTGGCGAAGTCGTCAATGAAGCCCAGTAAGCCCATGGAGAGCATGGCGAACAGAACCAGCATGGCCGACAGGGACACGGATTCCCCCCGTGACAGGTAGCGGTAAAGCGCCGAGGCTGCCCAGCCCAGCAGGATGGCCAGGTTGATGACCAGCCCGCCCATGGTCGGCGTGCCACGCTTGACCAGGTGGGACTTGGGCCCGTCCTGGCGGATGTACTGGCCGTAGTGCAGTCGATGGACCAGTCGTATCAGCAGGGGGGTCCCCGCCAGCGTCACCACTAGGGCGACCAGGATTCCGATGATGAGGGCAATCACAGTGTGTACTCCAACTCTTGGATTCTGTCCTTGAACATTAGACCCCGCTGCGGGGATACCGGTGGATTCATAGCTCAGCCCTGCCACCGGTCGGCCAGAGCGGACAGGCCGGACATGTGCGAGCCCTTGAGCAGAACAAGATTCTTCCGGTCCGAATGCTTGGCGCACAGACGGCGGACCATCTGGTCAGCCTGGTCAGCGTCCTGAGCAAAGAGTACCCGCATGGCCCCTGGCTGATCATCGCTCGGATCAGATGGGCCGCCGGCACCACGGACCAGGGCCTGGACCAGACCGTCCATCTGCTGATTCCGGCAACCCACTGCGACCAATGCATCAATGTCCTGACGACGGCAGTAGGCACCGATCTCCTGGTGCAGCTGCTCCCCTCGATCGCCGAGCTCAAGCATGACCCCTAGGACCGCTATCCGATAGACCGGGCCATCGAATCCCCTCCAGGCAGCCAGGGCATCTAGACCTGCCCGCACGGAGTCGGGATTGGCGTTGAAGGAATCATCGATCAGAGTGAAGGAGGCACCCGGCAGCTGGACCGAAGACACGGCCATCCGATGCGGGCTGATCCGCTGCTGTCGAACGAGCTCATCGGCGATGCGCTCTGCGTCCAGATCCAGGGCATGGGCCACCGTGGCGGCAGCCAGGGCGTTCATGACATTGTGCCGTCCCGGGATGCCCAGACGCAGCCGAACTGGCTGCTGGCCACGCAGGCGCAGCTCGAAGGCCGGCCTGTCCAGGCTGTCACTGTCCAAGTAGCGAGCCGAACCGTCCAGGTCGCGGTCCTGCCCGCCGTCCTCAGTGGCCAAGCCAAATCGTAGAACAGGCCCAGGGGCCAGATCGGCCATGGCTGCCACCCGGGAATCGTCTGCATTGAGCACGGCGGTCCCACCCGGCATCAAACCTTGCACGATCTCGCTCTTGGCTTGGGCGATGCGCTCCACGGAGCCGAATTCGCCCAAGTGGGCCACCCCCACCTTGAGAACCAGGGCCATGTCCGGAGGAACAATCCTGGTAAGGCTTGCTATCTCGCCCACGTGGCTGGCACCCATCTCCGCCACAAGGTAGCGGGTGTCCGGCCCGACCTCCAAGGCAGTCAGAGGAAGACCGATCTCATTGTTGAAAGACCCGACCGGGGCCACCACAGAACCCAACAGGGCCAGCAGGGAAGCCAGCAGATCCTTGGTCGTGGTCTTGCCGACAGAACCGGTGATGCCGATGACCGTGAAGGGGCCTGAGTCCTTGCGCCGACGGTCTATGTTGGCCCGTGCCAGCAGCCCCAGGGCAGCAACCGTATCGTCCACAAGAATCTGCGGCAGGTCAGCGCCCAGAACGAGGTGATCGACCAAGGCCGCGCGGCAGCCCTTGGCCCCCAGTCCGGGAACATAGTCATGCCCGTCCACGTGCTCGCCCTTGATGGCTATGAAGAGCCCATCGGCTTCCACCTGCCGGGAGTCCGTCACCACCCGCATGCGCACAGATCTGCGATCGGGTTCGCGACCAGGACCGGCCTCGACCAGCCGACCGTGCACATATTCGACGACCTCTTCCAGGGTCATGGGCATGGACCCGGCCCCTACAGACTGACTCATCCTCACCTCTCAGGACATTTCACGGGAGACGCGCAGGGCGCTCCTGATGTTGTTGCGTTTGACGCCGGCGGCCATGGTCATGGCAATGCACAGGGACAGGTCGTCGCTTTCTGCATCTGCGGGCAGGGACTGGCGAGCCAGTCCGTCTGATTCCTCGTTGCGCCGGGCCACGATGGTGTGCCCGCCCAGGTTGAACCCATATCGACGGGCCTTGGAAATCAGCCGCAAATGTCGCATATCGCGGGTGGAGCCCTCCTGGGCGCCCAGGGCCACCACATCCAGGTCCACCGCCTGCAGGGCATCCTTGGCCAGGGTCTGTTCATCCACGGAGATGACTACAGCGGCCGCCCCGTCCTCCAGCGTAATGGACAGACTGCGCTGCACATCAAACATGCTCAGGGGATATTCGAGGTCCAACCGACGATCCAGCGAATACGAGCCCTTGGCGCTGAGAATACCGACGGGATTGCCCAGCACGTGCAGGAAGTCGGCCAGGAGATCCACCTGGTCCTGCACCTGGGAACCGACCAAGGCGAAGACAGCCAGGGCTCCCGAAGGATCCCCTGCGGCATTGGCCAGTAGCTGGCCCATCTGCCAGGGGTGCATGGTGCCGAAGAGCAGGGGTATGCGGGCTTGTCCCACCTCTTGGCGAGCCGAAGTCGGCAGCAGGGCTGCATAGGCCCCACGGCGCTCGGCCTCCTCGATCATGCCCTGGTCCACCTGCTGGTCTGCAGGCACGTACAGGCTGCCGGGGCGCACTGAGGGCAGATCGTCCACCAATGAGGTAACCGTGACTGGTTCAGCGAAGTCAGGGACCAGGGTCAACCCGTAGCGCCCTTTAAGCTGCCCCAGGGTCAACCGTCGGGAGATTGATTCACTCAGCGCGCTCATGCTGCAATCTCTCCTTCGTCCGGGAACGCCATGATGCCTGCCGGTATCACCATGTTACCGGGATAGCATCGGTCCTTGGCTGCGACGCGGGTACCTGGTATTTCTGCATAAGGAATTCACCGATCTGGGCAAAGATGGGTCCGGCGGTCATGCTGCCGAAAACCCCATCGCTGCTGTGAGGGTTCTTCAGCGCCACAGTGACCACAAAATGGGGGTCGTCGGCGGGCAGGATTCCCACCCAGTCGCTGATGATGCCGCCCAGGTGACCCGAGCTGTCAGCCACCTCGGCGGTCCCGGTCTTGGAAGCCACCCGATAGCCTTCCACCTTGGCTGTGTTCTCGTACTTCTCGGCCACCGACTCCATGCCGTTCATGACCGCAGCCGCAACCTTCTCATCCACGACCCTGACTTGATTGGCCTTGACCTCGCCCTGCCCGCGGATGATGGTCTGGTCGGACCGGACCCCCTTGTTGGCCAGGGTGGCGACAGCATTGGTCAACTGAACGGCGTTGGTGGCATAGCCTTGGCCGAACAGAACCGTGTTACGGGTGCGGCGGTCCCAGGTCTGAGGCGTGGTCAGCAGGCCCTTGGACTCCCCTGGCAGGCCCAGGGCCGAGGCCTGGCCGATGCCGAAACGGGTCAGATAGTCGTAACGCTTCTGATCAGAATAGCGATCCGCGGCCATGATCATGCCCACGTTAGAGGAGTTCTGCAGAATGCCGGCAAGAGTCCAGTGCTCAGCGGGATGGTAGAAGGCGTCCTTGTACTGCTGGTTGTCCACGGTGATGTGGTCGGGCACGGTGAAGCGGTCGCCCATGGAGTGGAGCTGCTCCTGAAGCATGCCTGCAGCAGAGATGGTCTTGCCTATGGAGCCGGGCTCGAAGGTCTCCGCAACCGCCCGTGAGGAGTTGACCTTGGCTTGGTCGCTGCCCGCCTGGTAATCATCGGTGTCGGCCAGGGCCACGATCTCGTTGGTGCGGGTGTCCTGAACCACCGCCAGGCCCCAGTCCGCATGGTAGCGCTGGCATCCTGACTTGAGGGCCTGACGGACGTACCAGAGCACGTCCTGATCAATGGTCAGGGTCACGTCCTTGCCGTTGACCGGATTGCGCTGACGGGTCACGGTTCCCGGGATCTCCTGGCCCAGCATTCCCTGCTGATAGACCGTATAGCCGTCAGTGCCGGTCAGCCGCCGATTTTCCATCTGCTCGATCCCGGCCACGCCCTTGCCGCTGTCGTCGATGCCCCCGATCAAGGCCCCCATCAGATCCGCATGCGGATAGGTGCGTTCACTGCTCAGCTCGGCCGTGATGATCCCCTGCAACCCGAGCTTGTCGATAGCGCGCTTGGCCTCGGGAGTCACCCGCTTGGCCAGGACCACATACCTTCCAGGGACGCTGAGCTTGCCACCCAGCTCCATGGCGTTCATCCCCAGGGCCGGCGCCAGGAGGCGGGCCACGCCGGCAGCACCGTCGGCGCCCACTGGATGACCCTTGATGCTGTGGCAGTCGCTGCCTGTGCGCTTGGTGCAGTTGATAGGTATGAAGGAAGCCGCCGCCTCGGGGTCACCGATGATGTTGTAACGCTCCAGGCTCTGGGCCAGCACCCGGCCATTGACATCCAGAATGCGGCCGCGCTGGGCCTTGATGGTGTGCGGCACGGTGCGACTCGCCGCAGCGGCCTGGGCTATGGACCTTCCATCGAAGAGCTGGATGTAGGCCAGCTTGCCCAGGGCCAATGCAGCCACCACGATCAGGATCAGGCCTACAGACAACGAACGCTTGCAGAAGGAGATGTGCCAAGAACCCTTGGTTCCCTTGCGGCTCATGGTTGCCCTGCCTTGCCCTGGGTGTTCTGAGGGGGCTTGTAGCCCTGCAGATCGATGGAGTTCAGACCCTGCTGGGGCTGCATGCCCAACTCCTGGGCCTTGTCCGGCAGGGAGGCCTGGAGCTGGTCGAGCTTGTTCTGGTCATCCTGGACATCCTGGTTGAGATTACTGATCTCATGCTGGACCCGGGTGGCCTCGAAGGAGTCCTGGACCATCTGGGTGCGCAGCATCAGGGAACCGAACATGCAGGCCGCCAGAAAAACCACCGAGGTCATGATGCGCAGCAGAGGATTGCCGCGGGTTCGCGTCCAGCCGATCAGACGCCGGGCTCCCTCAGCCACTGGACCTCGTTCCGGCTGGCGCGCCTTGCCTGCCTTGCCTGTGCCCTTGATCAGACTGAGCTCAGGCCTGGTGGGCATCTCTTGGATGCGGGGATGCCCTTTGTCCGGGGATGCCTTGGAACGGACTGAACGTGCTGGCATGCTCATGACCGGCGCCTCGATTCCGAACCATGGCCAACATGGCGGTGGCGACCATCTGAAACCTCACCTCGGGCCTCGGCCTGAAGCCGACGACGACGCTCCTCGGGAATGGATCCGATCATCTCCACGGCCCGCAGGCGCACTGAGGCGGACCGGGGGTTGCGTTCCCGCTCGGCAGGATCGGCCTTGATGGCCCCATGAGTCAGATCTGACAGATAGGGGCGGGCCTGATCGGGCACCACCGGCATGCCTGCCGGCAGGTCCACATGCAGCCCGGGCGCCATGAAGCGCTTGACCATGCGGTCCTCCAGGGAGTGATAGGACTCCACGACCAAACGACCTCCCTGCGCCAGTCGCAGAATGGCCTGGGGCAAGGTGCGCCTCAGACGGTCCAGCTCCCCGTTGACCTCGATGCGCAGCGCCTGGAAAACCCTCTTGGCCGGATTGCCCGGGGGACGGTGGCCACGCGGCACAACCCTGTCGACCAGACGGTCCAGCTGGGCCGAGGTGGTCAGCGGCTGTTCCTGCCTGGCCTCGATGATGGCCCGTGCGATGCGTCCTGCATAGCGCTCCTCCCCATACCGGGAGAAGATGTCGGCCAAGTGTTCCTGGTCATACTCAGCCAGAACCTGTGCGGCCGTCAGCTCCTGGCTGGTATCCATGCGCATGTCCAGCGGAGCGTCCTGCCGGTAGGTGAATCCCCTGTCGCGCTGGTCAATCTGCAGGGAGGAGAGTCCCAGATCCATGAAGACCAAATCCACCTGGCCTACTCCCAGCTCATCCAGCTGCTGGTCCAGCTGGTCAAAGGGGGCGTGCACCGGCGTGAAGCGATCGGCAAGACCCTCGTCGCACATCCGGCCAGTGGCTAGACCCAAAGCCTGACGATCCCTGTCAATGCCGATAAGACGGGCCTCAGGGCAGGACCTGAGGAAGGCGGTGGCATGACCAGCCAAACCCAGCGTGCAATCCACAGCCACCGCCCCCGGGTGCTCCAAGGCAGGCCGGGCCAGTGCAAGGCAACGCTCCAGCAGAACGGGACGGTGGACCATGCCTCTGTCCACAGCTTCCTGGTCGGGTGGATTGCGATTTTCCATGAGGGTCTCCATCAGCAATCCACCGCCGGAAGAACATCGTCAGCGATATCGGCGTAGCCCTGCTCCTTGCTCTCCAAGTAGGCAGTCCAGGAATCCTGATCCCAGATCTCAGCACGGGTGCCCACACCAATGACCACAACAGAGCCGGTCAGCCGTGCATAAGAGCGAAGCATGGGCGGTACCAGGATGCGGCCCTGCTTGTCAGGGACCTGGTCGACAGCGCCGGACAGAAATACACGCAGGTAGTCTCTGGCCGACTTGTCGCCCATGGAGGTGTGTTGGATGCGCACGGCCATCCGCTGAAATTCCTCAGGGGGCAACAGAGTGACGCAGCGTTCCTGGCCGCGGGCCATGACCAGGCCCTGACCCAGCTGAGCGCGGAACTTGGCCGGCAGAGCCAGGCGGCCCTTGGAATCCATCTTGGGCGAGTAGGTGCCCAGAAGCATGGGGGGCAGGGAAGGCGAGGCGGCATCTGCGTCGTATGTATCGGCCATGCCCCACCTCCAATGCCAGTTTGGTAACCAAGAGACGGCCCCATCGGGTAGCGTCCCCTACGCAATGCTCCCCACTTTACCCCACTTATCCCCATTGCTCACCACCATGGCACCACTTCAGGCCCAAACCCAACCATTTGCCTCACCAAAGGGTCCGCCTCGGCGTTTCGCCACCCGGCAAAGACGATGCGACCAAGGGTCTGCCGGGCTGAAAAAGTAGAGGTCGAGCGGTATATTGGATCATCCGATTTTTGAACATTCCACAGAACGGACACACATGTCGAGCTATTCCTCACAGCTGCATGAAGAGCAGGCGGCGGTGGACAGGGCCTACGGCCGTCTGGACGAGCTGCGGACGCAGGCCAGGACCAGACTGGACGCGGTTCGGGCCGCCGGCTCCCACGGATCCCCTACCCAGCGCACCGAGCGGGATTCCTTCGCCAACATGTATGAGGACCGGCTCACCCAGCTGCGGGCCGTGGAGGACCGTCTGGTCTTCGGCAGACTGGATACTGACCAGGGCAGCCGGCGATATATCGGACGGCTGGGCCTTCTAGACAGCAACCACGAGCCCATCCTGACCGACTGGCGGGCCGAGGCCGCACGCCCCTTCTACGAGGCCACACCGGCGGACCACGGTGACATCGTCATGCGTCGGCACATCACCCTCAACTTCCGCCAGGTCACCGGCATCGAAGATGAAGTCCTGGACTTGTCGGCCCCCGAGGTAGACAAGGCAGCCCAGGGCGGTACGCTTGCCGGCGAGGGTGCGCTGATGGCCTCCCTGTCCAGCCGCCGAACCGGGCAGATGACCGACATCGTAGCCACCATCCAGGCTGAACAGGACCGGATCATCCGCTCGCCCATGACCCGCCCGCTGGTGGTCCAGGGAGGACCCGGCACCGGCAAGACGGCCGTGGCCCTGCACCGGGCAGCCTATCTGCTCTACACCCATAGGCGCAGACTGGAAAGTTCAGGCGTACTGATTGTCGGGCCCAGCAACGCCTTCCTGCACTACATCGACCAGGTCCTGCCTTCCTTGGGCGAGACCGGAGTGCTCAGTCGTACCTTGGGCGACCTCATCCCCGGCATCAGCACCGAACGGCAGGAGGATCCGCACGTGGCCCGGCTCAAGGGAGACATCCGCATGGCCGAGGCCGTAGCCAACGCCGTCGCCTCTCGGGAGCGGGTGCCTGCCTCCCTGCCCACGGTCAAGGTGGATGGGGTTGCCGTACCCATGCTTGCAGTTGACCTGGAGCAAGCTCTGGTCGATGCCCGACGCAGCCACCAGCCCCACAACAAGGCCAGAAACACCTTCGTGCGCTCGGCCCTGAACGCCATGACCGCCCGTTATGCTGAAGAAGTGGACTACGAGCCCGGAGCCGAGGAACTCGCCCGGGTCACCTCATTGCTGCGGCTGAACGACCAGGTGCGGAGGACCCTCAATCTGGCCTGGCTGCCTATGAACCCACGCTGGCTGGTCAACGACCTCTGGTCCAGGCCGGATCGTCTGCGCCGGTTCGCCCCCTGGCTGACCCCGGAACAGATTGACCTGCTGACCCGTAAGGATGGTGCCGAATTGACCGTATCCGACATCCCCATCCTGGATGAGGCCATGGAACTGCTGGGCCCCGACCCACGCCAAGCGGATCGTGATCAGGCCGAAAAGGCCCGTCGTGAAGAGGAACGCCGGTTTGCCAGCGACACCTTGGCCCAGAACGGCATCGGCACAGGCATCGTGACCTCGCAGATGCTGCTGGATTCCATCAACGGCCAGGACGATAACCAGGCAGCCACTCAGGCGGCCGCCGACCGTGAATGGGTCTACGGACACATCGTGGTCGACGAAGCCCAGGAGCTGACGGCCATGGACTGGAGGATGCTGGTCCGGCGCTGCCCCTCCCGGTCCTTTACCATCGTAGGAGACGTGGCCCAGACGGCGGCCCTTGGCGGCACACGGTCCTGGGCCTCCACCATGGACACGCTTTTCGGACCGGACGGATGGGACCTGAGGCAGCTGACCATCGACTATCGCAACCCTCGTCAGGTATCCAACCTGGCCTCCTCCTTCGCAGCCTCCGAGGGTCTCGAGGTTTCAACGCTCAAGGCAGTCCGCGAGGTTGAAGGATCGGTCAGCCACCTGCGAGCTGACGATCAGGCCAACCTGCTGGACCAGCTGCCTGCTCTGGTGGGCGAACTGACGGAACGCCATCTGGGCAAAGACGGTACCGGACGCCTGGCGATCATCGTTCCCAACGCTCTGGAAGCGGAGGTCAGCTCACGGCTGCATATTGATAAGGCTCAGGAGCACCAAATCACGGTCACTACCACCGGCCACACCAAAGGGCTGGAATTCGATGCCGTGGTTCTGGTTGAGCCTGGAGCCATCCAGGATGAAGCCCCTTCCAGGCTGAGCGCAGCGGCCGACCTTTATGTGGCCATGACGCGACCTACTCAGGAGTTGGTCATCGCCCAGACTTCTGAGGATCAGATGCTGCTGGATCTGGGATGATGTACCTGGGTGCCAGGCCTGCATCATGCCTGGCACCTCCGTTTATTCCCCGTCACAGTTCAATCTCGTCATTGGCCAATCCCGTCGCATGCTGACAGAGGCAGCTAGCCTGCTGCGGTATGGACCTGTTCCGGTCACAATGGCCGTTGGCAAAATTGCTAATTTCAGGACTGCACAGTAGGAGATTGGCTTTCAGCAGACTGATCTTCAGCGCGCAGGGTGTCAATGGCCTGCTGGAAGTCCTCCAGGTTGCTGAAGTTGCGGTAAACCGAGGCAAAGCGCAGATAAGCCACCTCGTCCAGCTCCCTGAGGGGCTTCAGGATGGCCCTGCCGACCTCTTCCGAATCGACCTGAGCCAGGCCGCGTGAACGCAGATCCTCTTCAACCTGCTGACCTAGGAGCTTCAGATCATTCTCATCGATGGGCCTGCCCTGACAGGCCTTCCTCACGCCAGAGATGACCTTGTCGCGGTTGAAGGGCTCAGCATTGCCTGAGCGTTTCATGACCAGGAGAATTGAGGTCTCCACCGTGGTGAACCGACGCGAGCATTGCGGACACTCACGGCGACGTCTGATGGCATGGCCGTCGTCACTGATTCGCGTATCCACAACCTTGGTATCGGGATTCTGGCAGAAAGGACAGTGCATATGCAATATCATAGCGCCTAAGGACCGCAAGACCCACGTATACCGGGCCTATCAGCGTACAACCCTGGACATACTCCTCGAATTCAGCTAGTGCATTCATCCATGCGACAAATCATTGAAGTCACGTCATTTATTTCCTGGATCGAAAAACACTGCCTCAATCGTCACTGGGAATCAGAATTCGGTCACCAACGCGCAGATTGGGCGAGGACATATTGTTGATCTGCATGATACGGTCTACGTTTTTTGTGACATCCTCGCCTTGCGGAGTGATCGAAGTCGCAAAGGACCAGACATTATCACCTGGACGAACCGTTCTGGTGACAACCTCCTGCGGTCCTGGAGCGGAGCTGGCCGGTCGAGCCATCCATCCGACCCCAGCAAGGGTCAGAGCGCCGACAGCCAAAGAAACCGCGAATCTACGTACAATGACGCCTACAAAACCTTGCCCGGACACACAGACTTTTGCAGCTCCAAGAAGACGAGCCATGACGGACGAGAACACAGATCTTACATACGCCCGGCAGACCGAGAACAGGTTCGACGGCGCAGACATGCTGGAACTGGCACAGGTACGAACAACCATGGCACACCCCTTTCGAACATTTGTTCTATCGAACAGATGTTCTCATTCTGGCACCGCGACAGTCGTTTGGCAAGGCCGATTCGAACATTTGTTTGATTTTTCACTTCAAGCGGGTTAGACTGAGTTCAGTTTCCTAGGAAAGGAGCCCATCGTGAGTACCATCCCTTTTGTCGGATCCACGCCCATGGGCTCTCTCAACCAATCGACTGCGTCTAAGAGCACCGATTCTCAGAAAACCGCCGAAACCTCAGTCATGAACACAACGAAAGAAAAAGCAGCCAGCGCCGAGAGCCTGAAGCATGGGTCCAGGCCCAAGCTGACCGATCGCCAGGCCAGGGTGTTGGAAGCTATCAAGCGGCACCTGTCAGAGCGTGGATTCCTGCCCTCCTATAGGGAAATCGGCAAAGACGCAGGACTACGCAGCACTTCTTCCGTCAAACATCAGCTTCAGGTCTTGCAGGATCTGGGCTACATTCGCCTGACTGCCAACAAGGGACGTGCCATAGAGCTGGTCCAGGACCAGCCTCAGCCAACTGCAGGAACCGCCAGAATCGTGCCCTTCCCTGACACACAGACCGACGAGGCCATCATGCAATCGCGCGACGTGCCCCTGGTCGGCAGAATCGCCGCCGGTCAGCCTATTCTGGCCGAGCAGCATGTGGATGATGTCATGCGTCTGCCCGAACGTCTGACGGGATCGGGCGAGCTCTTCATGCTTGAGGTCCACGGGGATTCCATGGTCGATGCCGCCATCTGCGACGGAGATTTTGTGGTCGTCCGCCGCCAGCAGGAGGCTGAAAACGGAGACATCGTCGCAGCCCTGCTGGACGATGGGGCCACAGTAAAGACCTTCCGCCGCGAGGACGGTCACGTTTGGCTGATTCCCCACAACCCTGCCTACTCCCCCATTGACGGCACCCACGCCGTCATCATGGGCAAGGTGGTCACCGTCCTGCGCAAAGTCTGAGGGCTACATGTCCAAATGCTCGCCGCTGCTGTCCCGGTGTCCCTGCTGTTCTATCTGAAAGGTAGTGTGCTCGACCGAGACTGGGAAATGATCACGCAGGCAGCGTTGCATGCTGGTCAGAATACGTTCGTTTTCTACAGGCGAGGTGCCCTGACGCACAATCACGTGTGCTGTCAGCTGCGGCAAGCCGGTGGAGACACTGTTGGCATGCAGGTCATGAACCTCAAGTACGCCGGGTACACCCTCTAGGTGCTTCCTGACCTTGGCCATATCAAGATCCGCTGGGGTCTCTTCAAGAAGTACAGAGACGCTGCTGGCCAGCAATTTAATCGCGCGGGGAATCATCAGCAGAGCAATCACGCCTCCCGCTACAGCATCGAATCCAGCCCAGCCGGTGACCATCATGACCACGGCTGATACCAGGACCGCCACCGAGCCCAATGCGTCATTGACCACTTCGAGAAAAGCGGCACGCATGTTCAGGTTGTCCTTATGGCCGGAGGCTAGGACCAGAATGGACCCCACATTGGCAGCCAGACCCAAGATGCCGAAGAAGAGCAGGAGCCCCCGCTGCTGGACCTGGTCCCGCCCGGGTGACAAGAGCCGCAAGACGGCCTCTACAATGGCGTAAATTCCCACGGCCAGCAGAACCAGAGCACCGCCAGCCGCCGTGATGACCTCCAGACGGGACCAGCCCCAGGTCCGCCGATTTGTGGGGCGGCGTTCCATCAACACAGCGGTGACAGTGGATGCGATCAGCACAGCCATGTCGGTCATCATGTGCCCAGCGTCGACCAGCAAGGCCAGGCTGCGGGTGACCAAGGCGCCGACGACTTCAGCTACGAAGACCGATCCAGTCAGAGCCAAGGTCGTCAGCAACTGTCGACGATGGGCGGATCCGCCACCCTGAACAACACCTTCATGAGCGCTCATGCATACCCCGTTTCATCAATCACCAAGGTATGCCACCAGGGACTGCGAGGCAAGAGTTTCCTGTGAAATACTCAGAAACCGAACTTGCTTGCCGTCTCCTTCAGGGTCTCGGCGGAACGCTTCAGAGCGGCCAGCTCGCCGTCGCTCAGCGGGGTGTTGATGTGTGTGTTGACCCCTTCGCGGTTGAGCACGCTGGGCACCGACATGCACACGTCCGATATGCCGTGGAAGTCTTCCAGCAGGGAGCTGACCGGCAGGATCCGGTCGGTGCCGTTCAAGATGGACTCGATGATGTCCACGCCGGACATGGCGATGGCGAAGTTGGTCGCCCCCTTGCCCTCGATGATCTGGTAGGCGGCGTTCTTCACCTCCTGGTGGATCTCCTCGCGCTTGGCCGCGTCCAAAGGCTCATGGCCGGGCAGCTCCATCCAGTCGCACATGGGCACGCCGCCGATGGTTGCCGAGCTCCAGAGCGGGACCTCGGAGTCGCCGTGCTCGCCAGCGATGTAGGCATGGACGTTCTTGACATTGACCCCGGTCTGCTGACCGATCAGGTAGCGCAGGCGGGCGGAGTCCAGGTTGGTGCCCGAACCGAACATCTGGTTTACAGGCAGTCCGGACAGCTCCAGGGAGACCCTGGTGACGATGTCGACGGGGTTGGTGATCAGCAGAAAGATAGCATTGGGAGCCACCTCGACCATCTGAGGGATGATGGACTTCATCATATTGATGGTGGCGCCTGCCAGGTCCAGCCGCGTCTGCCCGGGCTTCTGCCTGGCTCCGGCCGTGATGACCACCATGTCGGCATCGGCGCAGATCTGCGGATCGTCCGAACCGTCGATGGTGACCGTGGGGTAGAAGCTGGATCCGTGTTGCATGTCGCGAACCTCGGCCTCAACACGCTGGGCGTTGATATCCTCAAGAACAATCTCTCGAGCCACCCCGCGCTGGGCCGCTGAAAAGGCCAAAGTCGACCCCACGGCTCCAGCTCCCACGATCGCTAGCTTGGTTGGCTTGATTGATGATTCCGCCATATTTTATGGACCTCTCTTATCGGAACCCGAGAAACGGGTTTGCCGCTGACAACATACGTAGTCTACCCAGCATAGGTGACCTGGTTCGCTTCTGCCCTTAAGAGTTCAGTCCGACCGATGGCGTGTCACCCGCTGGAGCCTGCAAGGGCTTCTGATCAATGGCCTGGTCCAGCACGGCAGCCGCCAGGCGGTCATCCACGTCAGCGCTCAGCGCAACCCCATCGGCCCGGTATTCCAATGAATCCACCCGTCCCAACTGCCGCACCTGCTCCAGCAGGGAGCCGCTGGTGTAGGGCAGGATGGCCTGGACATGCACAGCAGGGGCGGGCAGCAGCTCCTCCACCCGCCTACGCAGAGGTTCCAGACCCTGACCCTGCCTGGCCGAGACCAGAAAGGCCTCGGGCTCAAGGTTGGCGAGCCGCTGCCGGGCATCCTGGTCGATCAGATCCACCTTGTTGAAGACCAGCAGGCGGGGAATGGACTCGGCGCCGGGGATGTCTGCCAGCACGGCGTCCACAGCTTTGATCTGACCGAAGGGATCTGGGTGGGAGCCGTCCACGACGTGCAGAATCAAATCGGACTGCCCCACCTCCTCCAGCGTGGATTTGAAGGCCTCGACCAGCTGGGTGGGCAGGCGGCGGACGAACCCAACGGTGTCCACATAGACGTAGAGCCGGCCGTCTGCCGCCTTGGTGCGTCTGACGGCTGTATCCAGAGTGGCAAAGAGGGCGTTCTCCACCAGTTCCTCGGAACCGGTCAGCCGGTTGGTCAGCGAGGATTTGCCGGCATTGGTGTATCCCACCACGGCCACAGCCGGCAGCTGGTAGCGCCGCCGGGACCCGCGCTTGACCTGACGAGAGGGGGCCATCTGGGCGATCTGGCGCTTCAGCCGGGAAATTCGCCGTCTGATGACACGCCGGTCTGTTTCGATCTTCGTCTCGCCTGGGCCGCGCGAGCCTATGCCGCCGGCCTGCCCGGCAGCCTGGCCACCAGCCTGGCGGGAGAGGGATCCACCCCAGCCACGCAGCCTGGGCAGCATATACTCCAATTGAGCCAGCTCCACCTGGGCCTTGCCCTCGCGGCTTGTTGCATGCTGGGCGAAGATGTCCAGAATCAGGGCCGTCCTGTCTACCACCTTGACCTTGGTGACATCCTCAAGGGCACGTCGCTGGGAGGGATGAAGATCGTCATCGGTAATGATGGTGTCGGCGTTCAGCCGGGCCACAATATCTGCCAGCTCTCGCGCCTTGCCCGAACCCAGGTAGGTGGCCGGATCCGGCTTGACCCGCTGCTGAAGCAGTCCGTCAAGCACCTCGGCCCCGGCAGTCCTCGCCAGGGCGGCCAGCTCGCGCAGGGACTCCTCGGCTTGACCGACCGTGGTCCGCGAACCCGACCAGACGCCGACCAGGACCACCCGTTCCAGACGGACCTTGCGGTACTCCACCTCGGTCACGTCCTGGAGCTCACCCAGCCCCTCGACATGGCGGAAGGCATTGCGCCGACTGCGCTCCTCCCACTCCTGATCCTGGTCCTGCCCGGCCTGCCCTTCACTGCCGGTCAGTACCTCGGATTTGTGAGAGAGCGGGTCCTGATGGGCATCGTCAACTGCTGAACCATGCTCTTGGGTCGGTTTTTCTTGGGTCAAAGGCACCTCTGCGTTGATCAATGGACTAGGGAACGAATCCGGTATAGGCGGAATCATGACACAGTCTTTATTATCATCTTCTTAGCAGACATCAGCGGGTGCCCGAGGGACGGGCAGACTTCAAAGACGGACAGGATGGACATGACGCACAGGGACCATGGCAGCAGCCGGGGGCAATCCTCCAGGACCGAGACGGACGGAGGCGAACAGTACTTCGTAGCCCGCCCGGCCTCCCCAGACCAGCGGCGGACCATCCAGGTGGACTTGGCCGGCCGCACCTGCCAGGTGGAAGTCTCCCATGGGGTCTTCTCGTCGGGACGGCTTGACCTGGGCACCTCGGTCCTGCTCAAACGCGTCCCTCAGCCACCGACAGAGGGCGACTTTCTGGACCTGGGCTGCGGATGGGGGCCCATCGCCCTGAGCATGGCCATGCAGTCGCCCGAGGCCAACGTCTACGCTGTGGACACCAACCTGCGGGCCCTGGATCTGACTGCCCGCAATGCCCAATCCCAAGGAATTGACAGGGTGCGCACGCTGACCCCGGAGCAGGTGCCGGACGATTTGCGCTTCGATCTGATCTGGTCCAACCCGCCCATCCGAGTGGGCAAGGCAGCCCTTCACGACCTGCTGATGACCTACCTGCCCAGGCTGAAGCCCCAGGGCCGGGCCTACCTGGTGGTCCAGCGCAACCTGGGCGCCGACTCCCTGATTCCCTGGTTGGCTGACGCACTGGGACCCGGCTGGACGGCGGAGAAGTATGCCTCAGCCAAGGGCTACCGGATCATCGAGGTGGGCCGGGCATGAGGTTCGAGTATCCTGCCGAGCTGCCCATCAGCGCGGCCAAGGAGGACATCGTCCATGCCGTGCAGTCCTCCCAGGTGGTCATCGTCTCGGGTCAGACCGGCTCGGGCAAGACCACTCAGATCCCCAAGATCCTCCTGGAGATGGGTCGCGGCGACCACGGCCGCCAAATCGTGCACACCCAGCCCAGGAGGATCGCCGCCAGAACCGTGGCTGAGCGCATTGCCTCGGAGACGGGCACCAGGCTGGGCGACCAGATCGGCTACCAGGTGCGTTTCACCGACAAGTCCAGCCGCAGCACCCGCCTGCGAGTGGTCACCGACGGCATCCTCCTTGCGCAGATCCAGGGCGATCCCCAGCTGCGGGCCTACGACACCATCATCATCGACGAGGCCCACGAGCGCAGCCTGAACATCGACTTTCTGCTGGGGTATCTGACCGCCCTGCTGCCCAAACGGCCCGATCTGAAACTGATCATCACCTCGGCCACCATCGATTCGGTCAAGTTCCGCGATCACTTCGCCAAGGCCTTGCACACTAAGGTGCCCGTACTTGAGGTCTCGGGCCGCACCTATCCGGTCCAAACCCTCTATGAGCCCGCCGGATCGGCTCCGGCCTTGATGCGACACGTCCCCGGGTTCGACTCCGAGGATAGCCAGGACAGGGAGGATCCGGACATCCCCAAGGCGGTGGCCCGGGCCTGCGCCGAGCTGGTCATTCACTCCACCCACACGGACGGCCCCAGGGACATCCTGGTGTTCGCCGCCGGCGAGCGCGACATCCGCGAGTATGAAACCGCACTACGGCGCCATTTCGGCCCGCGGACCTCCGACATGCGCCGCCCGGACGCTTTGGAGATCATCCCGCTCTTCGCCCGCCTGTCGGCCAAGGAGCAGCACCGGGTCTTCGAACGCCACGGCCATCAGCGCATCGTCATTGCCACCAACGTGGCCGAAACCTCCCTGACGGTGCCGGGCATCCGATACGTGGTGGACCCTGGACTTGCCAGGATCAGCCGATACTCCAAGTCGGCCAAGGTCCAGCGGCTGCCCATAGAGCCCATCTCCCAGGCCTCAGCTGATCAGCGTGCCGGCCGTTGCGGACGTGTGGCCGACGGCATTGCCATCCGCCTCTATGCCAAGGACGACTATGACACCCGCCCCAAGTTCACCGACCCGGAGATCCTGCGCACCTCCCTGGGTTCGGTCATCCTGCACATGCTCTCGGTAGGCGTGGCCCATACGGCCGAGGATGTCACCGACTTCGGTTTCATCGATCCACCCGACACCCGTGCGGTCAGCGATGGCCTTCGGGAACTGACCGAGCTGCAGGCCATCTCCCGCCAGCAAGGCCTTATCCGGCTGACCAAGCTGGGACGACAACTGGCCAGGATTCCCATCGACATCCGTCTAGGCAGAATGATCCTGCAGGCCGGTCAGGATGCCACCCCGGACACCCTGGCCGCCGTTCTTGTGGTCGTGGCCTTCCTCTCCCTTCAGGACCCTCGCGAACGCCCGGAGGAGAAGCGGGAGGAGGCCGACCGGATCCATGCCCGCTTCGAGGACCCATCCAGCGATTTCCTGACGGCCCTGAACATCTGGAACCGCTTCTTCCCGCAGGACAAGGAGCCCTCCAACGGAGCTCTGCGCAAGGCCTGCAAGCAGGAGTACATGGCCTTCCTGCGCATGCGGCAGTGGCATGACCTTTACCAGCAGCTGGCCCAGATGTGCCGGGGCCTGCACATGAAGGTAGGCTCTCCCGTCCCCGTCAAAGCACCGGATCAGGCCCTGCTGGCCCTGCCTATTGGGCAGCAGGCAGCCCATGCCCTGGTCTGCTCCTGGGACGACCAGGGCATCCACCGGTCCATGCTGGCCGGTCTGCTCTCCAGCATGGGCATGCAGGTGGTCCACGAGCCCAAGGCCTCCGATTTCGCTGGCCTGCATGGCGCAGCACGGGCCAAGGCCATGAAGCGGGCGCGTCGGCAAGCCAAGAACGACTATCAAGGGGCGCGCGGCACGCATTTTGCCATCTTCCCCGGTTCTGCCCTGGCCAAGGCCAATCCGCCTTGGATCATGGCCGCCGAGTTGGTGGAGACATCACGGCTCTGGGCACGTTGCTGTGCGGCCATCGATCCGGCCTGGGCCGAACCGCTGGCCAAGTCCCTGACCAGGACCACCTACGCCGAACCCCACTGGTCGGCCTCCCGTGGCGCCGCAGTGGCCACTTCCAAGGTCCTGCTCTACGGCCTGCCCATCGTGCGCGACAGAACGGTCCAATGGGCCCGGATCAACCCCGGTCAAGCCCGGGACATGTTGATACGCCAGGGCTTGGTCCAGGGCGAAGTGCGCGAGCGCTTCCCGCATGACGGCTTCATCAAGGCCAACCGGCAGGTGCTCAGCGAGGCCGGCGAGCAGACCAGCCGGACTCGCCAGGTAACCGGCACCGTCACCGAGGAGGACCTCTACGATTTCTACCAGGAGCGCATTCCCCAGGAGGCCACATCACTGGCCGCACTGGGCTCTTGGTGGCGGAAGCATCACGATGCGGACCCGCACCTGTTGGACTTCGATCCTGACAAAGTGGAGCGTCTGAACGACCAGTCCGCCTCCTACCGACCCGGGGACTACCCCGACCATTGGCACACCTTGGGCATCGACGGTCGGCCCATGGATCTGCCCCTGACCTATCGCTATCAGCCGGGAGAACCGGACGACGGCATCACAGTTCACATCCCCTTGCACTGCCTGAACCAGCTGACACCCGGACAATTCACCTGGACAGTGCCAGGCCTTCTGGACGATCTGATCACAGCCACCATCAAGTCCCTGCCCAAGGCCCTGCGAGTCCAGTTCGTTCCCGCACCAGACGCCGCCCGGACCATCCGCGCCTGGATAGATGGTCACTATCCCCTGCTGCCCGGCACCGACCCTGCGTCGGCAGAACAAGCCACCTACGGGTCGGCAGAACAGTCTGTACCCATGGATGAAAACGGTGCTGGAGCCATCCCCGCCGGGGGCTGGCCGGACTTCGAGCAGGCCTTCACCGCCGCAGCCATAGACACGATCGGAGCTCAGCTGCATCCGGAGGTCTTCACCCAAGCCAGGCTGGAACGACTGCCCGACTACCTGCGGCCAACCTTCCAGGTGGAGGATGATCGGCGCCAGGGCCACAGCCGCGGCCGCAAGAGCCAAGGCCGCCCCAAGGTCCTGGGCCGGTCCAAGTCCTTGACCGATCTGCAGCGTGACCTGGCCGGACAGGCCCGGCAGTCGGCCCGGTCCCGGGTGGACTCCCAGGCCAGCAAGGCCGCCCGTCAGGGTCAGGTGGTCAAAAGCGCCGACCTGCTCCACCAATCCGGTGCCACGACCAAACCGCGCGAGGAACTGATCTGGCAGGCCGCCCTTGACAAGCTCCACCTGCCTGCACAGCGGATCTCCTCGCGCTGGCTGAGCCGGGAGGCCCTGATGCTGGCCTCGGCCCCCTATCCCGACACCTCCGCCCTGGCCGAGGACTTGCAGATGGCCGCCGTCAAGCGCCTGATCCCCCACACCGAGGCCATCACCAACGATCAGACCCTGCAGGAGGCTGTGACCGGCGTCAGCCAGGTCTACGAGGACACTGTCTACCAGGTGGCCAAGGATGTGGTCGCCATTTTGGAGACCTCGGCCCAGGTGGACAAGGCCGTGTCTGGCCCGGCCGATCTTCCCCTACTCTCTGTCCTGCAGTGGATACGCCAGCATTCGGCGGATCTGGTAGCCAAGGGCTTCATCGGTGCCGACCCGCCCTATGCCATCCCCCGCCTGCGCACGTATCTGAAGGCGGATCTGATGCGCTTGGACAAGGCTCGCAGGGACAAGGACCGTGACGTACGATGGGCATGGCAGGCGCAGACCGCCCAGGATCTGGTGGACCAGGCGGCCAAGGCGGCCCAGGCTCTGCCCGCCGGTCCCGGACGAGACCAGGCCATGGACCGTGCGCGAAGGGGACGTTGGATGATGGAGGAGTACTTCGTCTCCATCTGGGCCCAGGAGCTGGGGACGGCCATCCCTGTCAGCCTGCAACGAATCAGGAAGGCGCTGGAAGAAAAACCATGAGCACAAGGCCATCGGGACGAAGACAAAGGGGCGGCACCAAACGTGGACGAATGACCCTCCGCCGCGCGCAGACCCTGGGGGCCACCCTGATGGCGATAGTCCTGGTGGTCGCCCTATGCATCCTGGCCGTCCGCTTCGTCTCCTACCGGCTGATGGTCGGCCGCGCCATCCGCCACCAGGAGCAGCTCTCCCAGGAGTACGTCTTCAATCCGGGCAGAATCATCACCGATCAGCGCTTCCATGACACCTTGGACATGAATGCCGATGATGTTCAGGCCTTCTTGGACCAGAAGGGGGCATCCTGCAACGGATCCACCTGCCTGCGCAGCCTGCATATGGATGTCCCTGACCGCCCCAGCGACGGTCTATGTGATGCCTACAAGGGCGGCAAGGGGCAGAGCGCGGCTCAGATCATCGACGGGTCCGCCCGCTCCTGTGGGATCAGTCAGAAGGTCCTTCTGACCATGCTGCAAAAAGAGCAGCATCTGGTGGCCACCGACCAGCCCGCCACCCAGGTCCAGCTCAAGTCGGCCATGGGCCTTTCCTGCCCTGATGATGCACACTGTGACGCCAGCTATGCCGGATTCTTCAACCAGGTCTACGGAGCCGCCCATCGATTCCGCTACTACCAAGCCCATCGGGACCATTACGCCTACCAGACCAAGGCTCTGAACGATGTGCGCTTCAGCCCCGATGCCTCCTGTGGCAGCGGCAAGGTCTACATCGAGAACGATGCCACTGCCCTGCTCTACATCTACACGCCCTACCAGCCCAACGAAGCAGCGCTACGGGCAGGCGACGGCGAGGGCGACCGCTGCTCAAGCTATGGCAACCGTAACTTCGTCATCATCTACAACAGCTGGTTCGGCCGATCTGACCAGTAAGCCCCGGGTTCAAAGCTTGGGCAGGTAGTAGGCCAGCTCGTAGGGGGTGACCTGCCGGCTGTATCCGGCCCATTCCCGGTGCTTGTTGCGCAGGAAGTACTCGAAGGTCTGCTCGCCCAGCACCTGGGCCACGAAATCCGACTTCTCCATGACCTTGAGCGCCGCGTCCAGGCTGTCAGGCAGGGGCTCGATGCCCATGGCCTGCCGCTCGGCGTCGGTCAGCTCCCAGACGTCATCGCTGGTAGGCTCGCCCAGGGTCATCTTCTGCTCGATCCCGTCCAGTCCGGCAGCCAGTAGCACCGAGTAGGCCAGATAGGGGTTGGCCCCCGGATCCAGCCCGCGGAACTCCATTCTGGCCGAGTTTCCCTTGCCGGGCTTGTACTGCGGGATGCGCAAGAGTGCAGACCGGTTGTTGTGACCCCAGCAGACGTAGCTGGGTGCCTCAGCCCCGCCCCAGAGACGCTTGTAGGAGTTGACATACTGATCGGTCACCGCGCAGATCTCGGCCGCATGGGCCAGAATGCCGGCGGCGAACTGCCGGGCCGTCTGGGACATGTTGAACTCCTGGCCCACCTCGTAGAAGGCGTTGGTGTCCCCCTCGAACAGGCTCAGATGGGTGTGCATGCCTGATCCTGGCTTATCGGTGAAGGGCTTGGGCATGAAGCTTGCGTAGATTCCCCGCTCCAGGGAGATCTCCTTGACCACGGTCCGGAAGGTCATGATGTTGTCAGAGGTGGTCAGGGCGTCGGCATAGCGCAGATCGATCTCGTTCTGCCCCGGTCCGGCCTCGTGATGGGAGTACTCCACCGAGATGCCCATCTGCTCCAGCATATTGACGCAGGCCCGACGGAAGTCCATCCCCGGGCTACGGGGCACGTGGTCGAAGTAGCCGCCTTCGTCGATAGGGGTCGGGACCTGGGACCAATCATCCTGGTTCTCAAACAGGTAGAACTCGATCTCCGGATGGGTATAGAAGATGAAGCCCTTCTCCTTGGCCTTGGCCAGGGCCCGCTTGAGCACGTGTCGGGGATCCCCGCTGCTGGGCTCGCCGTCCGGGGTGAGCACGTCGCAGAAGATCCGTGCTGTGCCCTGTGGTCCGCCCCTCCAGGGAAGTATCTGGAAGGTGGACGGATCTGGCTTGACGATCATGTCGTCCTCGGAGACCCTGGTCATGCCCTCGATGGCCGAGCCGTCGAAGCCCAGCCCCTCCTCGAAGGCCACCTCCAGCTCGGTGGGCGCTATGGCCACCGACTTCAGGGTGCCTAATACGTCAGTGAACCAGAGACGAATGAACCGGACATCGCGCTCCTCGACAGTGCGCAGCGCGAACTCCTCTTGCTTATCCATAGAGCTTATGCTCCCATTCCTATATTTCGCAGACTTGCTTATAGCGTTAACAATGACCCGAGACCAGGTTCAGCGCCTGTTCCAGGGTGAAGGCCCCCTCATAAAGGGACTTGCCCAGGATAGCGCTGTCCACGCCCCGATCGGCCAGGTCCAGAATCCTGCTCAGGTCATCCAGGCTGGATATGCCCCCAGAGGCGGTCACCTTGGCCGGAGTCCGGTCAGCCACCTGACCCAGCAGATCCAGGTTGGGGCCGGTCATCATCCCGTCGCGGGTCACATCGGTGACCACGTATCGGCTGCACCCGTCCCGGTCCAGTCGCTCCATGGCACCAAAAAGGTCCCCGCCCTGTCTGGTCCAACCTCGGGCGGCCAGGGTGTGTCCGCGTACGTCCAGACCCACACAAACCCTTTCGCCGTAACGCCCCAGGACCTGGCTGGTCCACTCTGGATCCTCCAGAGCCGCCGTGCCGATGTTGACCCGGGTGGCACCTGCGTCCAGGGCAGCCTCCAGGCTTGCATCGTCGCGGATGCCGCCGCTGAGCTCCACCTTGACACGATCCCCCAGTTCGTTGACCAGGGCGGCCAGCTTGTCACGGTTGTCTCCGGTGCCGAAGGCCGCATCCAAATCCACCAGGTGGAGCCACTCGGCACCTTGGTCGACCCAAGTCTTGGCTGCATCGGCAGGCTCCCCGTAGACCTTCTCGGATCCGGAGATCCCTTGCCTTAGGCGAACCGCCTTTCCGTCGCGGACATCGACAGCCGGTAGAAGCGTGAGCATCTCATTCACCTTTCTCGCGGGAGAGTCCGGAAGACCCAGAAAGGGTCCGTACCCAATTGGTCAGCAACCGTGCTCCGGCCTGGCCGGACTTTTCAGGATGGAACTGGGTAGCGCTCAAGGGGCCACATTCGTAGGCGGCCACGAACCTGCTGCGTCCATAGGTGGCCCAGGTAACCAGCGGTTCACCGAAAGAGGCGCCCTGTGAAATCTTGTCAGACCCTGACTGGGCTGACCTTGACTGGCTGCCACTCGTTCGATTCAATGCTGACACTCGCAGGGACAAATCGGGCTGCGTCCCAACGCATCGGTCATCCCCCTTCGCCGCCATGGCGGCATAGGAATGGACGAAGTAGAAGCGTTGATCCTGGACCCCTGCCAAGAGTCGTGTTCCCTGGGGCGCCTGGACATGATCCCAGCCCATATGGGGCACTACATCAGCGTCCAGTTTCGTCACCCGACCAGGTATCAAGCCCAGACCGGGCTCGCTGCGACCGTCCTCGTCCCCGAACTGGAACATGACCTGAAGGCCTATGCAGACCCCAAGAACCGGCAGCCCCTGGGCCAGTCGATCCAGAATGATGCGGTCGCCGCCGACAGCCCGTAACCCCGCCATGCAGGCCCCGTAGGCCCCCACTCCGGGAATGACCAGGCCGTCGGCCTTCATGGCCAGGTCTGGGTCGGCGCTGATTTGCGCATCAACCCCCAGCTGGGAGAGGGCATGCACCATGGATCTGACATTACCGAACCCATAGTCAAGCACCTGTATCCTGGTCATGTTCCTCCTAGCCAAGCCGTTTGCTTGCGCGATTACTCGACGCGACCCTTGCGAGTCGATCCTCCGGCCCCGAACCTGGTGTGCGAGGCGATGATACCCATGGCCTTCTCGCGGTTGTACTCCCCCGAGTCGAAGATGGCGGCCCCATCCTGGCGCAGCCTGTCCACTGTGGTGGTCCCGATCATCAGGTCCTCTACAAAGTCGGCAGTGGCAGCGAAGAGGATTGGCGGCGCGAGCGTCTGTCCCGACTGCCCGCTGATCCATAGGGTCACCTCGAGCTTGTCGGCCCGGTTGACGGCCAGGATGGCGCTGAGTCCGGATACGACCGTGGTCAGATCGCGGATGGCTGCCTCGGGTCCGTCCCCGTCCAGATTTCTCAGGACGGCCACAGCACCCTCACGGGCCTGGATGCAATAGGCGGAGATATCGGATATCTGACAGAAGGCGGCCAGAAGCTCAGCCGAAGCCAGGCGTGTCACCATTACGGCGGCCTTGGCCCGGTTGCCGATCAGACCTTCAAGCTCTTGGTCGAAATCGGCAGCAACGCCATCAGCCTCGTCCGGTTCCACTGAAGATTCGTCAGCGGGCGCGGAATCCAAGCCAGCCCCGTCATCCACGTCTGATCCGGAGTGTTCAACGGGCTGATCCGCTTGATTCTGGCCCTCATTGAACTCAGCCTCGAAGCTGGCCAGAGCCCGCTCGACCTCTTCCTCACTCAGATGATGGCCGGAATCCGGCAGGTCTTGATCCCTGCTGTCATTGTTGTCATATTCATCCGCGCTCATAGCGACCCCTTGGTGCTGGGGATGCCCTTCACCCTGGGATCAGGCTCCACCGCGAAGCGCAGAGCCCTTGCTACGGCCTTGAACTCTGCCTCGGCAATGTGGTGCGGATCTCTGCCCGACAAGAGGGTCAGGTGAAGGCAGATGCCGGCATGCAGGGCGATGGACTCCATGACGTGCCGGACCAAGGAGCCGGTGAAATGCCCGCCGATCATGGCGTACTGGAACCCCTCAGGCTCGCCCGTGCAGACCGCATAGGGCCTGCCGGAAATGTCGACCACAGCTCGTGCCAGGGCCTCGTCCAGAGGGACGGTGGCATCGGCGAAGCGCTTGATGCCCCGCTTGTCGCCCAGAGCCTGAGCCAGGGCCTCCCCAAAGACGATGGCAACGTCCTCGACGGTGTGATGGACGTCGATCTGGGTATCCCCGCTTGCCTTGATGGTCAGGTCGATCAGGGAATGCCTGCCCAGGGCCGTCATCATATGGTCATAGAAGGGAACCGAGGTGTCGATATCGGTCACTCCGGTGCCATCCAGATCCAGACTCAGGCTCACCTTGGATTCACTGGTCTGGCGGGTGATGGTGGCTGTTCTGCCTGCCATTGCTGCTCCTCCGCTTTCTGCCGCACACTCCAGTTCGTGCTGTATTTTCTGCGCGGCGTCTAGACCACCAGCATAGCCGTGCCGCTGGTCTGCATCCTCCTAGAACCGCTTGAGGACATGGACCAGCGTTTGGCGGAATCGCTCCATCTCCGCGTCCGTGCCCATGCAAACCCTCAGATAGCCCTGAGGACCTACGGCCCGGATCAACACCCCTTCATCCTTCATGGCCTCGAATACGGCATCCCGGTCGGGGAAAATGCCGAAGAGGATGAAGTTGGAGGCCGAGGGAACCACAGTCAAGGGCTGACCATGGAACTTCTGTCCGGCCAGCCACTCGGCTGTCTGCCGACGGGTCTGGCGAAGCTGATCCACCCGAGCCAGCTGGAGGTCCGTGTGCTCCAGGGCAGCCAGGGCCGCAGCCTGAGTCAGGGCGCTCAGATGGTAGGGCATTCGGACGATGCGGACTGCGTCGACTATTCCTTGGGATGCAGCCAGGTAACCCACCCTGGCGCCGGCAAAGGCGAAGGCCTTGGACATGGTCCGGCTGACTGCCAGGTGGTCGTACTGACCAATCAGGCTGACCGCCGAGGGCGTGCCCGGGTCTCGAAACTCGATATAGGCCTCATCCACGACCACGATTGGTCGGGCGGACGGGTCCGCGCCTGCCACGGGAATCTTAGAGCAGACCTCCAGAAGCCTGGTCAGCTGATCCATGGGCAGGGCCGTCCCCGTGGGATTGTTGGGGCTGGTTACCAGGACCATGGCTGGCCTCAAAGCCTTGATGCGCTCGATAGTCGTTTCAATATCCAGACTGAAATCGGGCAGCCGGTGAGCCAACTCCCAGTCAGTGAAGGTGTCACGGGCGTACTCCGGATACATGGAGTAGGTCGGATCGCAGCCCAAGGCGGTTCTACCCGGCCCGCCGAAGGCCTGGAAGAGCTGAAGCATGATCTCATTGGACCCGTTGGCCGCCCAGATCTGCTTGGGTTCAAGCGAGGCGCCAGACTCCTTCTTCAGGTATGCAGCCAGGGCCCGCCGCAGGTCCTCATGCTCCCTGTCCGGATAGCGATTGAGGCTGGGGGCCACCTGGCGCACACGCTGGCAAATGGCATCGACCACCTCCTGGTCCAGGGGGTAGGGGTTCTCGTTGACGTTCAGGCAGACCGGAACATCCAGCTGGGGGGCGCCGTAAGGCTCCTCCCCTATTAGGTCCATGCGGAGGGGAAGATCAGCTGGTATGGCACTCACAGCAGACCAGCCTTCTCTTCGTTGGCTTCCAGGTCGGCTTTGTTGTAGGGGTCGTCCAGGAACCGGCTCAGGATGCACTCGCCATGGGCGGGCAAGTCTTCGGATACGGCAAAATCATTGATCTTGGCCGCGATGGGCTTGAGCCCTTCCTTGTCATATTCGATGACTTCGACAGGCTTCATGAAGGTGTGGACGCCCAGGGCCACGTCGAACCGGGCTGTGCCGCCAGTGGGCAGAACGTGGTTGGACCCGGACATATAGTCGCCCAGAGGCACAGGAGAATAGGGGCCACGGAAGATGGCACCGGCATTCCGAATCCTGTCGATGACGGCATCAGGATCGGCCGTCTGAACCTCCAGATGCTCGGCGGCATAGGCATTGGCCACGTCGATGGACTGGTCGATCCCGTCGGTCAGGATGATTCCCGACTGGTTGCCGCCCAGGGAGGTGCGCACCCGGTCGGCATGCTCGGTTCGAGGCACCCTGCGCCCCAAAGCCTCCTGAACGCCCTGGGCCAGTTCCTGGCTGTCGGTGATCAGCACCGAACCGGCAAGCTCGTCATGTTCGGCCTGGCCGATCAGGTCTGCAGCAACCCAGTCGGGGTTGGCCTGCCCGTCGGCAAGAATAGCAATTTCCGTGGGTCCGGCCACGGCGTCGATTCCCACCATGCCGGAGACCATCTGCTTGGCTGTCGCCACAAAGATATTGCCCGGGCCGGTGATCTTGTCGACCGGGTCACAGAGAATCTCCCCGTCCTGGGGCTCGGATCCCCTGGCTCCGTATGCGAACATGGCCACAGCCTGGGCGCCGCCCACGGCATAGACCTCGTCCACTCCCAGGATGGCGCAGGTGGCAAGGATGATGGCAGCCGGCAGACCCCGAGGGTCATCAGAGGCGGGCGGAGTGGCCACGGCCAGGGAATCGACACCGGCAATCTGAGCGGGCACCGCGTTCATGATGACCGAGGAAGGATACAGGGCCTTGCCTCCCGGCACGTAGAGGCCTACGCGTTCAATCGGAATCCACCGTTCGCTGACTCGAGCGCCAGGTGCCAGGTCGGTGGCCATGGGCTTGGGCACCTGGGTAGTGCAGACCTTGCGGATGCGGGTAACGGACTCCTCAATTGCTGCCCTGACCTTGGGATCCAGCTGCCTCAGGGCCTCCTGCATGGCCGATGCCGGAACCCTCAGATCATGGGGACGCACATGGTCGAACTTCTCCTCCAGGTCGCGCAGGGCCGCTGCCCCATGCTCACGCACTTGGTCAAGTATGGGCTGCACCTGGGCCCTGGCCTCCCGTGTACCCATATCGGCTCGGGGCATGGCGGCGAGGAGTTGGGCGCGGGACATGGTTTTCCCGCGCAGATCCATGGTTCTCATCATGAGCTTTGACATACTTTGATGGTAGTGAACTTTTGTGTCGCCAAAGCCAGCGACTCACCACCGTCCCAAATGGTGAGACGGTTCCGGGCGCGTCCTAGGCCGACGGCAGGCAGGAGGGTCCGAAGACCGACTTGATCTCGGCCATCATGGAGGTGTCGTGCCGTGTGCGGAATCCGTCGCCAAAGGTCAACAGACGGACGTTGCCCCGGTCGTCGGTGACGGCCAGACGGACCTGGCAGTAACCGGGGTGAGACTTGAGTATCCGAGCCAGCCGCTCCATGTGCCCCCGGTCCAGAGCCTGCTTGGGCAGGGTGATGGTCAGAGGCCGCTCATCCGCCGACTCCAGGACGGGCACCTCCATATCGTTGACGCGGATGTTGGTGGCCTCGTCACGAAGCTCGACCACTCCCCTCACCCTGATGACCGAGTCCAGGGCCAGGTCGTCGGAGTGGGCATCGTAGACCTTGCCGAAGAACATGCATTGGATGGAGCTCTCCAAGTCCTCGATGGTGACGATGGCCCAGGGGTTGCCCTTCTTGGAGACCCGGCGGTCCACAGCAGTGACCAGCCCGGCCAGGGTCACCGCCTTGCCGTCCATGCTGTTAGACCGGTTGAGCAGCTGGGCGATGGACATGTCTCGCATGCCAGCCAAAACCGAGGTCATGCCGCTCAGCGGGTGGTCAGACACATACAGGCCCAGCATCTGCCGCTCGAAGTTGAGCTTGGTGGACTTGTCCCACTCGTCGATGTCGGGCACGGTCACCTGGGCATCGCCCAAGGCATCCTGCTGGGGGGCGTTCTCATCGGCGTCGGCGAAGAGGTCGAACTGGCCCTCGGCCTGCTTGCGCTTGATGGGCATGACCTGGTCGACGGCTTCATCGTGAATCTGGAAAAGCGCCCTCCGGTTGGGGTCAATGCCGTCGAAGGCACCGCCCTTGATCAGGGATTCCACGGTTCGCTTGTTGAGCACCTCCATGGGCACCCGCTTGATGAAGTCCATGAAGTTGACATACTTGCCCCGGGGTCCCTGGCGCTCCTTGATGATGTCCGCCACTACCTTGTCGCCCACATTGCGGATGGCTCCCAGACCGAAGCGGACCACGTCGCCGACAGCGGAATACTCGGACACGGACTCGTTGATGTCAGGCGCCAGGATGCGGATGCCCATCCTTCTGGCCTCGCCCAGGTAGAGTGCGGTCTTGTCCTTGTTGGTCCGCTCGTTCTGCAGCAGGGCGGCCATGAACTCCACCGGATAGTGGGTCTTCAGATAAGCGGTCCAGTATGCGATCAGGGCATAGGCCGCGGAGTGTGCCTTGTTGAAGGCGTAGCCCGAGAAGGGCACCAGGACATCCCAGACCGCCTGGGCGGCCTCATGGGAGTATCCGTGCTCCTTCATGCCCTCGAAGAAGGGAACCTGCTCCTTGGCCAGGACGTCTGGCTTCTTCTTGCCCATGGCCCTTCGCAGCACATCGGCTCGGCCCAAGGAGTAGCCGGCCAGAATTCTGGCCGCGGACTGGACCTGCTCCTGATAGACGATCAGGCCATAGGTCTCGTCGAGCACGCCCGCCAGGGGCTTGGCCACTTCGGGATGGATGGGCTCGATCTTCTGCAGCCCGTTCTTTCGCTTGGCATAGTTGATGTGCGAGTTCATATCCATGGGCCCCGGCCGGTAGAGGGCGATCAGGGCGGAGATGTCGTTGAAGTTATCGGGCTTGAGCATACGCAGCAGGGAGCGCATACCGTCGCCATCGAGCTGGAAGACGCCAAGGGTGTCGCCCCGGGACAGCAGCTGGTAGGTCTCCTTGTCGTCCAGGGGGACCTTCTCGATGCTGATGGGCTCCTTGCCGTTGCGCTTGATGTTGTTGACCGTGTCCCTGATGACCGTCAGGTTGGACAGCCCCAGGAAGTCCATCTTGACCAGCCCCAGGGTCTCGCAAGTGTGGTACTCGAAGGTGGTGGTCACCGTGCCGTCGGTGCGTTCCATCAGCGGCGAGGTATCGGTGATGGGATTGGAGGCCATGATGGTGGCGCAGGCATGCACGCCGGTCTGGCGGATGATGCCCTCGATACCCTTGGCTTCTTCGGTGATCCGCTTGACATCCGGGTTGGACTCGTATAAGTCGCGGAACTCCTTGGCCTCCGGATAGCGCTTGGACTTGGGATCGAAGATCTCCTTGAGGCTCATGTCCTTGCCATTGACCGTAGGCGGCAGGGCCTTGGTGACCTGGTCGCCCACGGAATATTCGTAGTCCATGATCCTGGCTGAGTCCTTCAGGGCCTGCTTGGTCTTTATGGTGCCGTAGGTCACGCACTGGGCCACCTTGTCGGAACCGTACTTACGACCCACGTAGTCCAGGACCTTCATGCGCCCCTCGGGGTCGAAGTCCACATCGATATCAGGCAGGGAGACGCGCTCAGGGTTGAGGAATCGCTCAAAAATCAGCCCATGCTTGAGCGGGTCCAGCTCGGTGATCCCCATGGCGTAGGCCACCATGGACCCTGCCGCCGATCCACGGCCCGGCCCCACCATGATTCCGTGGTTCTTGGCCCAGTTGATGTAATCGGCCACCACCAGGAAGTATCCGGTGAACTGCATCTGGCAGATGACCCCGCACTCGTAGTCGGCCTGGTGGGATACCTCCTCGGGCACCCCGTCCGGATAGCGGTTCTTCAACCCCTCGTCCACCTTCTTCAGGAAAAGGGAGGTCTCGTCCCAACCTTCCGGGCAGTCGAAACGGGGCATAAAGGCCCCGTCCTCATGGTCGTCGAACATGACGTTGCAGCGTTCCGCGATCTCCAAGGTGTTGTCGCAGGCTTCGGGGAACTCCTTGAAGATCTCGCGCATCTCCTGGGCTGAGCGGATGTAGTAGCCGCTGCCGTCGAACTTGAAGCGGCCGGGGTCGGTCAGCCGGGATCCCGAGTTGATGCAGAGCAAGGCGTCCTGGGCCGAGGCATCCTCCTTGCGCACATAGTGCGAGTCGTTGGTGGCCACCAGGGGGGCATCCAGACGACGGGCGATCTCCAGCAGATCCTTGGTCACCCGATGCTCGATCTCCAGCCCGTGGTCCATCAGCTCGACGTAGTAGTTCTCCTTGCCGAAGATGTCCTGGAACTCCCCGGCGGCCCGCAGGGCCTCGTCGAACTGGCCCAGCCTCAGCCTGGTCTGGACGATGCCCGAGGGGCAGCCGGTGGTGGCGATGACCCCCTTGTGATAGGTGGACAGCAGGTCCTTGTCCATGCGAGGCCACTTGCCGACCAGACCCTCCAGGTTGGCCACAGATGAGGCCTTGATCAGGTTGACCAGGCCCGTGTCGTCACTGGCCCAGAGGGTCATGTGGGTGATGAAGCCGCCGCCGGAGACATCGTCAGAACGCTGCTCGTCGGTTCCCCAGTGGACCCGGCTCTTGTCCTGGCGGGCAGTCTCAGGGGTCACGTAGGCCTCAATGCCGATGATCGGCTTGATGTCAGCATCTACAGCCGTGCGCCAAAGCTCATAAGCCCCGTGCATGTTGCCGTGGTCGGTAATGGCTACAGCCGGTTGCCCCAGCCGTCCCACCTCGGCAACCAGGTCAGGAATCCTGCTGGCCCCGTCCAAGGTTGAATAGTGGGTATGGGTGTGAAGGTGAACGAAGTCTGACCGGGTTGAGGACATATCTCCAATTTACCCAGGCCCCTGGCCGAATCGCCGGAGTCCGCTAGCTGCGTATACCGGTGGCGCTCTGACGTTCGATCTGCAGGGAGCGGCGCAGATCAGCCGGGTAGGAGGAGACCACCTTGGTCCAGATTTTAGTGCGGGGATGGCGGAATTCCAGGCGCATGGCGTGCAGCCACTGCCGCTTCAGGCCCAGCCTGTCCGCCAGGTCGGGGTTGGCCCCATACATGTGATCGCCCACCAGGGGATGGCCTATGGAGGAGAAGTGCACGCGTATCTGATGGGTGCGCCCAGTCTCCAGATTGACACTGACCAGGGTGGCCGAGCCGAAACGTTCCAGCACATCCCAATGGGTGATGGCCTCCTTGCCTGCAGGGGTGACCGTGAAGCGGAAGTCCGAGACCCGGGCGCGTCCGATGGGGGCCTCAATGGTGGCCTTGTCCTCGGTCAGATTGCCCTGGACCAGAGCATGGTAGATCTTGACCACCTCATGTCGGGCGAATTGCCGACGCATCTCCTTGTAGGCCAGGTCGGACTTGCAGACCAGCATGAGCCCGCTGGTGCCCGCGTCCAGACGAGAGACGATGCCCTGGCGGCCTTGGGCCCCCATGGAGGTGATGTGGGTACCCCGCTGCAGGAGGCTGCCCAGAACGGTTGGCCCGGTCCAGCCTATGGAGGGATGTGCCGCCACCCCCACCGGCTTGTCGACGACGACCACGTCCTCATCCTCGTAGACCACGGGCATATCCTCAGCCACCGGCTCCACCTGTTTGGTTGACTCGGGCTCGTCCAGCTCTATCAGATCACCGCTCATCAAGGTAGTGGCCTTGTTCACCCGGCGGCCCATGATCCGCGCATGACCCTGGGCCACCAGATCGCTGGCCTTGGCCCTGGACAGGCCCAGCATCTTGGACAGGGCCAGATCCAAGCGCCGACCTACCAAGGCATCCGGCGCAGGAAGAAGCCGTGTCACTTTGCCGCTCCCCCATGTTTTAGTGTCTTGGACCGGTCGCTGAACCGCACATTACAGATAATGAGCACCACTACGGCCGCGCCTGCCAGAGTCAGATAGACGTCGGCAACGTTGCCCACCGACCAGCCGTAGTCCAGAAAGTCGACCACGGCACCGTCAAGAAAACCAGTTGCATAGGCAACCCTGTCGATCAGATTGCCTGCTGCCCCGGAGAAGGCCATGGAGAGGACCACGGTCCAAACCATGGAGGTGGTGCGCAGAGCCAGAACAATGATGAGCAGACAGGCTGCTAAGGCAATCAGGGATATGACCCAGGTACTCCCAGACCCCAATCCCAAGGATGCACCGGGGTTGCGCACCAGTCGCAGACCGCGTAGAGGACCCGGCAGAGCCACCCTGATACCGTTGCCCAGTCGGGCCAGTGCCAGGGCCTTAGTCAGCTGATCCAGGGCTATGGCCACTGCCGCCAGAGCGACGAAGACGGCCACGCGTCCGCGCAGCCGTCTCATAGATGTGTTCTTCGTCATTACCGGATGGAATCAGTGGGCCTGTTCGGACTTCTTTTCCATGGACTGGTAATTGCTAGTGTCTGAAATCTGGTTGATCAGCTGGTTGAGGAACTCGGTCAGCTTGCTGCGGTAGCCCGCCTCGAACTGCTTGAGCCCCTGGATGTTCTCCTCGAGAACCTTGGACTGATCCATGAGCTTGTTCTTGACATCGGCGGCATAACGATCGGCGCTGTCGCGGGTGTTCTTGTCGTACTCCTGCGCCCGAGTCTGCACCTGTGTCTCGTACTCGTCGGCCTGGGTGTGCTGGCGCTTGGAATAGGCGTCAGCATCGGAACGGGTCTTGACCGAGTACTCGTCGGCCTGGGAGCGTACGCGCTGTGAGTAGCCATCGGCCTCGGAGTGCACTCGCTTGGAGTACTCGTCCACCTCGGCGCGGGTCCTCTTGGAGTAGTCCTCAGCCTTCTTGACAATGTCGTCGTGCTGGGCATGGCCCTCGGCCACCAGCTGGGAGGCGTTGGCCTTGCCCTTGTCCACGTACTGATCGTGCAGTTGCATGGCCAGCGTGAGCATAGCGGTGGCCCTCTCGGGTTCGCTGTTGGCCTCAGCGCCAGCGCCCGCAATCCGCTGTAGACTGCCCGTTTCGGTGGATGGCTCTGCCTTGGAGACCTGCTCACGCAACTGCTCCTCGCGCTTGCGGGATTCCTCTAGCTGCTTGTTCAGCTGCTCAGTACGCTGCTGCTGCTCCTGAGAGGCCTTCTGAGCCTGTGTGATCTGCTGGCGGGCCGTGGCCATGCTCTGCTGGGAGGCATTGAGCTGGTTGGTCAGAGCTTGGACCTGCTGGCGGGCCTGGTCGCGTTCCTTTTGCATGGCCGTCAGCTGGTTGGTCAGAGCCTGGGTGTTGTTGCCCGCAGCGGCCTGAGCAGTCAGCTGATCGATCTGGGAGTTGAGTTGCTCGACCTGACGCTTGAGCTGGTCATTCTGTGAGGCCAGGGTTTTGACCTGACTCTGGGACTCGGCCAGTAACCGCTTAGTCTGCGCATCCACGGCGGGCTGCTGGGCTGCGGAGCCTTGGGCCTGTTTCAGATCCCCATTCTCCTTTTGCAGCGATTCCACCTGAGCCGTCAGATCGGAGATCTTGGAGTTCAATGAGGCCACATCGGTGCCCAGAGACTGGGTGGAAGCGGCACTCCCTTGCACGGCCTGCTTGCCCAACGCTTCAACCGTGTCTGTGACCTGATCCAGGAAGTCGTCGACCTCGTCGACGTCGTAGCCTTCCTTGAACCGCACTGTCTGGAAGGTATGCTCCCTTATATCATTAGGCGTCAATAGAGCCATATGTTTCTCCACCTCGCTTCAGGCCAACCAGCCCGATTGTGTTCTCTTACTGCATGCTAGCACGGAGTATGCCGTATCCGCGGTCTTGCCTCTAGCCTATAAGCACCTGGATGATGATCAGTGCGGCGTAGAGCACCATGAAGGAGACATCAAGCTGGATCCTGCCCATGGGCAGGGGCGGAATGTACCGGCGAAGCCAGCGCAGAGGCGGCTCAGTCAAGGCATAGATAACCCGGATGAGCGAGGCTACGAAGCCACGAGGGTACCAGCGAGGCGACAATACCAGAACCCAGTCCAGAATCATCCGCACGAAGAGAACCAGCAGGTAGGTCTCGATAAGGATGTCTACCAGATAACGAACAAAAGGAACAAGCATGCGTCTTCAGGCTCCTGCGGACACGGTTGCCAGGGTGTCAGTCACTGGGCGAAAAGCCCCTTGGCCGAAGAACCCGACTCAGGCTCCTCCACCTTGATGTTGACCTGTGCAGGACTGAGCAGGAAGACCCTTGGAGTGACCCGCTCAATGGACCCGCGTACCCCGAAGACCACACCGGCGGAGAAATCGACGATCCTGTAGGCCACAGACTCGGACACCCCAGTCAGGTTGAGGACCACCGGCACCCCGTCCCTCAGGGCCCTGCCGACCATCTGGGCATCCTCGTAGGACTTGGGATGAATGGTAGTGATGCGGTTGATCCGGCTCTGGAAAGGTGTGGGCTCGGCTTCCTGGCTGTTGGATGCAGATTGCTGAGCCATGGGGGTCACAGAGTGATCGGTGTCGAAACCGTCGCGAGCCTCGTCATCGTCAGCCAGATCGTCGTCATCGTCGTCCACGACATCCGACATGCCGAAAAAAGACATCGCGTTTTTCATCAATCCTGCCATATCTGCTCCTTCGCCTGATTACCGCAGAAAGTCAGGGATATCCAGATATCCCGGGTCGGAGGTGCCGTCATCGCCAGAGGCAGGGGGCACCACATCGTGTTCGGAGGTCTCATCGGACTCCGACTCCGCCTGGACGGACGGATCCGCCATAGGCTGCTGAGGCTGCTGGGGCTCCTGGACCGGGGTGGCCGCTACCGGTGCAGTAGTCGAGTCTGCTACGGGGGCTTTGATCTCATCTTTCTTTGGGGTGGGATCGAATCCGGCGGCGATGACCGTGACCCGCACCTCGTCCCCATAGGCGTCATCCAAGGCCAGACCCCAGATGATCTGCGCCTCAGGATGGATGGCATCCTGAACCAGCTGTGCGGCGGCAGATGCCTCCTGCATGCTCAGGTCGCTGGGGCCGGCCACATTGATAAGAGCTCCATGGGCGCCCTCGATGCTCTCCTCCAAGAGCGGGGAGGAGATGGCGATCTCAGCAGCTTGCGTGGCTCTATCCTCACCCCTGGCTGCGCCGATGCCGAAGAGGGCAGTGCCGGCATCCTTCAAGATAGCGGTGACATCGGAGAAGTCCACGTGAATGTAGGAGTTCATGGTAATCAGGTCGGTGATGCCCTGAACGCCGGCCAGCAAGGCCGTGTCGGCGGTTTTGAAAGCATCCATGACCGAGACCGTGCGATCCGAGAGATCCAGAAGCCGGTCATTGGGGATAACGATAAGGGCATCGACCTCCTTGCGCAGGTTCTCGATGCCCGATTCGGCGGAAGCGGAGCGCCTGGGCCCCTCAAAGGTGAACGGCCGAGTGACCACGGCGATGGTGAGCGCGCCTTGCTGACGGGCTGCACGCGCAACCAAGGGGCTGGCGCCGGTGCCTGTGCCGCCGCCTTCCCCTGCAGTGACGAAGACCATATCGGCACCCTTGAGGACCTCTTCAATGTCAGATTGATGGTCCTGGGCAGCCTTGGCGCCCTTCTCCGGATCGGCGCCAGCCCCCAAGCCACGGCTGTTGGCATCAGAAAGGGAGATCTTCACATCGGCATCTGAGCGCAGGAGATCCTTGGCATCGGTATTGATGGCCACAAACTCGACATTCTGCAGACCCTCGGCGATCATGCGATTGACAGCATTGCCACCGGCTCCACCAACACCAACGACCTTGATGTTGGTCTTGTCATTGAAATTGTCATTCTGGGCAATCTCGCTCACAGTATGCTCCCGTCACTCACGTTACGCTCAACTCTAGCGCAGGTCATATACGCCAACACGCATTTGCCCACAGGCGTTCCGACCCTCCCTGACGGCCGTGGGCCTAGGGTCCGGGAGGTCAGAGCCAACCGCCCTGGTCTTCCGAAAGAACCTCCACGCCGTTCTGTCCGTATTCTAAACCCTGATTCTAGACTCGGATGCACATGCTTGGCGAGAGGGATATTTCCGGCTTCAGTAGGAGGCGTCCATGGGATCATTGCCAAAGAGCGTTTCGCGCTCCTGATGGGTGGTAGTCCGCGAATCCAGCCAGCCATATGGCAGGCGAACCTTCTTGGCATAGCGGACCCGACCCCGGGGCTTGCCGGCCACGGCACGCGGATAGGGCATGTCCTGGTCCAGGTCGGCGATGCAGTGATCCAGATCCTCCAGGTTCTCGCATGCCATGAAGTTGCGGCGCACCTGTCCCCCCACGGCGAAACCCTTGAGGTACCATGCCACGTGCTTGCGCATATCATGGACGGCCATGCGCTCGTCGCCGTCGTAGAACTCGACCAGGAGCCGGGCATGGCGGGCCATGATCGCCCCGACCTGACCCAGGGTGGGCTCCTGCCGTTCCGGCGAGCCGGCCAGGGCCGCAGCGATGTCGGCGAAGAGCCATGGACGGCCCTGGCAGCCCCGGCCGATGGCCACGCCTGCGCAGCCTGTCTGGGCGAACATGTCCAGGGCATCCTCGGCGGTCCAGATGTCGCCGTTGCCGAAGACGGGGATGTCTACGGACTGGACCAGCTGAGCGATCCGATCCCAGTCTGCATGGCCGCCATAGTATTCAGCCGTGGTTCTGGCATGCAAAGTCACGGCGGCGCACCCCTCTTCCTGGGCGATGTGAGCCGCTTCCATAAAGGTCTCGTGCTGGTGGTCGATGCCCACCCGGATCTTTGCGGTGACGGGGATTCCGGCAGGCGAGCAGACAGCGACCACTCGATGAACCAGTTCGGTGAAGAGGTCGGTCTTCCAGGGGAGGGCGGATCCGCCGCCATGTCTGGTGACCTTGGGGACTGGGCAACCGAAGTTCATGTCGATATGATCGACCCAGCCCGCATCAACCACCATTCTGGTGGCCTGCTCCATAATCTGAGGGTCCACCCCGTACAACTGCAGGGAGCGCACTTTCTCTTGAGGAGCGAAGCGACACAGCCGGAAGGCCTTGGGATTGCGCGCCACAAGGGCCCGAGCCGTAACCATCTCCCCCACATACAGTCCGTCGGGTCCGTACTCACGGCACAGCAGGCGGAAGGGCCAGTTGGTCACACCAGCCATGGGCGAAAGCATGACCGGTACAGGTACGGTTATCGGGCCCAGCTGCACCGGAGCAATCTTCTGGGCCGGGCGATCAGTCTCAGTACCGGCCACCGGCCTCGGCCACCTTGATGGGTTCGCTCTCGTCCGTGCCCGGCTCGCTGGCCAGGTCCGTGTAGCCGTCGGCGGCGCGCACGCCGGTCAGGTCGGAGGGGCCCATGGGGTAGCGCACTCGCTGTTCGCCGACGACCCGGCGCACATAGTCCTCCACCTGGTCCAAGGCCACTCGGTCCTGCTGCATGGAGTCCCGGTTGCGGATAGTGACCGCCTTGTCGTCCAGGGTGTCGAAGTCCACGGTGATGCACAGGGGGGTACCAATCTCGTCCTGACGACGGTAGCGACGGCCGATAGCGCCGGACTCGTCATAGTCCACCATCCACTCGTTCTGGCGCAGGTCGGCGGCCAGGTCATGGGCTATCCGCTGCAGATCGGGCTTCTTGGACAGGGGCAGGACGGCGGCCTTGACCGGGGCTAGCCTCGGATCCAGACGCAGCACAGTGCGCCGGTCGACCCCGCCCTTGGTGTTGGGAGCCTCGTCCACATCATAGGCATCCACCAGGAAGGCCATCAGCGAGCGCGTCAGACCGGCCGCAGGCTCGATCACATAGGGGATGTAGCGCTCCCCGCTGGCCTGGTCGAAGTAGCTCAGATCCTCGCCCGAGTGCTCGGCATGGGCCTTGAGGTCGTAGTCGGTGCGGTTGGCCACGCCCTCCAGCTCTCCCCACTCGGAACCCTGGAAGCCAAAACGGTACTCGATGTCCACGGTCCGCTTGGAATAGTGGGCCAACTTCTCCTTGGGGTGCTCATAGTGCCGCAGGTTCTCCGGCTTGACACCCAGGTCCACGTACCAACGGGTCCTGGCGTCGATCCAGTACTGATGCCATTCCTCGTCGGTGCCAGGGTGGACGAAGAACTCCATCTCCATTTGCTCGAACTCGCGGGTGCGGAAGATGAAGTTGCCAGGCGTTATCTCGTTGCGGAAGCTCTTACCCATGTTGGCGATGCCGAAGGGGGGCTTGGAGCGGGAGGAAGCCATGACGGACTTAAAGTCCACGAAAATGCCTTGGGCAGTCTCGGGACGCAGGTAGTGCAGGCTCTTCTCGTCCTGGACTGGCCCCAGATGGGTTTGCAGCATCATGTTGAAGTCTCGCGGCTCGGTCCATTGGCCCTTGGTGCCGCAGTCCGGGCAAGGAATGTCCTTGAGGCCGTTTTCCGGATCATGGCCGTGCTTCTCGACGTAGGCCTCTTCCAGGGTGTCGGCCCGGTGCCGCTTGTGGCAGTTCAGGCACTCGATCAGGGGGTCGTTGAAAACAGAGACATGGCCCGAGGCCTCCCAGACCGCCGTGGGCAGGATGACCGAGGTGTCCACGCCAACCACGTCGTCGCGGGTGACCACCATGGTCCGCCACCACTCACGCTTGATGTTGTCCTTGAGGGCCACGCCCAAAGGACCATAGTCCCAGGCCGAGCGCGTCCCGCCATAGATCTCCCCTGCGGGAAAGACGAACCCTCGGCGCTTGGCCAGGGAGATGACCTCATCCAGTTTCGATACTGCCACTGATCACACCTTCTATCGGGGATTGCCGTATAGTTCATACGGACCAACGACTGGACCAAGCATACCGTTGACTTATGACCGAACATCAATCGGAGGAAAAGATCCGTCAGACCCCAAGCCTACGATTTTATTTATTGTGGATGGGATGAGTGCGCGATTTAGGAGATGTTTCATCTCAATCAACGAAAGGCTTCGGATATGGTTCAGGCACAAAACTTACAGGATTCTGCATATCTCAACACAGTGGCTTCGGTCACTATCGCTCCTATCGGCCAGGGCGAAGAGCTCTCAACCTATGTAGCTCAGGCTGTCAAGGTCATACGGGATTCAGGACTGTCCAACGAAACCAACGCCATGAGCACGGTAATTGAGGGCGATCTGAGCGAAGTAATGCAAATCGTCGAGAAAGCCACCAGAGCTCTGGCTGAACAAGGCTACCGAACTGAAGTCAGTCTGAAGTTGGACATCCGCCAAGGCAAACGATCTCAAATTCACCAGAAAGTAGAACTGATCAATAAAATTCTTCAATGAGACGGAATTGAGCATCATGTATGCATTTTTTGAAATTATATATCTAAGGATAAATGTAACCGCGGGCAACCAGCATATATGATGCGTCTATGACCACGATGAAGCAGATTGCTAAAGAACTAGGCGTGTCCGTATCATCGGTTTCCCTAGTTCTTAATAATCGCGACCATGGTCGTATCAAGCCGGCAAAGGCCAAGCAGATACGCCAAACTGCCGAACGACTGGGATACCAGCCTAATCCGTTAGCACGTTCGTTACGCACATCCAAGACTGGCCTTTTGGGGTTCATAAGTGAGGATGTAGCTACTACGCCCTTTGCGGGTGGAATTATTCAAGGCGCTCAGGACGCTGCCAGGGCCTCGGGCTACATCATGCTGACAGTTAATGCCAAAGGAACAGCTGAGGAGGAAGAAGATGTTGCAGCGCTGAGACGCTATGGGGTCGACGGATTTCTTTACGCCAAAATGTACAACAGAGTTACTACTATCCCCGACTATCTACGGGGAAGTCCAATCGTACTTGTTGATGCCACGGATGCCGACGGAGTTAGCCCTAGTGTGGAACCCGACGAATACTTAATTGGCGTTGACGCTACCAATGCCTTGATTCGCGCAGGAGCCAAAAGAATTGCCTATATTGGCTGTCAGGATCCACTCATTGCTCAAAGGGAGCGCAGCCGCGGATATCGACAGGCGCTAAAGGATGCCGGCATACCGATCCTGGGTTCCATGATGATCAAGGTTGGCGATAACGAGACAGCTTTAAGAGACGTTGAGAGACTCTTTGACAATGAACATCCAGACGGGTTTTTCTGCTTTAACGATGCAAGGGCTTGGTATGTGTATGAAAGCGCTGCTCGTCGCGGACTTACGGTAGGTAGGGACATATCCGTGGTGGGGGTGGATAATCACCTTGTCCTGGCACAGACTATGACTCCCCGTCTCAGCTCGGTCGCACTGCCACATTATGAGATGGGATATTGGGCGGTGTCTCAACTAGTTTCAAATATTCGTCATGAACATATCGATATGAATGATATGCCCGAAACACTTGCCTCATTGCCTCCTCTTGGAGGCCCTTATCCGGCCAAAATCCACTGTCCCCTTATTTATAAGGAATCCCTGGTAGGAGGAGAAACCGATTAAAATCATTTTTTGATTCTTCTTTGCATGTTTAACTCATTGTTTTTCTGCTTTTAGAGTCGTTGACCTCACTGCGTTTCCTTCTAAAACAGGTGCACGCTAATTGTCCTTTCTTCTTTACGACACCTGTCTAGATACAAACTGCCATATGTAGCGTCAATCGTTTGACGTATATCGATTGACGCTATACTGTTTAAATGCGTTAAGTACCAATAACTGAAAGTTGAGCAGCAACCAATGGAGTCTGGCTGGTCCTTTTAAGGCAGAATCACCATCCTCATTCCATTGTTCAGTAGACATACAGCAAAGTCACCATCGAAGGAGACCCGGAAGGAGTGACCATGAGAATGAACAAAAAAAGATCATTGATCCGACTTATCGCAGGAATAGTAGCTCTATCTGGCATGGTGTCATTATCTGGTTGCGGCGAAGCCGCCAGACAAGAAGCAAAGATGCAGGGCAACGAGATCACGCTCTGGACCCACACTGCAGGCTCGGAGGCAGAACTTTCGACCGTGGAAGACATCGTGGCAGATTACAACTCTTCCCCGGACAGGAAGGGCACCGTCAAAATCCAGTCTTTCCCCCAGAGCTCATACAATGATTCAGTTATCTCAGCTTCAACGGCAGGAAACCTACCCTGTCTGGTCGACGTGGACCAGCCCAATACACCATACTGGGGTTGGGCTAACATTCTGGCACCTCTAACTGACAAAGCCTTACTCAAACGCACAAATCAGTTAATCGGGTCTGCCAAAGGTACTTGGAATAAGCAAATCTACACTGTCGGCTATTTCGATGCCACCACGGCACTCTTCGCAAGAAAGTCAGTCCTCAAGGATCTGGGCATCCGAGTGGCCACAGTCGATAGACCATGGACGAAGGCCGAAATGGACGATGCTTTGGCCAAAATGAAGGCCAGCGGCCATTGGACCTATCCTTTCGAAATGGGGACAGCTGATAACAAGACCGAATGGTATGCCTATGCTTACGCCCCAATTCTGCAGTCTTTCGGTGGAGACCTGGTCAACAGAAAGGACTATCAGTCCTCCCAGGGGGTTCTAAATGGCCCAGAGGCCATCGAGTTCGCCAATTGGATGCGTTCGCTCGTAGAACACGGTTATATCAACTCAAAGGGGGGATCCGACACCGCTCTTGATTTCGTCAACAAGAAGTCTGGTCTTCTCTACGGAGGTATCTGGACCATGTCTACCGTCCAAAAGTACGCAAAGGATTCCGACGATATCGTGGCCATGCCTATGGCAGACTTCGGTCACGGGTCTGTAGCCGGAGGTGGTTCATGGACCGTAGGTATGACTCCAACCTGCAATAACAAAGAGGCCGCGATGAGCTACATCCGTTTCTCCCTCAAAGACAAGTATATAGCCCGAATGGCCAAAGCCGGCATGAACATTCCTGCCACAGTTGGTGCGCAGAATCTTATCCCTGAGTTCGAGCCGGGCGGCAGCATGCAGGTCTTCACCAAGATCTCGAGTAAGTACGTAAAGATGCGACCGGAAACACCTGCTTACAACTTCATATCTACAGAGTTTCGCAAGACCATTGGTGACATCATGAACGGCTCAGATGCCGCATCAGGCCTCAATAAGGCCGTCAACCACATTGACGGAAACATTAAGGGTGCAGACGGATATATCAAGAAATGAGAACACAGCTATGTCTAGTTCAATTCAGACCACTATCAACCGACAACCAGCAGATGGGGATACAGCATTGACTCCCAATAATAAATCAGCTGAGGTCATTCACGAGAACCGCGCCGGCTGGCTTATGCTAGCTCCGGCCTGTATACTTTTGGTCCTTTTTATTGGAATTCCCGTGGCTCTTGCCTTTGTCTTATCTTTTACCAATGCAAGAACCATTAGCCCAAATCCAACCAGATTCATTGGATTAAACAACTTCACCAGGCTCTTCTCTGACCCGACATTCTGGCGAGCTCTTCTGAATGTGGCTATTTTCGCGGTTGTTGTGGTCCCGGTTCAGGCCGGCTTAGGCTTATTTTTAGCCATACTTATTAATAAGAAAGTACGTAGCTCCGTCTTCTTCAGGACCGTCTACTTCTTGCCCGTGGTCACTTCCATGGTAGTAGTCTCCCTACTCTGGATGTTCATTTACCAAAATGACGGAATGCTGAACCAGGTGCTTGAAAAACTGACCTTCCATCACTGGACAGCCGTGGACTGGCTGAATAACCCTCAAACGGCCCTTGGCGCTATTATCGTTATGTCCATCTGGCAGGCTGTTGGTCAACACATGCTGATCTGGCTTTCTGGCCTGCAGACCATATCTGCAGAGCTTTACGAAGCTGCTGAACTGGACGGATGCGATGCATGGCATCAATTTACAAATGTAACATGGCCAGGATTGCGATCCACCAGAAATATGATCCTAATCACCATCACAATAGCTGCGCTTAGCCTCTTCACCCAAATCAACGTTATGACTCAGGGAGGGCCCAGAGATTCGACCACAACCGTTGTGTTCGAAGCCGTCAGGTCCGGGTTCCAGCAACAGGAAATGGGGTACGCATCAGCCATCACCCTTGTCTTCTTCCTGATCATCATGGCCATCACGGCCGTTCAGCGTCGGATTACCCATTCGAATTGAGCATTAAGCGATAGAAAAAGGTATATATCATGACAATCGGCACTGCATCATCAATCTCTGTCCATGAAGACAAGACAATTAAAGAGAAGTACCGGCGTAATCGGCTATCGATCGGCGGTTGGCTGGTCAGAATCTTATTTGCCTGCCTCTTCGCCTTTCCTCTTATTTTTATGGTCGTATCCTCATTCAAGCCTGATGATGAAATAATGGCTGATTTGAGTTCCG